>VGQL01000007.1 GCA_016882415.1 Cyanobacteria bacterium M_DeepCast_200m_mx_001
CACCACTTGTGGCCGGTGAAGGCATAGATGTCCGCGGCGGCGGCGGCCTCCGCCACCGGCAGGCTGCCCATCGATTGGGCCGCATCCACCAGCAGCCAGGGCCGGCGAGGATGGCTGTGCAGGAGCTCCGCCACGGCTGGGATCGGCATCACCGAGCCCGTGTTCCAGAGCAGGTGGGAGAGCACCACCAGGCGGGTGTTGGGGGTGAGGGCCCGCTCCAGGGCCTGCAGCACCGCCGCCTCCAGCTGCGCCTGGGGGGTGCTGCGGCAGAGCTCCTGCACCGCCAGGGTGCTGAGGCGGCAGCCCTGGCGCCGCGCCAGCTCTTGGCAGGCGGCTACCACGCCGGGATGCTCCGCATCGCTGATCAGCAGCTCATCACCCGCTTGCCAGGGCAACCCCCACAGGGGCAGCACGCAGCCGCTGGTGACGTTCTCCGTGAGGGTGATCCGGTGGGGCCCCACCCCGCAGGCGGCCGCCAGGCGCCGGCGCACGCCCCCGGCTTCCTGCTCGATGAACGGCCAAACCGCCGTGGTGAAGGGGCCCAGCTCCTGGATGCGCACCCAGCTGGCGGTGATCGCCTCCAGGGATGGGGTGGGCAGCGGCCCCTGGCCGCCGTAGTTGAAGTAGGTCTTGTTGGCCAGGGCGGGCAGCAGGGCCCGCAGGCTGGGCATCAGAGCACCTGGCCCACCATCACCGCAGCCACGGCGGAGAACAGGGTGATGCCAAGGGCGGTGAAGGGGTTCTGGCCCTGGGCCACCGCGAAGCTGGTGATCACGCCGGCGCCGAGGCAGGCCACGGCCAGTTGGGTGGTGAGGGCGGGGCGCTGTTCCACGGAAAACCCAGGTGCTGCAGGCAGTGTGCTGGGGCTCAGCCGATGGCGCTTGGCGCCGCTGCGGGTTCGTTACCTGGCGTTGGGCTTCGTTACGCACCGCAATGGGAGGAGGCGGGGCGGGCCCGGCCGCCGCTGGCCCACTGCTGCAGGCTCTCCAGTTGTTCGCGGGCGGTGCGCGACAGCGGCACCAGCTGGGCGGCAGCGCTGATCAGGTCGGCTTCCCCGAAGTCGCGCCCATCGCTGAAGGCCTGGTGCATCGCCTCGATCACCACCTGCTCCAGCTCCGCCCCGGAGAAGCCCGCGGTGCGATCCACCACCACCTCCAGCGGCAGCCGGTGCTCCGGCCGTCGGCGCTTGAGCTGCAGATCGAGGATGGCGCGCCGCTCGGCCCCATCCGGCAGGTCGAGCAGGAAGATCTCATCAAAGCGCCCCTTGCGTACCAATTCGCCGGGCAGCCGCTCCACGCCGTTGGCGGTGGCCACCACGAACACGGCGCTGCTTTTCTCGGCCATCCAGGTGAGCAGGCTGGCCAGCACCCGCTGGCTGGTGCCGCCGTCGCTGCGGCCGTCGCCGGAGCCGCCGAAGCCCTTGTCGATCTCGTCGATCCAGAGCACGCAGGGGGCCATGGCCTCCGCCCGCTGGATCATGTCGCGGGTGCGGGCCTCCGAGGCCCCCACCAACCCGGCGAACAGGCGGCCCACATCCAGCCGCAGCAGGGGCATGCTCCAGCTGTGGGCGATGGCCTTGGCGGTGAGCGACTTGCCGGTGCCCTGGGGGCCCACCAGCAGCACCCCCCGCGGCAGGGGCAGGCCGTAGCGGCGGGCCTCATCGCTGAAGGCCATGTGCCGCTGCTCGAGCCAGCGCTTGAGGGCATCGAGGCCGCCGATGTCCGCCGGGGTGGCCTCGGTGGGGCAGTACTCCAGCAGCTCGCTGCGGGCGATGGCCTGGCGCTTCTCCTCGAGCACCTCCTCCAGGTCTTCGATGCCCAGTTGGCCGCGGCTGGCCAGGCCCCGGGCGGCCACCTGGCGGATCCGTTGCTCGCTCAAGCCGCTGCAGCTGTGGGTGAGCTGCTCCAGCAGATCCTCGGCGAGGCTCTGGCCGCTGGCCTGGGCGATGCTGCGCAGCAGCGCCTGGATCTCCCCCTGGTCCGGCAGGGGCAGATCCAGCAGGGTGATGCACTCCTCCAGCTCCCGCGGCAGCTGCCATTCCGCTGCGGTGATCACCACGGTGTGGGGCTGCTGGCGCAGGCTGGTGGCCAGGTTGCGCAGCTTGCGGCAGATGCTGCTGTCGTCGCTGTAGCGGTGGAAATCGTGCAGCACCAGCAGGGCCCCCTGCTCCGGCGGCAGGGCCGCCAGGCTGTCGAGGGCCGCCAGGGGGTTGCGGGCCGCCTCGCCGTCGCGGCCGGGCCAACCCTTGAGGCCGCCGATGAAATCCCAGCGGGCCAGCTGGCGGTTGCCCAGCCGCTTGGCCGCCGCCGCCAGCAGGTGGGCGATGCGCTCCTCCTCCTGGCTGCGGATCCAGAGGATGGGGGTGCGCGCCCGGATCAGCAGATCCAGGTGGTCGGCCCAGGCGCGGCTCATGGCTGCTGCAGGTTGCGGAGGGCGGCCCAGCGGGGGTCGACGGGGCTCGCGTCGGCGGCTGGGCTGAGGTTGGGCCCCGGGCAGTCCGCCCCGCAGCGGTTCACCACCGGCAGTTGCAGGTGCAGCTGCTCAAACACCCAGTGCTCGGGGTCAAAGCTGCCGCGGGGATCAAGGCTTTCACTGAGGGCATCGGGGTCGAGCTCCAGCACCCCGTCACCGCCCTCCAGGATCCGTTCGGGCTCCAGCCCCTGGCTGCGGGCCTCCTCCCCCAGCCAAACCACCTCGCGGGTGTGGAAGCTGAGGGGGTGGTTGAAATGCTGCAGGCAGCGGTCGCAGCAGAGGGTCACGATCGTGCTGGCCTCCCCCTCCAGCTCCAGCGCGTTGCCCCGGTGCACCGCCGTCAGCGCGCCCCGCACCGGGGTGAGGCTGTCGAGGGCGCTCAGGGCCTGATCGATGCGCCAGTGGCGGCCCTCCGCCTGCAGCTTCAGCTCCTGGAGGCTGATGGGCCGCAGCGCATCCCCCTGGGACAACCGGGCTGGAGGCACGCCCATGGCCCTACTTCTTGGCCTTCGGTTCGAAGGGCAGGCGCTCACTGCCGCTCACGGTGGCGGTGACGGTTTTGGCCTCCGAGGCCAGCTGCTGATCGAGGATGGCCTGGAGGTTGTCCGGCAGGGCCTCGCGGGTGAGCAGGAAAGTCTGCACCGCCTGGAAGATGTTGGCGATCACCATGTAGAGCAGCACCCCGGCCGGCAGCGGGAAGAACAGAAACATCCCCGTGATCATCACGGGGGTGATCTTGTTGGCGGTGGCCTGCTGGGGGTTGGCGGGCATGCCCATGCCCGAGAGGATCTGGCTCGCAAACAGGCTGGCGCCGAAGGCGGCCACCAGGATGGCGATGTCCCAGTTGATGGCGCCATCGGTGTAGAAGCCCACCTGGCCCAGGGCCTTGATGAACAGGAAGCCGCTGCGGGCCGCCAGGCCGGGGATCTTGGCCTCCACCACCGCATCGCCGGCGGCGATGGCATGGATGGTGCCGTTCTGATCCACGCTCACCACCCCCTCACCCTTGGTGACACTCCAGGTGGGGGTGAAGCTGCTGCCGTCCTCCACGCCGCTAAGCACCGAGGCGAAGCTGGCCCCCTCCTTGGTGTGCAGGCTCACGGTTTCCGTGTCGCCCACACCGAGCTTGGTGCCCTTCTCCAGGCTGGCGATCACCGGCACGTGCTCGGTGGCCGTCACGAAGATCGAGTGGCTGGCGCTGTTGAAGGGTTTGGGCTCCACCGTGGCGATCTGCTCGGCCGGCAGCACCTTCAGGTTGAGGGTGTAGGGCACATCCGCGAACGGTGAGCCCCGCAGCGTGGCGAACAGGGCGAACAGGATCGGCATCTGCACCAGCAGGGGCAGGCAGCCCGCCAGGGGGCTGCCGAATTCCTGCATCAACTTGCCCAGCTCCTCCTGCTGTTTCTGGGGGTTGTTGGCGTATTTGGCCTTGATCTCCCCCTGGCGCTTCTGCATCACCGGCTGGGCGATGCGCATGCGGCGGGCGTTGCGGATCGAGCCGGCGCTGAGGGGGAACAGGGCCAGGCGGATCACCACCGTGAGGGCAATGATCGCCAGGCCGTAGCTCGGCACCAATCCGTAGAAGAAATCGAGGATCGGCAGCAGCAGGTTGTCGGAGATGTAGCCGATCACGTCGGGGGCTGTTGGGGGGAGGGGGACGGGTGTGGAGCCAGTGTGTCAGGCGGGTGGCTCAGGCGGCCGCGTTGTCACCGAAGCCGCTCTTGGCGGCCCCCTTGGCGGCGGGGCTGGCGGCCATGCGCTGCTGGATGAAGGCCTCCGCCTCCTTGTAGCGGGGCACCGCGCGCATCTCGAGCTTCATGCCGTCGTTGAGCACCAGCACCATGTCGCCCCAGAAGCCGAAGCCGCGGGCCACGGAGCGCACCTCGCGAATCTGGCTGTACACCACCTGGGTGCGGTCGCGCCCCAGCCAGCCGCCGCTCACCTCCACCCGCCGGCTGGTGATGCGGAAGCGCAGCCAGAGGGCCCGCACCAGGGCCCCCACGGCGAAGGGGATGCCAATCAGGCTGAGGCCGAACAGCAGATTGAGGATCAGGTCGCCCTTGGCGGGGCCGCCCTCGTAGAACACCTCCTCGTTGATGCTGGCGCCGGGGGCCACCGGTGGGGTCTGTGCGGCTGCGCTCATGGCTGAAGCCCTGCCTGGGCGAGGAGTGACGAACATTCTCCCAGCAGGGCCGCTGGCTCGGCGGTTTCGCAGCCCGGTTTCAGGGAAATCAGCAGCCACTGCCCCCCCTGGCGGGGTGATTGGCGCAGCAGCGCACTCACATGGCCATGCAGCAGACGCCGCAGGCGGTTGCGCTGCACCGCCCGCTTGCTCACCTTGCTGCTCACCACCACGGCCACCCGGTGGCCGCCGGGGCTGGGATCCCGGGGGTCGGCTTTCAACAGCTGCGGCTCCGCCGCCAGGCAGCGCAGGGTCATCCAGGTGCCATGCAACCGCTGGCCCCGCTGGTAGAGGCGGTCAAACACAAAACGCCCCCGCAGCCTTTGGTCCCGGGGTAGCACCATGGGAAATGGCGGTCGGGATGGGCTGAGGGGGCGTTGGGGGTGGCCTCGGAGCGGGCCTGGCGCTGGGATCAGACCGCCAGGCGGGCGCGGCCGCGCTTGCGGCGGGAGCGGATCACGCGGCGGCCGGTGTGGCTGCGCATGCGCACCCGGAAACCGGAGACGCGCTTGCGCTTACGGCTGGTTCCTTCGAGGGTGCGTTTGGTCATGGCCTGATCTCGGCTGCGGCGTCATGGGCGATCCACCACCCTATCAGTCGGGTTGGGGAGCCCCTGAGGGCTCACTCGTTGGGAGAAATCTCGATCACCCAACTGCCCAGGTAGCCCGAGATCGGCACATCACCGGGGGCCTGGGCCAGGGCATTGAACTGATACATCCCCGGGCTGTAGGGGTTGGTGAGTTGGATGCGCACGCCGATTGAGCGCCCCACCGGCACCGGCTGGTTGGGGAAGATCTCGATGGCGGAGCCATCCTTGCTCACCTCCGCCAGCGCCGGGATCACCTCCTGGCATTCGGTTTTGCGGGTTACGCCCCCCCGCAGCATGTAGCAGAGCTGGATGCGCTTCGGATCGATGTAGGCGTCGAAGTCCTTGGGCACGGAGATGGCCAGCTTGAGCAGGGCCGTCTTGCGGTCCTTCGGCCCCAGCACCAGGTAGTAGTCGGAGCGGTTGGTGGCCCGGCCCGAGGACACGTGATACCAGAGCTTGCGGAACTCCTTGTCGGAGTCCCAGCGGAACTCAAAGCCGCTGCTGTTACCCACATCGGCGCGGGCCGCAGGGGGCTGCAGGGCCGTCAGGCCCGTGGCGAGGCTCAGGCCGCAGGCCAGGGCTGCCCCCAGCTGACGGGGGCGGATGCTGCGGAGCATGGGGGGGAAGAGCACGGGTTGGCGGGGGTCAGTAGACGCTGGCATCCACCTGAATCAGCCAGCTGCCGAGGTAGCCGCTCACGGGGATGTCGCCGGGGGCCTGGGCCATGGCATTCACCTGGAACATCCCGGCCTGCCGGGGGTTGAAAATCATCATGTGGACGCCGATGGTCTTGCCGACGGGCACTGGGGTGTTCGGGAACACCTCGACGGTTTTGCCATTGGCGGCCACTTCCACCGTGGCGGGGATGTCCTTGTCGCAGCGGGTGCGCTTGGTGAAGCTGCCGGCGGCCATGTAGCAGAGCTTGACGTTTTTGGCCTCGATCGTGCTTTCGAAATCCTTGGGAAAGCTCAGGGCCAGTTTGAGGATGGCGGTCTTGCGGTCCTTCGGTTTGAGCACGAAGTAGTACTCACCCCGCTGCAGTCGCACCGTGCTGGTGGTGAAGTAGTAGAGCTTGCGGTAATCCCGGCTGGGGTCCCAGCGGAATTCCATGATGCTGGGGGTGCCCTGGGCCCGGGCGCCGGGCAGGCCGGGGTTGCCCAAAGGGCCGGTTGGGGCCAGCAGCGAAGCCGCGCCCGCCAGACAGGTGGCGGCGGCGCCGAGGGCGGCGGTGCGAAAGAGGGACATGGTCGGTGTGTGTGAGGGGGGCCAAGGCCCCATGGAAATTCTCGTGTGGCACTTGCCCGCGACCGAGGCTGGTGGTCGGCGGGTCAGCTGGCAGGGCGCCGGGGCAGGCCCCTCAGGCGCCGGGATCGGCGAGGTCGGGCCGGAGCTTGGCGGCCTCCCGCAGGTAGGCGTGCCGGGGGGGCTGCTCCAGCCAGGCGTGGGCCAGCAGGCGGATGCAGCGGGGCAGGTCGCCGGCCACAGCCATCTGCTGGCAATCCAGCAGGGCCACCGCACCCCAGCCGGGGCGCCGCCGGGCGATGGCCGCCGGGAAGCAGGCATCCAGGTCGGCGGTCACCGAGAAAGTGATCGAGAGCAGCTGCTCACCGCTGAGCTGGTTGCGGTCCGCCAGGGCATCCAGCAGTTCGTTCACGGCCGCCTCAATGGCCGCCGCCGTGTTGGCGCTGGCGGTGGTGGCGCCCCGCAGGGCCCGCAGGGGGCTGGCGCCGCTCATGGGCGATGCAGCCACAGGGGTTGGCCGCTCCAGGCCAGCTCCAGCCGCAGGGCATCCCCCAGCCGTGCCAGGGCGCTGCGGCCAGGGATCAGGCCGCCGATCCCCTTTTTGGGCTTGCCGAATTCCAGGGGCCTGGTTTTCTCCGGGTCGAGCCCCGCCAGCTCGCAGGCCAGGCGGCGGGCGCTCTCCTCATCCCCCAGGGCATCCACCAGCCCCAGCTCCAGGGCCTGGGCGCCGCTGAACACGCGCCCGTCGGCGAAGCCGCGCACCGTGGCTTCATCGAGGCCCCGGCCCTGGGCCACCGCCGCCACGAACTGGCCGTAGCTGGAATCGATCAGCTCCTGCAGCAGCGTCCGCTCGGCGCCGGTGAGGGCGCGATCCGGCGAGAGAATGTCTTTGTAGAGGCCGCTCTTCACGGTCTCGAACTGGATGCCGATGCGCTCCAGCAACCGCGAGAGGTTGTTGCCCCGCAGGATCACGCCGATGGAGCCGGTGATGCTGCCGGGGTTGGCCACGATCTGTTCGGCCGCCACCCCCACATAAACGCCACCGGAGGCGGAGATGTTGCCGAAGCTGGCCACCACCCGGCAGCCCTTGGCCCGCAGCCGCCCGATGGCGGCGTGGATCTCCTGGCTGTCGCCCACGGTGCCGCCGGGGCTGTCGATCCGCAGCAGCAGCGCCGGGCATTGCCGTTGTTCCACCTCCCGCAGGGCCTTCACCACCCGGGTGCGGGTGCCGGCGGCGATCGGGCCCTCGATGGCGATGCGCGCCAGTTTCCGGCGGGACGTGCGGCGCCAGGGCCAGATCATTGCGGCGGTGTGCAGTGGCTGGATCTTAAAAAGGAGCCCGTGGGCCGTTGAAGCCGGTGATGCTGCGCTGGCTGTTGATGCTCCTGCCCTTTGCCCTGTGGGGCACCGCCATGGCGGCGATGAAGCCCCTGTTGGCCGGGGCCGGCCCCCTCACCCTGGCCTGGCTGCGGCTGCTGCCCGCCGGGGCGGTGGTGCTGTTGGCGGCCCAGCTGTGGCGTGGTGGCCTGGCGGTGGACCGCCGCGACTGGCTGTGGCTGTTGCTGTTCACCCTGGTGGATGCCACGGCCTTTCAGGGGCTGCTGGCCCGGGGCCTGGGGGGCACCGGTGCCGGCCTCGGCTCCGTGCTGATTGATTCCCAGCCGCTGCTGGTGGCCCTGCTGGCCCGCAGCCTGTTCGGGGAGGCCATCAATCCGGTGGGCTGGTTGGGGCTGTTGCTGGGGCTGCTGGGGATCCTCTGCCTGGGGCTGCCTGCCCCGGTGCTGCGGCAGTGGTGGCTGATGGGGCCGGAGGCCCTGGGGGAGCGGGCCTGGAGCCACGGGGAGCTGTGGATGCTGGCGGCCGCCCTGGCCATGGCCCTGGGCACCGTGATCAGCCGCTATGCCTGCCGCCACAGCGATCCGGTGGCCGTCACCGGCTGGCACATGCTGCTGGGGGCCCTGCCGCTGCTGCTGGCCTCGCTGCTGGCGCCCCTGCTCAACCCCGCCGCAGCCCCCGCATGGCCCCAGTGGGATGGGGCCGCCTGGGGGCTGATGGCCTATGCCGCCCTGCTGGGCAGCGCCCTGGCCTACGGCCTGTTCTTTTGGTTCGCCAACCAGGGGGAGCTCACCAGCTTCACGGCCCTCACCTTCCTGACGCCGGTGTTTGCCCTGCTCTGTGGTGTGGTGCTGCTGGGGGAGCAGCTGCGGCCGCTGCAATGGCTGGGGGCGGGCCTGGCCCTGGTGAGCGTGGTGCTGATCAACCGCCGCGCCTCCCTGTGGCTGCCGGCCCCGGATCCCCTGCCGGTGGAGGGGGCCCCATGAAGCTGTTGGTGGTGGCCTCCCCCCTGGGGCCCCTGGGGAGTGGCGCCGGGGGCGGCGTGGAGCTCACCCTGGCCAACCTGGTGGTGGGGCTGCTGCAGCGGGGGCACGGGCTCACGGTGCTGGCGGCCGAGGGGTCGGTGTTGCCGCCGGATGCCGCGGCGGCGGATCTGTGGACCTGCCCCGGCACCCCCCAGGCGAGCCTCCAGCACCAGCCCCGCGAGGCACCGATCACGATCGCCGCCGATGGCCTGCTGCCGCGGCTGTGGCGGCGGGTGCTGGCGGAGGGGCCCGCGGCGGGGTTCGACGCCGTGCTCAACCTCAGCGCCGATTGGTTGCCCTTCTGGCTCACCCCCACGGCGCCGCTGCCGATCTTCCACCTGGTGAGCATGGGTTCGGTGCAGGCCGCCCTCGACCGCGAAATCGCTGAGCTGGCCCGCTGGGATCAGCGGCGCCTGGCCTTCCACAGCCGCAGCCAGGCGGCCGACTTCGACCTGCCCGCGGCCCCCGTGGTGGTGGGCAACGGCTTTGACCTGCAGGCCTACCGCTTCTGTCCGCAGTCGGAACCCCTGCTGGGCTGGGTGGGGCGCGTGGCCCCCGAAAAGGGTCTGGAGGATGCGGCGGCGGTGGCCGCCAGCCTGGGGCTGCCCCTGGCGGTGTGGGGCCTGCGGGAAGACCCGGCCTACGCCGCGGCGGTGGAGGCGTCGGTGCCCGCCGGCACCCTGCAGTGGCGCGGCTTTTTGCCCACCGCGGAGCTGCAGGCCCAGCTGGGGCCCTGCCGGGCCCTGCTCAACACCCCCAAGTGGAATGAGGCCTACGGCAACGTGGTGGTGGAGGCCCTGGCCTGTGGGGTGCCCGTGGTGGCCTACCGGCGCGGCGGCCCCGGCGAGCTGGTGCAGCCTGGCATCACCGGTGAACTGGTGGAGCCCGATGACCGCGATGCCCTGGCGGAGGCGGTGGGTCGGGTGGAGCGGATCGAGCGGGCCGCCTGCCGCCGCTGGGTGGAGCAGCACGCCTCCCGGGCCGTGCTGGCGGAGCGCCTCGAGGCCTGGTTGCAGGCCGGCCTGGAGCCCCAGTGACCAGCGGCGATAGGGTCAGCGCCGGACGCCTGCCGCCGTGACCGACCGCAACCTCGTGAGCGCCGGCTGGCCCCTGGCCCCTCGCCAATGCTGGTGGCTGCTGTTGGCGGTGCTGCTGCTGGGGTTGGCCCTGTTTGTGTGGCGCGTGGGCAGCATCGGCCTGGTGGATGAAACGCCACCCCTGTTCGCCGCCTCCGCCCGGGCCATGGCCCGCAGCGGCGACTGGCTCACCCCGCGGGTGAATGGACTGCCCCGCTACGACAAGCCACCGCTGGTGTACTGGCTGATGGGCCTCGGCTATGCCCTGCCGGGGCAGGCGCGCTGGAATCCGCTGGGCACCTGGGCTTCCAACCTGCCGTCGGCCCTCAGCAGCGTGGCGATGATGCTGCTGCTCACGGCCACCCTGCTGCGCTGGCCGCAGCCCGCCGCGGGAGACGCCCCGGTGCCGCCGGCCCTGCGGGCCATCACCGCCGCCAGCGCCGCCCTCGCCTTTGCCCTGTCGCCGCTGGTGCTGCTCTGGAGTCGCATGGCGGTGAGCGACGCCCTGTTCAGTGCCCTGCTGGGGGCGGCACTGGTGCTGTTCTGGTGGCGCTATGCCGGCGGCCGGGCCTGGTGGGCCGGCTGGCTGCTGCTGGGGTTGGCGGTGCTGGCCAAGGGGCCCGTGGCGGTGGTGCTGGCGGCCCTCACCCTGCTGCTCTTCGCGGTTCTGCAGCGGGATGGCCGCGCTCTGCTGGAGCGGCTGCGGCCCCGCCCCGGGCTGCTGATCACCGCCGCCGTGGCCCTGCCCTGGTACGGCCTGGAGCTGCTGGTGGAGGGGCGCCCCTTCTTCAACAGCTTCTTCGGCTACCACAACCTCCAGCGCTTCAGCGGCGTGGTCAACAACCACCTGCAGCCCTGGTGGTTCTTCCTGCCGGTGCTGGTGGTGGCGTCCCTGCCCTTTTCGCCGTTGCTGCTGGCGGGGCTCTGGCGACACCTGCGCTGGCCCTCCCCTGGGCAGGCGGCCCCTGCCACCTCCCTGGGGCGTTTCGCCGGCGCTTGGTTGCTGGCGGTGCTGCTGTTTTTCACCCTGGCGGCCACCAAGCTGCCCAGCTACTGGATTCCCGCCACCCCCGCCGCGGGCCTGCTGATCGCCCTGGCGGCCCAGGATGTGCTGGTGGTGCCGCCGCTGCGGGGCGGCCGCTGGTGGCGGTTGGCCACCCTGGCCCTGGTGGCGCTGCTCAGCCTGGGGTTGTTGGGCTCGGCGCGCTGGATTCCGTTGATCGTGGAGCCGGAGCTGCCCACCCTGCCGGCCGAACTGCTCGCCAGTGGGGCTGTGCTGCGGGCCGGGCTCTGCTTTGGCCTGGCCCTGCTGGCGGGGCTGGTGCTGTGGTGGGCCCCACGGCCCTGGGGATCGCTGTGGCTGCTGGCCCAGCAGTTGGCCATGGGGCTGTTTGTGACCACCGCCCTGGTGCCTTTGATCGGCCTCGGTGATCGCCTGCGCCAGCAGCCCGTGCGCCGCATGGCCACCGCCGTGCTGCAGCGCCGCGCGCCGGCGGAACCCCTGGCGATGGTGGGGATCCTCAAGCCGTCGCTGCACTACTACAGCGGCCAGGTGGTGATCTACGAGGGGGTGCAGCCCAGTGGCCCCGCCAACCTGGCGGACCGGCTGCTGCGGGAGCAGCGCCGGGGCCAGCACCCCAGCCCTGTGACCCCCGGGGCCACGGTGTTGGTGGTGATCGACCAGGGCACCGCCCAGCTGCCCCATTGGTCGGGCCTTCCCCACGAAATCCTGGGCTCCGAGGGCCTCTACCGGCTGTGGCGTGTGCGGCGCAGTGCGCTGCAGGCCTGGGTGGAGGACCTGCGCCGCCGGGGTCTGCCGGGGCCGGATTGGCAGCGGCCCCGGCCCGAGCGCTACTGAGGGTTGTTGGCTGGCCCCTGGGCGGTGCCGTCGGCCATGCGTTCCCGCTGGCAGAAGCTGCAGTGGCCCCAGCGCTGCAGTTCTCCGGCGGGGGAGGGGCGCTGGCAGCGGGGGCAATGGGCCAGGCCGAACACATCAATGCGGCTGGGGTGCCGCTGCCAGACCTGGGCCTCCACGGCGGTGCCCGCCTCCGGCAGGGCCGTGGCCTGGTGCTGCTGAAACACCAGCTCCTTGACGCTGAAGCCCGAAGCCCGCAGGGCCCCCAGCAGCTGGTGTTTGTTGAAGCGCAGGGCCTGCAGCCACTGGGGCTGGCTGGCCCCCACCACCAGCCGTCCCCCCTGCAACCGCAGGGGGCTGCAGTGGGGGGCCAGCTGGGGCCCCGCCAGGCGGGGCCAGGCTTTCCACAGGGCCGCCAGCCCCGCATCGCCGTCCCACTGCCGTTGCACAGCCTCCAGGCAGCTGCCCAGCCCCTGCATCGGGGGCCGCGGCGGCGGCAGCAACAGGTTGACGTTCCCCTGCCGGCGGCTGCGGTTGGGCGGGGCGATGGCCATGGGCCGACCCTAGGGGAGGTGCGGCGATCCCGCTGCACCGTTTCCGGTTGAACTGGTTAGTCTCAGCCCCTGCCCCAACCCTGGATCCATGGGCTTTTTTGATCGGCTCAGCCGCCTGGTGCGCGCCAATGCCAACGCGGCGCTGACCCGGGCCGAAGACCCCGTCAAGATCCTGGATCAGTCGGTGGCGGACATGCAGGCCGACCTGGTGAAGCTGCGCCAGGCGGTGGCCACCGCCATCGCCAGCCAGAAGCGCATCCAGAACCAGGCGGAACAGGCCCAGGCCCAGGCCGCCACCTGGTACGAGCGGGCTGAGCTGGCCCTCAAGAAAGGCGAGGAGGAGCTGGCCCGTGAGGCCCTGGGACGGCGCAAAACCTGCCAGGACACCGCCACCGCCTTGAGCACGCAGCTGCAGGGCCAGGCGGGCCAGGTGGAGCAGCTCAAGCGCAGCCTGGTGCAGCTGGAAAGCAAGATCGCCGAGGCGAAAACCAAGAAGGACATGCTCAAGGCACGGGCCCAGGCCGCCCAGGCCCAGGAGCAGCTGCAGAGCGCCGTGGGCAACCTCGGTGCCAATTCGGCCATGGCGGCCTTCGAGCAGATGGAGGAGAAGGTGCAGGCCCTCGAGGCCCGCAGCCAGGCGGCCGCCGAGCTGGCCGGTGCGGATCTGGAGAGCCAGTTCGCCGCCCTGGAGGGGGCCCCGGAGGTGGATGCCGAGCTGGCGGCCCTCAAGGGCAAGCTCTCCGGCGCCGCCCCTGCCGCGGCCCTGCCCGCCGCCGCTGCCGCCATGGAGCCGGTGACGGTGGAGGTGCAGCAGCCCGAGGTGGATGCCGAACTGGAGCAGCTCAAGCGCTCCATCGACCAGCTCTGAGGCCCGCGATCCTCCATACAATCCCAGCCGACCCCACCACCCCGATCCCGCCGCCGTGTCCGTGCTGCACCTGACCGATGCCAACTTCCAGGCCGAGGTGCTGGATGCCTCCACCCCGGTGCTGGTGGACGTGTGGGCGGAGTGGTGTGGCCCCTGCCGGCTGATGGCCCCGATGATGGATTGGGCCGCCACCGCCTATGCCGGCCGCCTGGCGGTGGGCAAACTCGAGGCCGACCCCAATCCCGCCACCCGCGACAGCCTGCAGATCCAGGGCCTGCCCACCCTGATCGTGTTCAAGGGCGGGGTGGAGCTGGCCCGCCATGAGGGCGCCATGGCCAAGCCCCAGCTGCAGGCGTTTCTGGATGCCCACCTCTGAGCCCCATGCCCGCCGCTGAGGGGATGGCCGATGGGCTGATCTCCGAGCGGGTGCGGGGCCTGGGCAGCGGGGTGTTCGCCCGCAACGACCGGCGCAAACAGGCCTACGCCGCGGCGGCCGCCGCCCAGGGGATGCCCCCCCTGCTCGACCTCTCCCTGGGCTCCACCGATCTGCAGCCCCCCGCCGTGGCCCTGGAGGCCATCCGCCAGCAGCTCGCTGAGCCCGCCAGCGCGGCCTATTGCCTGCATGGCGCCACCCGCCCCTTCCGGGAGGCGGTGGCGGCCTGGGCCCAGCGCCGTTTCGCCGTGGCGGTGGACCCCGACCGGGAGGTGCTGCTGCTGGTGGGCTCCCAGGAGGGCACGGCCCATCTGCCCCTGGCGGTGCTCAACCCGGGCGACCAGGCCCTGCTGCTCGACCCCTATTACCCCTCCCACCGCGGCGGCCTGCAGCTGGCCTCGGCCCAGCCCCGGTTGCTGCCGCTGGCGGCCGACCGCGGCTTCGCCCCTGATTGGGATCAGCTCAGCGCCGGCCAGTGGGATGCCCTCAAGTTGATGGTGCTGGGGTTCCCCCACAACCCCACGGCCACCACCGGCCAGCAGGCCTGGGTGGATGCGGCGGCGGCGCGGGCGGTGCGCCATGGCCTGGTGTTCGCCCATGACAACCCCTACGTGGATCTGGCCCTGGAGGGGGAGGCGCCGGCGCTGCTGCGCAGCCCCCATTGGCGCCAGTGCGGCATTGAGTTCTTTTCGTTCTCCAAGGGCTGGTGCCTGGGGGGTTACCGGCTGGCCTTCGCCATCGGTGCCGAGCCCCTGATCACTGCCCTGCGCCAGCTCAAGGGGGTGGTGGATTTCAACCAATCCCTGGCCCTGCAGGCCGGTGCCATCGCGGCCCTGGAGCAGGCGCCGCAGTGGCCCGAGCGGTTGCGGCCCATCTACCGGGAGCGCCGGGATCGCATGGCGGCGGCCCTCACGGCGGCCGGTTGGCCCGTGCGGCTGCCGTCTATGGCCCTCTACCTCTGGCTGGAGCTGCCGCCGCAGGCCCGGGCCGCTGGCCTCGATGCGGAGAGTTTCTGCGCCCGCCTGCTGGAGGCCACCGGCGTCTGCCTCACCCCCGGCAACGGCTTCGGCCCGGGGGGTGAGGGCCACGTGCGCCTGGCCCTGGTGCATCCCATCGAGCAGCTGGAGCAGGGGGCCCGGCGCATGGGCCAGTGGCTGGCGCAGCTGTGAGCGCTCCGCCGCTGCCCCACGGCGCCGCCCCGGTGCTGCGGGCGCTGCGGCGGTTGCCGGGGGATCATCCCCTGCCCTGGCGGCTGCGGCGGCTGCCGGTGTGCGCCAGCACGGAGCTGGAGCTGGAGCCCTGGCTGCTCGCGGCGCCGCCGCCCCTGGCGGTGCTGGCGGACCGGCAGCGCTTCGGCCAGGGCCAGCGGGGGCGTCTGTGGCAGTCACCCCGCGGCGGCGTGTGGCTCAGCGCCGCCCTGCCCTGGCCCGAGCACACGGCGGCGGCCCTCAGCCTGGCGGCCGCCCTGGGGCTGGCGCTGCAGCTGGAGGCCCTGGGGCTCCAGCCCCGGATCAAGTGGCCCAACGATCTGCTGCTGGGGGGGCACAAGTTGGCGGGGCTGTTGCCGCGGCTGCGCTGGCGAGGTGGGCGGGTGCGCCATGCCCAGGTGGGGGTGGGCCTCAACGGCTGCAACCCCGTGCCCGCCGGAGCCACCAGCGTGGCGGCGGCCCTGGGGCACCCCCACCACCCCCAGGCCCGCCCCGATCGCCTGACGGCACGGGTGCTGCGGGCCCTGGAGTGGGCCGTGGCCGCGGCGGATCAGCCCGAATTGGTGCGGCGCCAGGCGGAACGCCGCCTGTGGATGCCCGATGGCGTTGAGCACCTGGGGCGCCGCTGGGGCGTGGAGGGGCTGGCGGCCGATGGGGGCCTGCGGTTGGCCTCCGGCGGCGAGCGGGTCACCCTGCAACGCCATTTCTAGAGTTGCGGCACCTTCGCCCCTCGCCGGTGCCCCCCCGCCACCGCTGGCACCCCTGGATGGCGCTGCCGCCCCTGCTGCTGGGGGGTGGCTTGGCCTGGGCGGGGCTCGACCCCGCCGCGGCACCGGTTGGGGGGCCGGTGCCCCCACCCCAGCAGCTGCCCGCCCCCCAGGCGCCCCTGCGCTTCGATCCCCAGCGCCTGGGGGAGGTGAAGCCCCCCAAACGCTTTGACCAGTCGCTGGATGAGCTGGTGCGCCAGGGGGTGGTGACCCCCGATGAGCGCAGCTTCCTGCGGGGCGGGGCCGGGATGGCGCCCCTGGATGTGGGGGCCTTTCAGCGGGCCTGCCGTGGCGGCGCCCTGTCGGCCCGGGAGTGCCGCGGCGGCATCGCCCTGCGCTGGGGGCGCCGGCTGCCCGCGGGGGAGGGGCGCCTCGGCGCCGACGGCCAGCCCCTGCCGCCGATCACCGTGCCGGTGTCGGCCCTGTTGGCGGGGCCCGGCGGCAGCTTCAACCTGGCCAGTGTGTTTCGGGTGACCCCCCGCCCTGCACCGGTGCTGGGCAACGGCAACCGCAGCCTGCTGCTGCCGGTGATCGGCAGCGCCATCCCCACCAGCGGCTTCGGCTGGCGGCTGCATCCGCTGCTGGGGGCCTGGCGCCTGCACGCCGGCGAAGACCTGGCGGCCCCTGAGGGCACGCCGGTGGTGGCGGCCCTCAGCGGCAGGGTGGTGAGCAGCGGCCTGGCGGGGGGCTACGGCCTGGCGGTGGAGCTGGAGCACCAGCGGCCCCTGCGCCGCAGCCTCTACGGCCACCTCTCGGAGCTGTTTGTGCGCGCCGGCGATTGGGTGCGCCAGGGGGAGGTGATCGGTCGGGTGGGCAGCACGGGGTTAAGCACCGGCCCCCACCTGCACTTCGAGCTGCGCCAGCCCGCCCCCGGGGGATGGGTGGCGGTGGACCCCGGTGAGTTCGATGCCGGCTCCGGCCTGCAGGGGGGCGATGCCATCGCCCTGCTGATGGGCCAGCTGCTCAGCAGCCTGGAGCGGCCCGCACAACCCCGCGGTTAGGTCTGGGAGCCGGCGCCGCTCTCCACCAGGCGCCCATCGTGGAAGTGCACGATGCGCTCCGCCCGGGCCGCCACATCGTGTTCGTGGGTCACCAGCAGGATCGTCATGCCCTGCTGTTGATGCAGCTCATCGAACAGGTCGAGCACCTCGGCGGTGGTGCGGGAGTCGAGGGCGCCGGTGGGCTCGTCCGCCAGCAGCAGGTGGGGCTGGTTGATGATCGCCCGGGCCACCGCCACCCGCTGCTGCTGGCCGCCGGAGAGCTGGTTGGGCTTGTTGTGCAGGCGGGTGGCCAGCCCCACCCGCTCCAGGGCGGCAATGCCCTGCCGTTGCCGCTGCTCCGCCGGCACCCCGGCGTAGACCATCGGCAGCATCACGTTCTCCAGGGCGGTGAGCTCCTGCAGCAGGTGGAACTGCTGGAACACGAACCCGAGCTCCCGGTTGCGCAGGTCCGCCAGCTGGTCGTCGTTGAGGTGCTCCACGGCAGTGCCGTTGAGCCGGTAACTGCCGCTGCTGGGGCGATCCAGGCAGCCCAGGATGTTCATGGCGGTGCTCTTGCCGGAGCCGGAGGTGCCCATCACCGCCAGGTACTCCCCCCGGTTCACGTTGAGGCAGAGGTCGTCCAGGGCGGTGACGGCGGTGTCGCCCTCGCCGTACACCTTGCGCACGTGCTCCAGCTCGGCGACGAGCACCCCGGAATCGGCCATCAGCCGATGGGAAGCCCGCTGGCCGCCAGGGCCTTCTGCAGCATCGGGGTGCCGGCCACGGCGCCGTTGGCCCAGCCGAACAGGGGGTTGGAGAGGATGCCGCCCACGGCGGTCACCACCACGCAGGTGACCAGGGCGGCGCGCAGGGGTTGCAGGCCGGCCACGCTCCAGTTCACCTCGGGATAGGCCTTCACCACCTCGGAGGCCTCCTGGGGCTCCTTCACCACCATCATCTTGATCACCGAGATGTAGTAGTAGATCGACACCACGGAGGTGAGCAGACCCACCACCACCAGCAGGTATTGGTGGTCGGCCCAGCCGGCGAAGAAGAGGTAGATCTTGCCGAAGAAGCCCAGCATCGGAGGGATGCCACCGAGGGAGAGCAGGCACAGGCTCAGCCCCAGGGTGATCAGCGGATCCTTCTGGTAAAGCCCGGCGTAATCGGAGATGCGATCACTGCCGGTGCGCAGGGAGAACAGGATGATGCAGGCGAAGGCCCCCAGGTTCATGAACAGGTAGGCCGCCATGTAGAGCACCATGGCGGCGTAGCCGTCCTCGGTGCCGCACACCAGGCCGATCATCACGAAGCCCGCCTGGCCGATGGAGCTGTAGGCCAGCATCCGCTTCATGGAGGTCTGGGCCAGGGCCACCACGTTGCCCAGCACCATGCTCAGGATCGCCAGCACGGTGAACAGCAGCTTCCACTGGGCCTCGAAGGGCTCGAAGCAGCCCACCAGGATGCGCAGGGCCAGGGCGAAACCGGCGGCCTTCGACCCCACCGAGAGGAAGGCCACCACCGGGGTGGGGGAGCCTTCGTAGACGTCCGGCGTCCACTGGTGGAAGGGCACTGCTGCGATCTTGAAGGCCACCGTGGCCAGCACGAACACCAGGGCCAGGGCCGCCACCGGCGAGGCGCTGCTCTGCAGGGCCAGGGCCACCGCATCGAGGCCCGTGCTGCCGCCGGTGAGGCCGTAGAGCAGGGAGGCGCCGTAGAGGAACACGGCCGCCGCGGCCGAGCCCACCAGCAGATATTTCAGGGCGGCTTCGGAGCTGCGGGCATCGCGCTTCATGTAGCCCGACAGCAGGTAGCTGGCCACCGAGAGGGTTTCCAGCGACACGAAGATGCTCACCAGGTCGGTGGAGCCGCACAGCAGCATGGCCCCCAGGGTGGCCGCCAGCAGGATGGCGGCGTATTCCCCCACGGGGGTGCCGGCCCGTTCCACGTAGCGCCAGCTGATCAGCAGCGACAGCAGCGTGGAGGCGGCCACCACGGCCCGGAAGGCGATGGCCAGGTTGTCCGCCAGGAAGGCTCCGAGGAAGGAGGGCTCCAGGGGCAGCACATTCCATTGCAGGGCCAGAAGCCCCAGGGCGGTGCCCAGGCCGGCGTAGGAGAACACCGGCACCCAGCGGGCTGCGGCGCGCTCACCGGCCAGGTCCACCAGCAGGCAGGCCAGCATCGCCAGCAGCACCGCCCCCTCGGGGGCGATGGCCCCGGCGTTGAGTTGCAGGGAGGTGATGGCGCTCACCGCCGGGGCGGCTGCGTTGCCGAGATCGGCAGCGGCCAGGAGAGAGAGCACAGCTGGTCAGGGTCGCCCGATGGCTGGGACTGTAGCCGCGTTGCCCCCGGGATTTGGGCGCCGCGGCCGGGGGTTGACCGCCGGTGCGATAAAGAAGGAAGCGGTTTTCCGCCTGCCTGTGGCGCACACCCTCGTCATCGTCGAGAGCCCTACCAAGGCCCGCACCATCCGCGGGTTCCTGCCGAAGGACTTCCGGGTGGAGGCCTCCATGGGGCACGTGCGCGACCTGCCCAACAACGCCAGCGAGATCCCCGCGGCCCAGAAAGGGGAGAAGTGGGCCAACCTTGGCGTCAACACCGCCAACAACTTCGAGCCGCTCTACGTGGTGCCGAAGGACAAGAAAAAGGTGGTCAAGGAGCTCAAGGACGCCCTCAAGGGGGCCGATCGGCTGCTGCTGGCCACGGACGAAGACCGGGAGGGGGAATCGATCAGCTGGCATCTGCTGCAGCTGCTGCAGCCCAAGGTGCCCGTCAAGCGGATGGTGTTCCACGAGATCACCAAGGAGGCCATCGGCCGCGCCCTGGACCAGACCCGCGAGCTCGACATGGAGCTGGTGCACGCCCAGGAGACCCGCCGGATCCTGGATCGGCTGGTGGGCTACACCCTTTCGCCGCTGCTCTGGAAAAAGGTGGCCTGGGGCCTCTCCGCCGGCCGAGTGCAGTCGGTGGCGGTGCGGCTGCTGGTGCAACGGGAGCGCGCCCGCCGGGCCTTCAGGAGTGGCAGCTACTGGGACCTCAAGGCTGAGCTGCAGCAGGCCGGCGCCCGTTTTGAGGCCAAGCTCACCCAGCTCAAGGGGGAGCGGATCGCCGGCGGCTCCGACTTCGACGAGAGCACCGGTGCCCTCAAGGCCGGCAGCACGGTGCGGCTGCTCAGCGAAGCGGAGGCCCGCAGCCTGCGGGAGGCGGTGCTCACCGCCCCCTGGCGGGTGGCGGCGGTGGAGGAGAAGCCCAGCGTGCGCAAGCCCGTGGCCCCTTTCACCACCAGCACCCTGCAGCAGGAGGCCAACCGCAAGCTGCGCCTCTCGGCCCGCGAAACCATGCGCACCGCCCAGGGGCTGTACGAGCGCGGCTTCATCACCTACATGCGCACCGACTCGGTGCATCTCAGCGACCAGGCCATCAACGCCGCCCGCAGCTGTGTGCAGGCCAAGTACGGCCAGCCCTACCTGAGCCCTTCCCCGCGCCAGTTCTCCACCAAGGCCCGCAACGCCCAGGAGGCCCACGAGGCGATCCGCCCCGCCGGCGAAAGCTTCCGCGACCCCGGCGCCACCGGCCTCGACGGCCGCGACCTGGCCCTCTACGAGCTGATCTGGAAGCGCACCGTGGCCTCCCAGATGGCCGACGCCAAGCTCACCATGCTGAGCGTGGATCTGGAGGTGGATGGCGGCAGCCTGGGGCCCGCCCAGTTCCGCTCCAGCGGCAAGCGCATCGATTTCCCCGGCTTCTTCCGCGCCTACGTGGAGGGCAGCGACGACCCGGATGCGGCCCTCGAGGGCCAGGAGGTGCTGCTGCCCTCCCTCAAGACGGGTGATCAACCGGCCTGCGGCGCCGTGGAGGCCCTGGGCCACCAGACCCAGCCCCCCGCCCGCTACAGCGAAGCGGCCCTGGTGAAGATGCTGGAGAAGGAGGGCATCGGCCGGCCCTCCACCTACGCCTCGATCATCGGCACCATCGTCGACCGGGGCTACGCCACCCTCCAGAACAACGCCCTCACCCCCAGCTTCACGGCCTTCGCCGTGACGGCCCTGCTGGAGGAGCACTTCCCCGACCTGGTGGACACGGGCTTCACGGCCCGCATGGAGAACAGCCTCGACGAGATCTCCACCGGCAAGGAGCAGTGGCTGCCCTACCTGGAGGCCTTCTTCAAGGGGGACAACGGCCTCGAGACCCAGGTGGCCCAGCGGGAGGGGGACATCGACCCCGGCTCCTCCCGCACGATCGAGCTCGAGGGCCTGCCCTGCGTGGTGCGCATCGGCCGCTTCGGCGCCTACCTGGAGACCAAGCGGGTGGCCGACGACGGCAGCGAGGAGTTGCTCAAGGCCACCCTGCCCCAGGAGATCACCCCCGCCGATCTCGATGCCGAGCGGGCGGAGCTGATCCTCAAGCACAAGGCCGACGGCCCCGAATCCCTCGGGGAGGACCCGGAAACCGGCGAGCTGGTGTACCTGCTGTTCGGCCAGTACGGCCCCTACGTGCAGCGGGGTCAGGTGAGTGACGACAACCCCAAGCCCAAACGCGCTTCCCTGCCCAAGGGGGTGAAGCCCGAGGAGCTGAGCCTGGAGGATGCGCTCGGCCTGCTGCGCCTGCCCCGCCACCTGGGGGAACACCCGGATGGCGGCAAGATTGAAGCGGGCCTCGGGCGGTTTGGCCCCTATGTGGTGCACCACAAGGGCAAGGGGGAGAAGGACTACCGCTCCCTCAAGGCCGAGGACGACGTACTGATGGTGGGCCTCAGCCGGGCGGTGGAATTGCTGGCCCAGCCCAAGCGGGGCCGCGGCGGCCGCACCGCCCTCAAGGATCTGGGCACCCCCGAGGGGGCCGACGAGGCCATCCAGCTGTTCGACGGCCCCTATGGCCTCTACGTGAAACAGGGCAAGGTGAACGCCTCCCTGCCGGAGGGCACCACCGCCGACACCATCACCCTGGAGCAGGCGGTGGAGCTGCTGGCCGCCAAGGCCGCCAGCGGCAAAACCAAGGGCCGCAAGCCGGGCGCCAAGACCGCCACCAAAGCGGCCCCCAAGGCGAAGGCCGCCGCCAAAAAGGCCCCGGCCACCACCAAAACCGGGCGGCTGCGCGCCAGCGCCGTGCGCATCATCCGCGCCGCCGACAGCTGATGCCCCCTGCGCGGATCCGCCGGCTGCTGACCCTGCTGCCCCTGGTGGCCGTGGCCGGCTGCAGCGGCACCCCCTTCGGCGACCAGCTCTCCCGCAGCTTCTCCACGCCGCCGGCCGCACCCCCCGCCCCCCGGCCCTCGGCTCCGGAGGCTGCGCCGGGCAAGGGCGATCCCGCCGCTGCTGCGAAGCCCAAGGCCGCCGCGGCGGCCAAGCCTGCGCTCCCCACCCCCCCGCGGCCGCTGCGGGCCGTGCCCGCCGCCACCCCAGCCCCCTACCGGGTCACCATCAAGCTGCCGGCCGCCGATCCGGCCGCCCCGGCGGAGCGGGTCACCGAGGCCCTGCGGGCCGCTGGCGTGAGCTTTGAGGTGGAAACGATCGAACGGGTCAAGCCCGGTGGGGAGGCCTATGGCACGCCGCAGCGCAGCGCAGCGCCGCCGCCGCGATGAGCCTGTCCCGCCGGCAGGCCCGCCAACTCACCGACACGGCCTACCTGGCGGCCGCCACCGCCCTGCTCTGGGTGGGGCTCTATTACCTGCCGGTGGGGGGCGCCCTGTTCCGCCTGGCCCTGCCCCTGCCCCTGGCGCTGCTGCAGTTGCGCCACAACGGCCGTTGCGCCGTGGAGGGGGTCACGGTGACGGCCCTGCTGCTGGTGGCCCTGATGGGCCCGATCCGCGGCCCGCTGGTGCTGTTCCCCTATGGCCTGCTGGCCCTGTGGCTGGGGTGGTGCTGGCGGCGGCGGTTCAGCTGGTGGCTGAGCTGGAGCATCGGCCTGTTGATCGGCAGCGCCGGGTTCCTGGTGCGGGTGGCGGTGCTGTCGGTGTTGCTGGGGGAAAACCTCTGGGTGGTGATCACCACCGCCGCGGCCCAGCTGCTGGAGCGGCTGGCGGGGGTGCTGCAGCTGGGGGGCGGCCCGGATCTGCTGCAGGTGCAGCTGATGGCGGTGGGGTTGGTGCTGCTGCAGAACCTCATCTACGTGCTCGCCCTGCACGCCGTGGCCCTGTGGATCTTTTCGCGTCTGCAGAGCCCCATCAGCGACCCGCCGGCGTTGCTGCGGCCCCTGTTGGCCCTCGATCCGCTTTGACGCTGCGGCGCCTCAGCGGCGACCCCGCCCAGGCGGAGCAGTGGTGTGGGCAGCTGGGCCAGAGCCTGGGGGCATCATCCACGGGTCTTCCCCGGCTGCTGTTGCTGCTGGCCGGCACCGACACCGCCGCCGTGCCGGGGATTTCCGCCGCCGGCTCCACCCCGGCGGCCCGCCGCCAAACGGCCGCCGCCGATGCGGAGCTGCTGCTGCTCGGCCCCCGGCGGCCCCGGCCCCATGCCCTGCCGCCGCTGCCGGCGGGGGTGAGCCCGGCGCTGATCAGCCATGTGGTGGTGCAGCAGCTGGCCCTTGAGCCCCTGGTGGTGGACCTGGGGGTGCCGGTGGCTCCGGCGGTGCCGCACCTGCGCTGCGGCGGTGGCCCAGCCCGTTGCCTCAGCGGCGGTGCGGCCATGGAGCCGGAGCGGGTGCAGCGGTTGCTGGCCCTGGGCCGCCGCTGGGGGGAGCGGCTGGCGGCGCAAGGGGCCCCCGTGGTGCTGGCGGAGTGTGTGCCCGGGGGCACCACCACCGCCCAGGCGCTGCTGCAGGGGTTGGGGGTGGAGGCGGCGGGTTTGGTGAGCGGCAGCCTGCGGCAGCCGGCCCATGGCCTCAAGGGCCAGCTGGTGGCCCAGGGGCTGGCGGCGGCCGGCCTGGGCCCTGATCCGCCCCCGCAGGCGGTGCTGGCGGCGGTGGGGGATCCCATGCAGGCCCTGGCGGCCGGGCTGCTGCTGGGGGCCCTGCGGGGGGGGCAGCCCCTGCTGCTGGCGGGGGGCAGCCAGATGGCGGCGGTGCTGGCCCTGGCCCTGGCCCTGGCGCCACCCCCGCAGCGTCCGCAGCTGCTGGCCCGGGCGGCCATCGGCACCACCGCCTGGGTGGCGGGGGAGGCCAGCAGCGACCTGGGGCTGTTGCTGGAGCGGATCGGCGGCCGTTGGGGCCAGCCCCCGCTGGCCTTCGCCAGCGGCCTGCGGTTCACGCCCTGCTCGGCCCCGGAGTTGCTGGCCTACGAGCAGGGCTACGTGAAGGAGGGGGTGGGGGCCGGGGGGCTGGCCCTGCTCTGGGAGTTGAGCGGCCGCAGCCCCCTGCAGCTGGCCCAGGCCTGCGACCGGGCCTGTGCGGGGTTGCGTTCCTAGGGTCGGCCCCATGGAGACCCGTGCCCTGCTGAGCCGCCGCCGGCTGTTGCAGCTCACCGCCGCCGGTGGCGCCCTGCTGGGGGTCGCCGCCCTGGGGGGCTGCCGGGGGTTGGGGGCGGCGGAGCCGCAGCTGCTGCTGGTGCGCGGCCAGCTGCCGGCGGCCTGGTGGAAGGCCCTCCCGGAGCCCTGGCGGCCCCGCCCCTTCGACACGCCTCAGGCGCTGCTGCAGGCCAGTGCCGCCCCCCAGCCGGCCCCCACCCTGGTGGCCTTGGGGGATGGCTGGGCCCCGGGGCTGCCGCCCGCCCGCCTGGCCCCCCTGGCGGTGGAGGGGCTGCTGCGGGAGCTCGATCCGATGGCCCTGGCCCCCAGCCGCCTGTTCGCCCCGCTGGGGGCGCCCACCCTGGCTTTCCCCTGGGCCTTCGGCACCTGGGTGCTGCTGCTGCGCAACCGTTCCGACCTGCTGCGCCGCCGCGACGAGGGCTGGGGTCTGCTGCTGGATTCCAGCCTGCGGGGGCGGCTGGTGCTGCCCTCCAGCCCGCGGGTGGTGATCGAGCTGGCCCTGCGCCAACTGGGGCTGGCGGCGGCGGACCCAGGGGCCCTGGGGGATCCGCGGCTGCCGCAGCGCTTGGCACAGTTGCGGCGCCAGGCCCTCGCCTTCGATGAGCGCGATGGGGTGCAGCTGCTGCTGGCAGGCGATGCCGATGCCGCCGTGGTGCCCAGCCAGCGGGCCCTGCCGCTGCTGCTGCGGGATCCGCGCCTGGAGGCCCTGTTGCCGGAGAGCGGCTCGCCCCTCTCCTGGCAGCTGTTGCTGCAGCTGGCCGCCGATGGCGATGGGGCGGCGCCGATGCCGCTCGAATGGCTCCGCGATGGGTTGACGTTGCCCCTGCTGGATCGGTTGTTGGCGGCGGGGTGGGTGCCGCCGCTGCCGCCGCAGCGGCTGGAGCCGGCCCTGGCCCGCTGGCCCCGGCGGCTACGGCCGCTGCTGTTGCCCCCGCCCGCGGTGCTGGCCCGCTGCACCAACCTGCCCCCCTTCAGCGCCGCTGAGCAGGGGCGCTGGCAGACCCTCTGGGATGGGGCCATGGGGCCGGCCCGGGGGGCGGGCTGAAGCTCAGCCCCAGAGCCGGCGCCGCGGCGGTGCCGCCAGGCGCCGGTGGGTATCCGCCAGCAGATCGGGGATCGGCAGCTGCAAGGGGCAGCGGGGCAGGCAGTCGCCGCAGCGGTGGCAGGCGGAGGCATCCAGCGCCTCCCACCAGTGGCCGGCCCGGCCGATCAGGTTGTAGCGCTCCTGCGCGAAGGCCTGCATGCCATGGCCCACCGCCAGGTTGCGCAGTCGCAGCAGCTCCGGGATCGGCACGGCGTTGGGGCAGGGCAGGCAGGCGCGGCACTGGCCGCAGCGCTCCGCCCCCAGCCGCTCCGCACCGGCGTGGGCCAGCCGTTGCAGGGCCTGGCGCTGGGGCGGACTGAGCCAGGGCGCGGCCGGGGCCGTGGGGCCGGCGATGGCCGCGGCCAGGGCCAGGTCGCTGGGTTGGGCGGCCCCCAGGCTGAGGGTGGAGATGCCCTGGTCCAGCAGGAAGCGGTAGGCCAGCTCCAGGGGCTGGAAGGGGGCGCAATCCGCCTGCAGGGTCGCCGGTGGGTCGTAGAGCCGGCCCCCCTTGTCGGCGGGGGAGATGGCCAGCACCCCGATCCCCTGCGCCAGGGCGGCGCGGGCCAGGGGCAGCCGCGTCTGGTCGAACAGGTGCAGATGCAGGCTGCAGAACTGGAAGCGTCCGCTGGCCAGGGCCGCCTCGATCAGCGCACTGCTGCCATGGCTGGAGAAGCCCACCTGCCCCACCAGCCCTTCGCCCACCGCCCAGCGCAGCAGCTCGGCGCCGGGGCCGGCGGTGGCCCACTCCAGGTGTTCGGGGCGGTTGAGGCCATGCACCGCCAGGTTGTGCAGGCGCTCGATCCCCAGGCGCTCGAGGATCTGCCGCAGCTGCTGCTGCCCCTCCGCCAGGTCGGGGCCGGGCAGCAGTTTGCTGGTGATCACCAGCCGCCGGTGCTGCGGCGGCTGCTCCTGTTGCAGGGTGCGCAGGGCCTGCCCCAGGAACCGCTCCGCTGGGCCGTAGGCGGGGGCGGTTTCGAGGTGCCAGAGGCCCGCCTCCAGGGCCGCCCCCAGCACGGCCGCCATCTGCTGGGGGCTGCCGGTGGCCCGCATCGTCCCCAGGCTGAAGGGGGAGACGGCGGGCCCTCGGCCGAAGGGTCGCGGCTCAGTCAGGGTCGTCCGTCCCGCCACCGTCGCCGGGGGCCCCATCGGTGTCGTCGCCGGGCTCCTCGCCGTTGGCGTCGCTGCGGGCGCGGCCGATCTGCCGCACCAGTTCGGCGGGGCTCACCTGGTCGAGGAAGCGGCGGAAATCGGCGTCATCCTCCGCATCGGCCTCCGCGTCCACGGGAATCGAGGCGTCGGCCACCACCTCCTCCAGCATCCAGATGCCGCTGCCGGTGCGCAGGGCCAGGGCGATGGCGTCACTGGGGCGGGCATCCAGCTCGCTGGCCTCCCCGTCACCGTGGTTCAGCTTGAGCACGGCCCGAAAGGTGCTGTCCTCGATGGTGTGGATGATCACCCGCTCCAGGGTGAGGCCACCGGCCTCCAGCAGCTGGGCCATCAGGTCGTGGCTGAGGGGCCGCGGCGGGAGCTGCTCGCTCAGGCCGGCCATGATGTTCTGCGCCTGGGCCTGGTCGATCCAGATCGGCACCTGTCGGCGTCCCGAGGGGTCCCGCAGCAGCACGATGGGGCTGCGGCTGGCCGCGTCCAGGGCAATGCCGGCCACGCGCATCTCAACCATCGCTTGCCCGCAGGCCGTTCTGCCCGATTATGGCCAGGGTTGGACGGGGCACCGCATGTTCACCGGGTTGGTGCAGGCCGTCGGGCAGTTGCAGCGCACCGGCACGGGGGTGGAGCTGCTGATCCCCGCCGGCTCGGCCCTGGATCCCGCCGCACTGCAGCTGGGGGACAGCGTGGCGGTGGACGGCGTCTGCCTGACGGTGGCGGCTCATTCCCCCCAGGGGTTCCGGGCCGACGTGAGTGAAGAGACCCTGGCGCGCACCACCCTGGCGGCCAAGGCCCAGCGCCGCGGCTGGGTGAATCTGGAGCCGGCCCTGCGGCTGGCGGATCGGCTCGGGGGGCACCTGGTGAGCGGCCACGTGGATGGCCAGGGCACGGTGGTGGCGGTGGAGCAACAGCCCGCCTCCTGGAGCCTCAGCCTCCGCTGGGACGATCCCGCCTACGGGCGCTACATCTGCGAGAAGGCCAGCGTGGCGGTGGATGGCATCAGCCTCACGGTGGCCGGCTGCGACGGCGATGGTGTGACGTTCTGGATCGCGGTGATTCCCCACACCTGGGCGACTACCACCTTGCGGCAGCTGCGCCCCGGAGCTGCGGTGAACCTGGAGGCGGATCTGCTGGCGAAGTACACCGAGCGGCTGCTGCGGCAGGCCGATCACTCCGGCCCCGAGGCAGCGCCGTTACTCACCGCCGCCTGGTTGGCGGAGCACGGTTGGGGATGAGATTGCAAAACCCTGCCGCCCGCTGACGCATGGCGTTGGCCTGAATAGCGTCCGGATGATGTGCGTTCCATCCGCAATGGCGACCGACCGTGAGGCGTTCGGCCTCGGCTCCCTGCGCAGCTTCACCATCGCCGAGGGCATCCTGCTGCTGGTGCTGGGTGTGCTGGCCTTGGTGTTCCCCGTGATTGCTTCCGCCTGGGTCACCGTGGTGGTGGCCCTGGCCTTCCTGGTGGGGGGCATTGTGGGTTGGGTGAATGGGCTCAACCGCTCCCGTCGCCTCAGCCGCTGGCACTGCTTCTGGCGCCTGGTGGTGTCCACCCTGTTCGTGGTCACCGGTGCCTGGATTATTCAGCAATTCAGCACCGGCCTGGTGCCAGCTGCGGCCCAGGTGGCGGCCCTGGCTTTCGCCATCGGCATCGTGTTCCTGGTGGAGGGGGTTGTGGCCGCGATCGTGGCCCTCTCCCACCGGGAGATGGCCGGCTGGGGCTGGGGATTGGCCAATGGCATCGTCACCCTGATCCTGGGGCTGCTGATCGTGACCATGCAGGCCGGCGGACTGCTCACGGTGCTCGGGATCCTGGTGGGGATCAGCTTCCTGTTCAGCGGGGTGGATCTGCTGGTGTTCAGCGCCGCCTTCCACGAGCCGGAGGGCTGAACGCTCAGCTGGAGCTCTCGTCCTCCAGGGGCAGCAGCCAGATGGAGCCGGTTTCCTTGTGGACTTCAATCTTGAATTCCTGGCCCGGCTCCAGACCCATGCGCCGCGTGTAGGCGTGGCCGATCAGCAGGTTGCCGTTGCCGTGGACGCGGGTGCGGAATTCCGCTTGCCGACCACGGCTGCCGCCGCCGCCGCCGCTCGAGCTGTGGCTGGGGAGTGCGTAACCCTTCGCCTCCACCAGCGCGCGGTAGAAGCTTTTTTTGAGCAGTCGCCCGCTGGGGCCCACATAGCCGCAGGCTCGGGCGATCTGATCTTCCGGGCGATTGCTCAGGGAGCGCGCCTTATCGAGCAGGGCCTTGCCTTCCAGCATCTGCACTGGGGCGCTGACTTTCTCTTCGACGAACACCGGAGGAGCTGAGGGCCGCTGGCCCGATTGTGCCGATCGTCCGCGAACTTCCGCAAGGGCAGATTGGAACGAAAAGATTCAGTTTTTGTGAGCCCAGGCCCTGGGGCCCAAGGGGATCAGAGCAGATAAAGGATTCCGTAGAGCACCACCCAGATGCCATCCACGAAATGCCAGTAGAGCTCCGCCGCCTCCAGGGGGAAGTGGTCGCCGCTGCGCACCCGGCCGCCATTGCGGCTCTGCCACCACACGATCAGGATCATCAGCCCCCCGAGGGTCACGTGTAGCCCGTGGAAGCCGGTGATCGCATAGAAGGTGCTGGCGAACAGGTTGTCGGTGAGGCCGAAGGGCAGGCTGAAGTACTCCTTCATCTGCCCGGCCAGGAAGCTGAACCCCAGGGCCGCGGTGATCAACAGCCAGCGCTGGCAGCGGTCGGTGTCGTTCTGGCGCAGGGCCGCTCCGGCCCGGTGGAACGTGAAGCTGCTCACCAGCAGGATCACGGTGTTGAGCGTGGGCAGCAGCAGTTCGAGCTCGTAGGTGGAGCCTGAGGGCAGCGGGTTCACCGCTCGGAAGGTGAGGTAGGCGGCGAAGAAGCCGGCGAAGGTCATGCCGTCCGCCACCAGGAAGGTGGCCAGGCCAAACATGCGGTAGTCGCCATGGTGATCGGCGCCGGCGTGCTCGGCCCCGTGGGCGTCGAGGGCCCCCTGGCGCTGGTCGGGATTGCTGCTGAGGCTGGTCATCGGGCCGCTGCGGGGGAGGGTGCCATCAGGATTTGCGTTCGGGGTCGCCCACGGCCCAGATCTCACGGCCGCTGGTGGCGGCCAGGCTGAGGGCACCGGGCTCAACGCCGTAGCCATAGGGCTCGTGCACCAGGGGTGCTTCCCCGTGCCAGTTCTCCACCGGGGGTGGGGAGGTGGTGAGCCATTCGGGGGTGAGGGCGTTCCAGGGGTTGTCGCCCGCCGGTTCGCCGCGGAAGGCGCTCAGCACCACATTCACCAGGAAGGGCAGGGTGCTGATGGCCATCAGCAGGGCCCCAACACTGCTCACCTGGTTGATCAGCTCGAATTGCGGGTCGTATTCCGCCACCCGGCGGGGCATGCCGTTCAGCCCCATCCAGTGCTGGGGTGCAAAGCAGAGGTTGAAGCCCACAAAGGTGAGCAGCACATGCAAACGGCCCAGCGGTTCGTTCATCAACCGACCCGTGACCTTCGGGTACCAGTGGTAAATCGAGGCGAAGATCACGAACACCGTGCCGCCATAGACGATGTAGTGGAAATGGCCCACCACGAAGTAGGTGTCGTGCACATGGATGTCGAAGGGCACCTGGGCCAGGGCCACCCCGGTGATGCCGCCGAACACGAAATTGAGGATGAACCCGCAGGAGAACAGCATGGCGCTGTTGAGGGCGATCTTTCCGCCCCACAGGGTGGCCAGCCAATTGAAGAACTTGATGCCGGTGGGTACGGCGATGAAGGCGGTGGCGATCGTGAAGAACAGCCGCATCCAGGGGGGGGTGCCACTGGTGAACATGTGGTGCGCCCACACGATCAAACCCAGGAACACGATGCCCATGATCGAGTACACCATCGTGGTGTAGCCGAACAGGGGTTTGCGGGCGTGCACTGGCAGGATTTCACTCACCAGGCCGAAGGCCGGCAGCACCATGATGTACACCGCCGGGTGTGAATAGAACCAGAACAGGTGCTGGTACACCACGGCATTGCCCCCCAAGGCCGGGTTGAAGAAGCCGGTGTGGGCAATGATGTCGAAGCTGAGCAGCACCAGGGTGCCCGCCAGCACCGGGGTGGAGAGCACCACCAGGATGCTGGTGCCGAGCATCGCCCAGCAGTACATGGGCAGCTGCATCAGCTTCAGCCCGGGGCGCCGCAGTTTGAGAATCGTGGCGATGAAATTGATGCCCCCGAAGATGGAGCTGCCCCCCAGCAGCAACACGCTGAGGATCCAGATGATCTGGCCCGTGGCGGGGGTGGTGAGGCTCAGGGGTGGGTAGGCGGTCCAGCCGGATTGGGCCGCACTGGCGATGAAGTAGCTGCTGATCAAGAGCAATCCCGCCGGGGGGATCAACCAGAAGGCCACGGCGTTAAGGCGCGGGAAGGCCATGTCCCGGGCGCCCACATAAAAGGGGATCAGGTAGTTGCCGAAGGCCCCATTCACCACCGGCACGATCCACAGGAAAATCATCACCGTGCCGTGCAGGGTGAGCACCTCGTTGTAGGTCTCCCGCGGCAGAAAATCGGAGATCGGCGTCAGCAGCTCGGTGCGGATCGCCCCCGCCAGGGCACCCCCCACCAAATAGAAGATGAAGCTGCACACCAGGTACTGCAGCCCGATCACCTTGTGGTCGGTGCTGAAGCTGAGGTAACGCAACCAACCCTGGGGTTGCAGCGGTGCGGCGGTGGGGCTCGCCGAGGGGAGCGTCAGGGTCATGACTGAACGGCGGTGGGGGCTTCAGGGCTGGCGGCCGGGCTGTTCTGGGCCACCCAGTCGGCAAAGGTCTGGGGCTCCTCCACCACCACCGTGGAGCGCATGCCGCCGTGGTAAGGGCCGCACAGCTCGGCGCAGACGATCGGGTAACGGCCGGGGCGGGTGGCGGTGAAGCTGAGCAGGGTGGGTTGGCCTGGGATCACGTCCTGTTTGAGGCGAAACTGCGGCACCCAGAAGGCATGGATCACATCGTTGGCCTTCATGGTGAGGGCCACGGGCTGCCCCAGGGGCACGTGCAGTTCCCCGGCCGTGATGCCCGCCTCCGGGTAGTGGAAGATGAAGGCGAACTGCATCGCCGTCACATCGATCGGCAGCGGTGCACTCTCCCCTTCGCCGACCTGGGCCACCGGGCTGATGCCGGCCCAGGTGCGCCCATCGGCGGGCTCGCTGTGCATGGCATGCATGCTGTGGTCATTGAGCGGGGCCATGCCGCCCATGCGGTCGTAGATGTCGTAGCTGTAAATCCCCACGAACAGCACCACCACGGCGGGGATGGCTGTCCAGAGGATTTCCAGCGGCAGATTGCCTTCGATGGCAACGCCGTCACCGCTGTCGCCACTGACACGGCGAAAGCGCACCAGGCTGTAAACAATCAATCCGGCAATGCCGATCAGCAGGATCGTGCCAATGCTGAAGAGAACCTTGAAGAGTTCGTCGTAAACCGGTGCGTTGAGGCTGGCGTCCTCGGGCAGCAGATTGATGTTTTGACCCACCCAGAGCCCTGTCAGGACAAGGGCCATGCCGGCCAGGAGGGTAAGGATGGCGGCGGGAATCCGCATGGGACCCGATGCTGATCACCGCACGCTAGGGAGAAGCATCGCCGCCGGTGCGCGCTTGTCGCCGGTTGCAGCAATCGCGGCCCTTGGGGTGTGGGATTGCTCACCGAAAGATCACTGTTGGTATCGCTGACGCCCCTCTCGCCACCGCCGTTCACCCAAGTCGAATCCCCTCGTTAGCGTGCGACCAGTCGCGGTAGGAGCGGCCCATGACGAGCATCGGACTGGGTTCAGCGACGCCGCTGCGCGCACGGCTGGCGGCCCTCAGCGCCCACCTGCTGGTGGCCCTGGTGGCCCTGGTGGCGATCGGTGGGGCCACCCGGGTGATGGAGGCTGGGCTGGCCTGCCCCGATTGGCCGCTCTGTTACGGCTCCCTGCTGCCCGGCCGGCAGATGAACTTGCAGGTGTTCCTGGAGTGGTTCCACCGCCTGGATGCCTTTGTGGTGGGGGTGGGCCTGGTGGTGCTGGCGGCCGTGAGTTGCTGGTGCCGGCGCCAGCTGCCGGCGCTGGTGCCCGCCCTGAGCCTCGCCGCGGTGGCCCTGGTGGCCCTGCAGGGAACCCTGGGGGCCCTCACGGTCACGTTGCTGCTCCCGTTTTCGGTGGTCACCGCCCACCTGGTGACGGCCCTGCTGCTGGTGGCCCTGCTCAGTGCCTGCACCCAGGCCCTGTGGCTGGCGCCCCGGCAGGCGACCCCCGCCCCAACGGCTCCCCAGGGGTTGGCGTCCGCGTGGCCATGGCTCACGGCCGGGGTGGCGCTGCTGGTGCTGCTGCAGTGTGCCCTCGGGGGCCTGATGGCCAGCCAGTGGGCGGCGGGTTCCTGCCTCGCCTCCGGTGACGGCTGCGGCTGGTTGTGGGCCCATCGCCTCGGCGCCCGGGGGGCAGGCCTGGCGGTGCTGGCCCTGGCGGGGGGCGGTTTGTGGTGGCGCCCGCAGGAGCGCCCCCTGGCGGCCCTGGCGGCAGCCCTGGTGCTGGGGCAGATCGCCCTGGGGGTTGTGGCCCTGCGCCTCAGCCTCAGCGTGCCCGCCGTCACCGTGGCCCATCAGATCGGTGCCGCCCTGCTGGTGGCCGTGCTGGCCGCCCTGGTGGTGCGCAGCCGCCCCATCGCTGGCCCGGCTGGTCCGATCCTTCGCCTTCAAGCCCATGGTTAGTGCACCGCCCGTCGGCGCCGCCACGCCGCTTCCCCTCAGCCGCGAGCAGGTGGTGCCTTCCCGCGCCAAGGTGCGGCTGCCCGCCTGGTTGGAGATCGCCAAGCCGCGGCTGATCCCGCTGCTGCTGGCCACCACCCTCGGGGGCATGGCCCTCTCGGAGGGCTGGCCCCTGCCGCCCCTGCGGCTGGCCTGCACCCTGGGGGGCGGTGCCCTCGCCGCCGCCGCCGCCGGGGTGCTCAATTGCCTCTGGGAGCAGGAGCTGGATGGGCGGATGCTGCGCACCAGCGGCCGCGCCCTGCCCTCCGGGCGCCTGTCGGTGGGCACCGCCTTTGCCATCGCCGTGGCCCTGGCCCTGGCGGCCGCCACCCTGCTGGTGGGGGGGGTGAACTGTCTGGCGGCCAGCCTGTCGCTGCTGGGCCTGTGCAGCTATGTGCTGCTCTACACGGTGCTGCTCAAGCCCCGCACCCCTCAGAACATCGTGATCGGCGGGGTGGCCGGCGCCATCCCACCCCTGGTGGGGGCCGCCGCCGCCAGCGGCCATCTGGGCCTGGGCAGCTGGTGGCTGTTTGCCCTGGTGATGGCCTGGACCCCCGCCCATTTCTGGGCCCTGGCCCTGCTGCTCAAGGACGACTACCGCTCCGTTGGCATCCCGATGCTGCCGGTGGTCAAGGGCAGCACCGTCACCGCCCGCAGCATCGGCGTCTATGCCTGGGCCACGGCGTTGCTCAGCCTGCTGGGGGTGTGGACCTTGCCCAGCGGCGGGCTGCTCTACGGCGTGCTGCTGTTGCCCTTCAACGCCCGCCTGCTGCAGATGGCCTGGGGCCTGCGCCGTCAGCCGGAGGACCTGCAGCGGGCCAAGGGGTTGTTCCGCTGGTCGATCCTCTATCTGTTTGGGCTCTGCCTGCTGCTGATGCTGGCCCGCCTGCCGGCGGGGGAGCAGTTCAGCCGCCAGGGCCTCGACCTGTTGGCCCTGCTGGGGTCCGGCGATGCAGCCTCCACCCTGGCCGCGCCCGCGGTGGGGTGAGCTTTCTAGATTTGAGCCTCGTCGGGCCGAAGGGGGTTGTCAGCGGTGCAGGGTGCGGGGGCCGGTCCGGTGATTGAGCTGCAGGACATCCGCAAGCGCTACGGCAAGGGTGACCGCGCCGTGGAGGCGCTGCGGGGCCTCGACCTGGCGGTGCCCCAGGGGTGCCTCTACGGCCTGCTGGGGCCCAACGGGGCCGGCAAGACCACCACGCTGCGGATTCTGGCCACCCTGCTGGCCCCCTGCAGCGGTGTGGTGCGGGTGGCGGGCCTGGATGCCCTGGCGGATCCGCGGGGCGTGCGGGAGCGACTGGGCTACGTGGCCCAGGAGGTGGCGCTCGACAAAATCCTCAGCGGCCGGGAGCTGCTGGCCCTGCAGGGTGATCTTTATCACCTGCCCCGCCAGCAGCGCGATGGGCGCATCGCTGAGCTGATCAGCCTGCTGGGGATGGAGGGCTGGATCGACCGCCGCTGCGGCACCTACTCCGGAGGCATGCGTCGCCGCCTGGATTTGGCCTCGGGTCTGCTGCATCGCCCCCAGGTGCTGGTGCTGGATGAGCCCACCGTGGGCCTCGACATCGAAAGCCGTGCCGCCATCTGGCAGGTGCTGCGGCAGCTGCGCGATCAGGGCACCACGGTGCTGCTCAGCAGCCACTACCTGGAGGAGGTGGATGCCCTGGCGGATCACCTGGCGATCATTGAGGACGGCCGCGTGATCGCCGCCGGCCGTCCCCAGGAGCTCAAGGCGGCCCTCGGCGGTGACCGGGTCACCCTGCGGGTGCGGGAGTTCAGCGATGAACCGGAAGCCCTGCGGGTGCAGCAGCTGGTGCAGGCCTGCCCCGGCGTGCGCCAGGTGGTGGTGAACCGCGCCCAGGGCTATTCCCTCAACCTGGTGGTGGAGCACGACGGTGTGGTGGAGCAGCTGCGCCGCCAGCTGAGCGAGGCCTCCCTGCCGGTGTTTGCCCTGGCCCAGAGCCGCCCCAGCCTCGATGACGTCTACCTGCAGGCCACCGGCCGCACGCTGATGGATGCGGAGCTGGCGGTGGCCGGTAGCCGTGATGCCAAGGCGGAGCGCAAGCAGGCCATGCGCTGACCCCGAGTCCCCGTTGTTGTTCCGCCGTTGATTCCACCGCCATGACCAGCGCCGTCCCCTCCCTGCTCAGTCCCGATGGCAGCCAGTCCCCACCGCGCTCGGCGGCGGCGGACCTGGCCCAGGAAACCTTGGCCCTCTGCCGGCGCCTGTTCCTGCAGCTGCTGCGCCGCCCCTCCACCCTGGTGGCCGGGGTGCTGCAGCCCCTGATCTGGCTGGTGCTGTTCGGGGCCCTGTTCGCCAATGCCCCCGCCGGCCTGCTGCCCGATGGCCTCAGCTATGGCCGCTTCCTGGGGGCTGGGGTGATCGTGTTCACCGCCTTCAGTGCCGCCCTCAATGCCGGCCTGCCGGTGATGTTTGATCGGGAATTCGGCTTCCTCAATCGCCTGCTGGTGGCGCCCCTGCGCTCCCGCAGCTCGATCGTGTTGGCCTCCGTGCTCTACATCACGGCGTTGAGCCTGGTGCAGAGCCTGGCGATCATGGCCACGGCCGCCGCCCTGGGCTACGGCTGGCCCGGGGGCGGTGGCCTGCTGCTGGTGCTGGTGACGTTGCTGCTGCTGGTGTTCGCCGTGACCGGCCTCAGCCTGGGCCTGGCCTTCGCCCTGCCGGGCCACATCGAGCTGATCGCGGTGATCTTTGTGGCCAACCTGCCCCTGCTGTTCGCCAGCACCGCCCTGGCGCCGCTGACCTTCATGCCCCCCTGGCTGGGGTGGCTGGCGGCCCTGAATCCCCTTACCTTCGCCATTGAACCGATACGGGCCGCCTACGCGGGCCAGTTCTCCCTCTCCGCCGTGGTGTTGCAGGCCCCCTATGGGGATGTGACCGCCAGTGGTTGTCTGGGGGTGCTGGCGGTGCTGGCGGTGGGCCTGTTTCTGCTGATCCGGCCGCTGCTGGATCGCAAGCTCTCCTGACCCCTCCCCCGCCGTGACGCCGCGTCCCGCTCCGCCCCTTTCCCCCCAGGCCCGCCGCCAGGCCCACCAGGCGGCCTTGCGGGAGGCCCTGGGCCGGCGCGATGCGGCTGGGGTGGAGCGGTTGCTGGGCCAATGGGTGCACCGCCAGGGCCACCCGGCCCTGCAGGCGCTGCTGCAGGAGCTGGGTCAGGCGGATCCCGAGGCCATGGCCTGGTGGCAGGGGCATCAGCAGGGGGCCGCTGCGCCCGCGGCCACCGTGCCGGAGTCCAGGCCTGCGCCCCCGCAGCCGAAACCAGCCCCCATCACCCCCCAGGCCAACCCGGAGTTGGCCCGCCTGCGCTCCTGGCTGCCGGATCGGGTGGAGCGCCGCCGTGCGGCTTGAGCGCCAGCGCCTGCAGGGCGGCCTGATCGTGTCGGTGCAGGCGCCGGAGGGCTCCCCCATGCGCCACAACGATGTGATCGCCGCCATGGCGGAGGCCAGCCTCAACAATGGGGCCGTGGGGGTGCGGTTGGAAAGCCCGGAGCACATCGGTGCCGTGCGGCGCCGCTGCCCAGAGGCCCTGATCATCGGCCTGTGGAAGCGCACGTTCCCCGGCAGTTCCGTGTACATCACCCCCCGCTGGCAGGAGATCCAGGCGGTGTGGGCCGCCGGGGCCGATGTGATCGCCCTGGATGCCACCGAGCGGGTACGCCCCGATGGGGAGGAGCTGGCCACCCTGGTGCGCCGCGCCCGTGAGGAGCTGGGGGCACCCTTGATGGCCGACATCGACAGCACGGCCAACGGCCTGCGGGCCGCGGAGTTGGGGTGCCCCTGGGTGGGCACCACCCTCTACGGCTACACCGAGGCCACGGCCCAGCAGGCTCCTCCGGCCTGGGGGCTGTTGCCTGAGCTGCGCCGGCAGCTGCCCGCCGACACCCTGCTGATCTGCGAGGGGGGCATCGCCAGTGCCCCGCAGGCCCGCCAGGCCCTGGAGGCCGGCGCCGATGCGGTGGTGGTGGGTACCGCCATCACCGGGGTGGATCTGCAGGTGGCGGCCTACCGGCGCCAGCTGGAGGCCTAGCCGCCGCTCAAAACGCCCGGCCTGCAGGCCGTTTGCTGTGGCCGGGAAGGGAAGCTGAAGCCTGGGCCACCGGATCGGAATTGCCCCCACAGTGGGGAGGTCTCACCAGTCTCGTCCGTTGAGATGCTGCCCTGTTGCCAGGAGGTGTGCCGTGGCCTCTCCCCGCCTGTTGTCATTGCTGCCCATGGCCCTCGGGGGGCTGTTGCTCACCACGGGGCCGGCGGTGGGGCTGTCGCTCGACGACCTTCAGTCCCTGAACCGGGAGCTGGGGCGCCTCTGCAGTGATCCGCCGCGGCAGGCCCTGGCGGTCTGCCGGATCCACGCCCGGCTGGTGCGGGCGATGTAGGGGCGGCTGCCCCCGGGGATCACATCATCCCG
>VGQL01000008.1 GCA_016882415.1 Cyanobacteria bacterium M_DeepCast_200m_mx_001
GCTGCTGACCGAGGCGGCGGCGACGGTGCTCACGGCGCTGCTGCTGGGCCGCCAGCCCCATCAACTGCTCGACGGTGAGCAGCGCATTGCAGCGCTGCACCAGGGCCGCCAGACGCCGTTGGAACGCCTGCCGGCGTGCGGCCGGCAACTGGCTGTAGCGCTCGGGGGCCACCTGGGTGGCGAGATGAAAACAGGCCTGCTGCACGGCGTGCAACAGGCCTTCTCGCAACACCTGCAGGTACAGCGCCAGGTCGCGGTACAGCTCTGGGGCGAGCTGCTCCTGCTGGCTCAGCAGCAGGTCGAGTTGGCGCTGGGCCTCATCGAGGGGCCGGGCGTTGGGATCCAAGGATCAGGGATGGGCGGGGCTGCGCCGCATCAGGCGGCCTGCATGGCCGCCACCTCGGCGGCGAAGTCCATCTTCTCCACTTCGATGCCCTCACCGAGGTTGAAACGCACGAAGCGGCGCACCTGGATGTTCTCGCCCACCTTGCCGGCCACCTGCTTCACCATCTCCTCAACGGTCATGGCGCTGTCCTTGATGAAGGCCTGGTCCATCAGGGCCATCTCCTTGAGGCGCTTGCCGATGCGGCCGGCCACGATCTTCTCCTTCATCTCCTCCTTCTTGCCGGCGAGGTCGTCGCGGCCCATTTCAATCTGCTTCTCGCGCTCGGCCACCTCGGCGGGGATGTCCTCCACCTTCACGAAGTCGACGTTGGGGCAGGCGGCGATCTGCATCGCCACGTTGCGGATCAGCTCCTGGAAGATCTCACCGCGGGCCACGAAGTCGGTTTCGCAGTTCACCTCCACCAGCACGCCCACGCGGGCACCGGTGTGGATGTAGCTGCCGATGGCACCCTCAGCGGCGGTGCGGCCGGACTTCTTCTCGGCGGAGGCGATGCCCTTCTGACGCAGCCACTCCACGGCCTTGTCCTTGTCGCCCTTGGTTTCAGCAAGGGCCTTCTTGCAATCCATCATCCCTGCGCCGGTCATGTCGCGCAGTTCTTTGACGAGCTTGGCGGAGATCTCAGCCATGGGGATTCAGCGGGTGGGTGGGGGTGCTGTGGGGGAAAAGCAATCGGGTGGCAGGGGCCCATAGGGGAAGAGCTCCCCCTCAGGGAAGCTCCAGGGCGTCTGCGGGGGTGGGCCGCCGGGCCCGGGGGGCTCAGCCCTCCTCGTCGTCGTAGCCGCCGCGCTGGTCACCGGCGCCGTGGCGACCTTCATTGATGGCGTCCGCCAGACGGCCGAGCACCAGCTGCACCGAGCGCACGGCGTCGTCGTTGCAGGGGATGGGCACGTCGCAGAGGTCGGGATCGCAGTTGGTGTCGAGCATGGACACCAGGGGGATATCGAGCTTGCGGGCTTCGAGCACCGCGTTAGTTTCACGGCGCTGATCCACCAGCACCACCACATCGGGCAGACGGCGCATGTTCTTGAGGCCGCCCAGATACTTCTGCAGGCGCTCCAGCTCCCGGCGCAGCACGGCCGCTTCCTTCTTGGGACGCATGGCGATGGCGCCGGAGGCCTCCATGCGCTCCAGGTCCTTGAGGCGGTCGATGCGGGCGCGCATCGTGGTCCAGTTGGTGAGCATGCCGCCCAGCCAGCGCTGGTTCACATAGGCGGCGCCGCAGCGGGTGGCCTCCAGGGCGATCACTTCAGAGGCCTGCTTCTTGGTGCCCACAAACAGGAAACGCTTGCCGCTGCGGGCGGCGCTGCGCACCCACTTGTAGGCGTTGTTCATGCAGACGGCGGTCTGCACGAGATCAATGATGTGGACTCCGTTGCGCGCGCAATAGATGTAGCGCGACATCTTGGGATTCCAGCGGCGGGTTTGGTGCCCGAAGTGGGCACCCGCCTCCATCATTTCGGCGAGGGTGACAACAGCCATGGTTTGAATTGAGTTTCGGGTTTGCCTCCACCTGCCAGGGACGCGCTGCCATCAGAGGCGGCCACGGTCACCCGAAACGTGCAGGTGTGCGGTGTGAATGGGACCCGGGCACCCTATCAAACCGCCCGTCTGGACTCAGCTCAGGCCGGCGGCGCGGGCCTCGGCATAGAGGGCCCGCACACCGATGCGGTTGAGGGGCAGCCGCAGCAGTTCCATGGCCAGCCCGGGTTTGCCGTGGCGAATCAGCCAGGCCAGCAGCGGCCTCAGGCTGCGCTCATTGAGCAGGCCCCCGAGGGTGAGCAGCTCCCACAGCAACCCGTGGAGGGGGGTGAACTGGATGATGAACCGCACCCGCCGGGTGGGGTGCTTGCGGTAAAACACCAGGCCCATCTTGGCCCGCTGCCGCTCCACCTCGATCAGGCGGGGCACCTGATCCAGGCTGAGGGCCGGATGCCAGTGGTACCCCACCGCCTCGGGGCAGCGCACCAGCACCACCCCCATGCGCCGCAACCGTTCCCCCAGTTCGAGGTCCTCCCAGCCGTAGAGCCGGAAGCGGGTGTCGAACAGGCCGCTCTCCTCCAGCACCGCCCGGTCGATGGCCACGTTGCCGGTGGCGAAGTAGGCCCAGGAGAGATCCCGCAGCTTGTGGGGTTCGCCGGTGGGCTGCTCGAAATTGGCGGTGTTGATCACCGCGCCGTAGGTGAAACAGAGGCGATCGCCCCGTTCCGCCCAGGTCTGCTGCAGCCGGCGGGCATGGCAGAGCAGAAAGTCATCGGTGACCACCAGGTCACTGTCGATGAACACGATCACATCGCCGCAGGCGTGCTCGACGCCGCGGTTGCGCCCCTCGGCAGGGCCGCCGTGGTCCTGCTGCACCAGGCGCACGTGGGGGTGGTTGGCCCCCTCGCGGGCCAGCCAGGCCACCGTGTCGTCGGTGGAGCCGTCGTCCACCAGCACCACCTCATAGGCGCTGAGCGGGGCCTCCAACCGCTGCTGCTCCAGGGCCCGCAGACACTTCTGCAGGATCGGCAGACGGTTGTAGGTGGGGATGACGACGCTCAGGAACATGGGGGTGATCCGCGGGCGAGCTGGGGGCCGGGAGCAAAAAAGGGGGACCCGTCAGGATCCCCCTTCATGGCAGGGTCGGCGCAAGCGCTGACGGCGATGGACCCGGATCAGTCGGCAGCGCCGCCGTTGTTGGCGGTGCCGGTGACGCCGTTGCCGGCGCCTTCACCACGGCCGTCGTTGCGCAGCTTGCGCTTCTTGAACTTGCGGGCGTAGGCGCGGTTGCGCTCTTGCTTTTCCTTCTTGAGGTTGCGGCGTTTGGCCATCGAAACGGCGGGTCCTTGGGGAGATGGTCCCCACCCTACTGAACGGCGGTGGTGAGGGCCTTGAGGCGACCGTCCTCCATGCGCACCAGGCGGTCGGCGATGTCGAGGATGCGGGGATCGTGGGTCACCATCAGCACCGCGCAACCCTGGTCCCGGGCCAGGCGCTGCAGCAGCTCCACCACCTCCCGACCGGTGCGGGAATCGAGGGCCGCGGTGGGTTCATCCGCCAGCAGCAGGCGCGGATGGGCCGCCAGGGCCCGGGCGATGGCCACCCGTTGCTTCTGGCCGCCGGAGAGGTCGTGGGGGAGCTTGTGGAGCTCGTCCCCCAGGCCCACCGCCCGCAACCATTCACGGGCCTGGTCGCGGCGGGCGCGGTAGGCGAGGCCCGGCAGCAGGTCGGAGCCCATCTGCACGTTCTGCTCCGCGGTGAGGCAGCGCAGCAGGTTGTGGCCCTGGAAGATCATCCCGATGGAGCGGCGCAGCTGCTGGCGTTGGCCCTGGCTGGCCCCCGCCAACTGGCGGCCCAGCACCTGCACCGACCCCTCCTGCACCTGGCGCAGGGCCCCCACCAGGGTGAGCAGGGTGGTTTTGCCGCAACCGGAGGGGCCGGTGAGCAGCACCACCTCCCCCGGGGCCACCGCCAGATCGATGCCCTGCAACACCTGGCGACGGGTGTCGCCTTTGCCATACCAATGGTTGAGCCCCTGCAGGGCGATGGCATGGAGGGGGGCGGCGGCGGACATCAGCTCAGAAGATTTCGGCCGGATCGGCATCCGCCAGGCGCCGCATGGCCAGGGCGGCGGAGGCCATGCACATCACCAGAATCATGGTGAGCACCGTGAAGGCCCGTGTGGCATTCATGGCCACCGGCAGCTGGGTGGCACTGCGCACCAGCCAGTAGAGCCCCTGGCCGGCGGCGTAGGCGGGCAGGTAGCCGAAGGCCGCCAGCAGCAACCCCTCCCGGGCCACCACCCCCAGCAGGCTGCTGAGCCGGTAGCCCATGGCCATCAAGGTGGCGTACTCCGGCAGGTGATCACTGACATCGCTGTAGAGCACCTGGTAGACGATCACGCAGCCCACCACGAAGCCCATGGCGGCCCCCAGGCTGAAGATGAATCCGATGGAGGTGCTGGTGCGCCAGTAGTTCTGCTCAAAGGCGATGAAGCCGTCCTTGGTGAGCACCGTCACGTCGCTGGGGAGCTGGCCCTGCAGGCGCCGGGCCACGGCGGCGGCATCGGATCCCGGCCGCAGCCGCACCAGGCCCACCTCGATGCTGCCGGGGGGCGTGTTGGGCAGCAGCTCCAGGAAGGTTTCGCTGCTGGTGAGCAGGTTGCCGTCGGCGCCGAAGGAGGTGCCGAGCCCCACCAGGCCGGCCACCCGCACCCGCTTGCCGGCGATTTCACTCTCCACGGTGCGACCGGCCTTGAACCACGCGGCCACCGGGCCGAATTCCGGCCGCGATTGCTCATCAAACAGCACCCGGCCCTTCTGGCTCAGCAGCCGTGCCTTGGGGGCCAGGCTGGGGTCGGTGAACAGGGGATCCCCCGGTTCAAAACCCAGGGCCAGCACGGAACGGGTGGCGCGGGTCTCGGGGTTGCGCCACAGCAGCAGATTCCAGTGCACGGGGGTGATGCCCTCCACCTCCGGGGCCGCCATCACCTGCACCAGGCGGCGGCGTGGGAAGCCCGCCATGCTCACCGAACTGGTGGAGCGGGGGCTGATCAGCACCAGATCCGCATCAAACAGCCGGTGGATGGTGACGCTGGCGTCAAACAATCCATCGCGGAAGCCCAGCTGCATGAACATCAGGATCCCGGCGAAGCTGATGCCCGCCAGGGCCACCGCCAACCGCACCGGCTGCCGGGTGAGCAGCAACCAGGCCAGCGGAATGCGCCGGGCCCGCCAGCGGGCCGCCAACCAGGCCCTCAGGGTCACGGGTTGAAGCGGGCGATCAGCTTGAGGCCCGAGAGGTTGCGCACCCGGGCGGCGGCCTGTGGATCGAGGGCCAGGCGCACCTCCACCACCCGCGCATCGGCGTCGCCGGTGGGGTCGGTGGAGAGCACTTGGCGCTGACTCACCTGGGGGGAGATGCGCAGCACCCGCGCCTGCAGGGTGCCGCTGAAACCGCCGTTCTCACTGGTGAGGCGCACGGTCTGGCCGACCCGCACGCGGTTGATGTCGCTCTCGTACACCTCCGCCACAGCCTCCATGCGATCGCTGGCGCCCAGCTCCAGCACCCCCTGGGCACCGGGGCGCTCGCCCACCTGGGCATGGATCTTGAGCACCGTGGCGTCGAGGGGAGCCCGCAGCTCGCTGTTGGCCAGGTCCACCTGCAGACCCTGGCGCTGGGCGAGGGATTCGCGCCACTGACCCTCCAGCTTCACCAGCTCATCACGCTTCTCCTCCAGCAGCACCAGGGGCGAGGCACCCGTGGCAGCGGCACGGCTGTAGCGGTCCACCTCGCGGCGCTGCAGGCGAATCTGGGCCTGCAGGCTCTGCAGGCGGGCGTTCACGGCGGCGAGGTCCGCCTGGAGCCGCGGGCGGTTGTCGAAACTGGCCAGCAGTTGGCCGCGGCGCACCCGCTGGCCCTCCTGCACCAACAGCTGGCTGAGGCGTGGGGTGCCGCCAAAGCCGCTGATGGGGGCGGCCAGCTCCACCACCTCGCCGGCGGGCTCCAGGTAGCCCAGGGCCGACACGGCCTCCGGCTGCACCACGGGCGCAGGGGTGGGCGGCGCCGGCTTGGGGCGTGGACGCAGGGCCAGCCCCCCCAGCAGCAGCAACACAGCCCCGCCGCCGGCCAAGAGCCAGGGACGGGCGGTGAGACGGGCCATCAGCCGAGCCATCAGCTCAGGGGCAGCGGGTCGTCGAACAGCAGCTGCTCGATGTACCGATCGGCCCAGGCGGGATTGAAGGCCTTCTCCAGCACCCGGCGGGTCTTGTCGTTGCGTTTCTGCTGCTGGCAATAGGAGAGCTGACCCCGATGGCGATTCACCGTATCGGGGTGATCGATGGGCTGCGCCGGGGTGGTGCGGCTGGCCTCGGCCATGACGCTGAGGAAATCCCCCACCACCGCCACGAACTGCTGCTCCTCCGCCGCATCGGCGGGGCGCACGAAGCGCACATGGGGGGAGAAGATCGTGCCCCACTCGGGCAGTTCCCGCTCCTGGCTGAAGCGCCGCGGGGGCAGGGCCTCCAGGGCCGTGCTCACCGCCGGAGGCAGGGCCGGGCCCACGGGGGAGAGGTCGACGACGGCGGCGGAGACCACCCCGCGGCCCGCCACGATATCGGCCCCGAACACCGGCAGGTCGTAGCGGGGGTCGGGGAAGAACACACAGTGCAGGATCTGCAGCCCCGCCCCCAGGCGGGCGGTTTCCAGGTGCAGCTTGCGCAGGCCGCGGCTGCGGCGCAGCTCGTTGCAGATGAACAGATCCTCCCCATCGAGGCTGCCGCTGATGGCCTCCAGCTCGGGATCCACTTCCATGAGCTCCAGATCCGGCAGCTCCTGCCAGCAGAGGCGGATGCGAGCGGCCAGGGTGTCCACCAGCGGATGGATGCCAAGGGCGGCGGAACTCATCGGCGAAGCCGCGGCGACACGCTGCCGATCCTGCCAGCAGAATGCCTGCAGCACGACCTGCCCCGCCGTTGCCGCCCTTGCCCGCTGCCGCCGTTCCAGCCCTCCCCGAGCCGCAGCACGAGCAACTGAGCAATGGAGCGTCGGTGGTGCACATCGATCTGCCCCAAGCGCCGGTGGTGTGCCTGGACTTCTGGTGCCGCGCCGGCAGCGCCCGCGAAACCGCCGCGGAATCCGGCATCGCCCACTTCCTCGAGCACATGGTGTTCAAGGGCAGTGAGCGACTGGCGGCCGGTGAATTCGATTACCGGGTGGAGGCCCTGGGGGGCAACAGCAATGCGGCCACGGGCTTCGACGACGTGCACTACCACGTGCTGATGCCTCCGGAGGCCAGCAACGACGCCCTCGAGCTGCTGCTGGATCTGGTGCTGCAGCCGCGCCTGGATGCGGAGGATTTCGACCTGGAGCGCCAGGTGGTGCTCGAGGAGCTGGCCCAGAGCGAAGACCAACCGGAGGAGGTGGCCTTCCAGGAGCTGTTGCGCCAGGCCTGCGGGTCCCACGCCTATGGCCAACCGATCCTGGGGCAGCGCTCGGCCCTGGAGGCCCACCGGCCGGAGGCCATGGCGCAGTTTCACCGCCGCCACTACCGGCCGGAGCGCTGCTGCCTGGCCATCGCCGGCCCCACCGCCGCCCTCGGGGGGGATCTGCGGCAGCGGCTGGAGCACTCACGCCTGGGGCAACTGAGCCCCGGTGCCGAGGCGGAGCCGCCGCCGCCGCCGCTGGCCCTCCGCCCCGGTGAAGCGCGGTTGGAGCTGCCACGGCTGGAGGCGGCCCGGCTGCTGATGGCCTGGCAATTGCCGGGGGCTGCGGATCAGCGCAGCGTGCTGGGGGGGGATCTGCTCACCACGCTGCTGGCGGAGGGCCGCCGCAGCCGCCTGGTGGAGCGGTTGCGGGAGAACCTGCGCCTGGTGGAGAGCATCGACCTGGACCTCAACGTGTTGGAGAGCGGTTGCCTGGTGCTGCTGGAGGCGGTGTGTGAGACGGAGCAGCTGCCGGCGGTGCAGCGGGAGGTGCGGCGGGTGCTGCTGGAGCTGCAGGAGCAGCCCCCCGCGGAGGCGGAGTTGGAGCGGGCGCGGCGGCTGGTGGGCAATGGCTACCGCTTCAGCCTGGAGGTGGCGGGATCGGTGGCGGCCATGGTGGGCAACAGCGCCCTGTGGCAGCGCCGCCACAACCTGCAGGCCCCGCTGGACTGGCTGCAGCAGTGGGATGGGGCGGCGCTGCAGCGGGAGCTGGTGCCGCTGCTGGCCCCGGAGCGGGCCTTCTGCCTGCAGGCGGTGCCGGCGTGAGCGCCCCGCTGGCACTGGCCGCGCGGGTGGAGCAGGGGCACTGGCCCCTCGACTGCCCCCTGTGGCTGCTGCACCGGCCCGGGGCCCCGATCCTCTCGGCCAAGCTCTGGATGCGGGGCGGCAGTGGCAGTGACGCCCCCGGTGAACGCGGGGCGGCCCAGCTGCTGGCGGGGGTGCTCAGCCGCGGTTGCGGCCCCTACAGCGCCGATGCCCTGGCGGATCTGGTGGAGGGCTGTGGCGCCGGCCTGCGCTGCGAGGCGGCGGAGGACGCCACCTTGATCAGCCTCAAGTGCGCCAGCGATGACGCCGCCACCCTGCTGCCACTGCTGCTGCAGATGGTGCGCAGCCCCTGGCTGGTGGAGGACCAGATCGCCCTGGAGCGGCAGCTCAACCTGCAGACGCTGCAGCGGCAGCGGGAAGACCCCTTCCAGGTGGCCCACGACGCCCTGCGGGAGCAGCTCTATGGCAGCGGACCCTACGGCCATGACCCCCTGGGGGTGGAGTCGGAGCTGCGGCAGCTGGGGCGGGATGCGCTGCAGCGGCAGGTGGAGCAGCTGGGGGCGCAGGGGGCGGTGCTGGTGCTGGCGGGTGCGATCCCCGATGGGGTAGAGCAACGGCTGCTGGCGGGCCTGGAGGGGACAACCTGGGCCCCCCGCCCCCCGGAACGGCGGGCAGGCCCGCCGGGGCTGAAGGCCGGCGGCCTGGCCACCAGCCCCGATGAAACCGAGCAGCTGGTGCTGATGCTGGGCACCACCACCACACCCCTGGGGGCCGAGCAGGCCCTGGCCCTGCGGTTGCTCCATTGCCACCTGGGCATCGGCATGTCCAGCCGGCTGTTCGTGGCCCTGCGGGAGGAGCACGGCCTGGCCTACGACGTGGGGGTGCACCACCCGGCCCGGCTGGGGGATGCCCCCTTCGTGATGCACCTCTCCAGTTCGGCGGAGCGGGCGGTGGAGGCCACCCGCGAATTGCTCAACGAATGGCAACGGCTGCTGGAGCAGCCCATCAGCCCTGAGGAGCTGGAGCTGGCCCGCGCCAAATTCCGCGGCCAGGAGGCCCTGGGACGCCAGACCAGCAGCCAGCTGGCGGACCGCCAGGCCCTGGTGCTGGGCCATGGCCTGCCGATGGCCTTCGCCGACCGCAGCCTGGAGGCGGCGGCCCAGCTCACCCCGGAGGACCTGCACCGGGCCGCCCGCACACTGCTGACCCAGCCCTGCCTCAGCCTTTGCGGCCCTGCCACCGCCCTGCGGGCCGCTGAAACCCAATGGCAGCGGCACCCCCTCAGCGCTTCTGCGGCCTAGGCGCCTGGCAACAGTTCCAGCTGGCGGCGCTCCAGCAGGAAGGCGCCCCGGCGGAAGCGCACCGCCACCGTCTCGCCGGCCCGCAGGCCCACCACCTCCCCCTCCTCACCGCTGTCCACCAGGTCGGGGGGGCGCAGCATCGGCATGGCATCGGCGCTTTTGAGGTACGGGGGCGCCTGCAGCAGGCGCACCCGGGAGCCCACCAGCAGCGCAGGGGAGTCGGGCGCGTCGGACATGGCGATGGGGAGCGGCCGGGTTGCGATGCTGCCACTCTCCTGCAGGATGGGGCCCATTGCCTGGCCTGCCGTGCGCGCCCTTGCCAACTGGAGCGGTGCCCTCGCCGGACTGCTGCTGCTGATCTGCGGTGGGCTGATCCAGGCGGCCCTGCCCGGCTTTGGGGCCGCTGGATTCACCCTGATTCCCCTGCCCATCAGCCTGCAGGTGCCGGCGCTGCTGCTCACGGCCCTGGTGTGCGGGCCTCGGCCGGCCATGCTGGCGGGGGTGGCATACATCAGCCTGGGGCTGTTCCAGCTGCCGGTGTTCCAGGCCGGCGGTGGCCTCAGTTACCTGCTGGATCCGGGCTTCGGCTACATCGCCGGGTTCCTGCCCGCCGCCTGGCTCACGGGTCGCCTGGGCCGGCAGCCGGGGATGGACAACCTGCTCAGCCTGGCGGCGGCGGCGGTGGTGGGGCTGCTGGTGCTGCAGGCCTGCGGCCTGGCCAACCTGTTGCTGGGGGGCCTGGTGCAGCGCTGGAACGGGGCCCTGCCGCAGCTGCTGCTCAGCTACAGCATCGGACCGCTGCTGCCGCAGCTGCTGCTCTGTTGCGGCGTGGCGGTGCTGGCCCTGCCCCTGCGGCGCCTGCTGCTGGTGGAGCCGTGATCGCCCCCGCCTACCGCACGGCCCTGGCGGTGGTGCTGCTCGACCAGCTGAGCAAGGCCTGGGCCAGCGCCCAGCTCACCCCCGGGCTGGCGACGCCGCTGCTGCCGGGGCTGTTGCAGCTGCGGCTGGTGGTGAACACCGGGGCCGCCTTCAGCCTGCTCACCGGCAACGCCCCGCTACTGGGGCTGGTGAGTGCCGCCGTGGCGGCGGGGCTGGTGCTGTGGATCCAGACCAGCGGCCCGCTGCGGCCCTGGCAGGCCCTGGGGCTGGGGTTGCTGCTGGGGGGCGCCCTCGGCAACGGCATCGACCGTTGGCGCCTGGGGCACGTGGTGGATCTGCTGGAGGCGGTGCCGGTGAGCTTCCCGGTGTTCAACCTGGCGGATGTGGCCATCAACCTGGCGGTGCTCTGCCTGGCGATCGATCTCTGGCGCGGCGATGGTCGGGCGGCCCGCTGAACTGCACTGGTGTGGTGAAGCGGGGCAGCCACGGCGCCTGCTGCTACAGCCCGGCACCTATCGCATCGGCCGCGATCCGGATGCCGAGATCTGCATCGCCGCCGCCGGTGTGAGCAAGCGCCATGCGCTGCTGGAGTGGGTGGGGGGCCAGTGGTGGCTCCAGGATCTCGACTCCACCAATGGCCTCTGGTTCCGCGGCCGGCGCATCCGGCAGCTGCTGCTGGCCGATGGGGATCAACTGCAGCTGGGGCCCGGAGACGTCGAGGCACCGCTGCGGCTGCAGTTTGTCTGGGGGGCGTCAGCCCGGCGGCGGCGCTGGACCCGCATCGGCGCCACCACCCTGGCGGCGGTGGCGGGGGCGGGGCTGGCGCTGCTGGCCCTGGGGCGCCTGCAGGTGCCGATCCGGCCGGAGCTCAGCGGCCAGCGGGGTCCGCTGCTGCTCTACGACGGCCTCAACCGGCCGATGCGGGCGGCGGATTCCAACCAGGCCCTGGATCAGAGCCGGCTGGAGGCCTACGCGCCGGTGCTGATCGAGGCGCTGCTGGCCAGTGAGGACAGCCGCTTCTGGCGGCATCCGGGGGTGGATCCCATCGGCACCGGCCGGGCGGTGCTGAGCAACCTGCTGGGGGGTCGTGTGCTGGAGGGGGGCAGCACCCTCACCCAGCAGCTGGCCCGCAGCCTCTACCCCGAACAGGTGGGCCAGGGGGACACCCTGCCCCGCAAGGGTCGGGAGCTGCTGGTGGCGCTGCAGCTGGAGGCGGGCTTCAGCAAACGCGAACTGCTGCTCACCTATCTCAACCGGGTGTACCTGGGGGTGGGCTGGGGTTTTGAGGCGGCCGCCCGCCACTACTTCGCCAAGCCGGCCCGAACCCTCAGCCTCGGGGAGGCGGCACTGCTGGTGGGCCTGCTGCCCTCCCCCAACGGCTTCGACCCCTGCGTGAACCCATCGGGGGCCCTGACGGCCCGCAACCAGGTGCTGCGCAAGCTGGTGGACTCGGGCCGCCTCAGCCAGGCCGCCGCCCGGCGCAGCCGCCGGCAGCCCCTGCAGCTGGCGCCGGGGGCCTGCGGTGCCGGTGGCGCCACACCGCTGCGGAGGCCCGCACCCTTCTACGGCGACCAGGTGCGCCGCGACCTGGAGACCCTGCTGGGGGCCGAGGTGGCCGCCGAAGGGAATTTCCTGGTGAGCACCTACTTCGATCCGCTGCTGCAGGAGGTGGTGGAGCGGCGCCTGCGGCAGCTGTTGCAGCGCCACGACCCCGCCATCAGCCAGGGGGCCGTGGTGGTGCTCGATGCCCGCAACGGCGGCATCCTGGCCATCAGCGGCGGCCGCGACTACAGCCGCAGCCAGTACAACCGGGCCAGCATGGCCCTGCGCCAGCCGGGCAGCACCTTCAAGCTGTTCCCCTACCTGGTGGCCCTGGAGAAGGGCATGGGGCCCAACGATCCGGTGCCCTGCGGCCCCCTGGAGTGGGGCGGGCAGGTGTTCCGCAGCGGCTGCGGCGGTGAGCTGAGCCTGCGCCAGGCCTTCGCCAGCTCCAGCAACACCGCGGCCCTGCGGCTGGCGCGGCTGTTCGGCCTGGAGGCGGTGGTGGAGAAGGCCCGCGTCCTCGGGCTGCAGACCCCGCTGGAGCCGGTGCCCGGGCTGGTGCTGGGCCAGGCGGAGGTGCGGCTGGTGGATCTCACCGCCGCCTACGCCGCTGTGGCCAATGGCGGCATCTGGCATCCCCCCAGCACCATCCGCCAGCTGAGCGACAGCAGTGGTGGCACGGGCAGCCCCGCCGCCGCTGCGGCCCCCCAGCGCAGCCTGCGGCCGGGCCGGCGGGTGCTGAGCACCCCCACGGCCCGCAAGATGCAGGAGCTGCTGCAGGCGGTGGTGCGCAACGGCACGGGCCGGGCGGCACGGCTGGGGGGCCAGGAGGGGGGCAAGACGGGCACCACCAATGGCGGCCGCGACCTGCTGTTCATCGGCTACGAGCCCAGCCGCCACTGGGTGATGGGCATCTGGCTGGGCAACGACGACAACCGCCCCACGGGCGCCAGCAGCGCGGTGGCCGCCGCCCTCTGGGCCGACATCCTGCAGGCGGCGGGCCGGGGCAGCCTGGCGGCGGGCACCAGGCTGCGCTGAACTCATGGCAGCAACCTCCCCCGCGTGAAACCACCCGCTCGGCTCTGGCTCTGGCTTGGGATCGGGCTGCTGCTGGTGGTGGCGATCACCACGGTGCTGCAGGCGGTGAATGCCCTGATCTGGCAGCTGAGCTACCTGCTGCCCAGCTGGCTGGTGGGCCCCACCCTGCTGTTGCTGTTCGGTGGCGGCGCCCTGCTGCTGCTGCAGCTGCTGTGGCCCTGGTGGCAGGCCAGCCGCCGCGGAGCCGGCCCGAAGGCCGCCGCTGGCGTGGTGGCACCGGGCAACCGCCAGGAGGCGGCCCAGCAGAACCTGGCGGCCATTGATCAGCTGCTGGAGCGCATCCGCGATGACGTGCAGCGGGAGGCCCTGCGCCAGGAGCGGCAGCGGGTGGCGGCGGAGCTGGAGCGGGGGGATCTGGTGGTGGTGGTGTTCGGCACCGGCTCCGCCGGCAAAACCTCCCTGATCCGCGCCCTGCTCAAGGATGTGGTGGGGGAGGTGGGGGCCGCCATGGGCTCCACCGACGACTGCCGGCGCTACCGGCTGCGGCTGAGCAACCTGCCGCGGGGGCTGCAGCTGGTGGACACCCCCGGCATCCTCGAGGCCGGCAGCGCCGGCCAGGAGCGGGAACAACGGGCCCGCGGCCAGGCGGCCCAGGCGGATCTGCTGCTGTTGGTGGTGGATGGCGACCTGCGCAACGCCGAGCAGGAGGTGTTCGATGCCCTGGCCCGCCTCGGCAAGCGCCTGCTGCTGGTGCTGAACAAATGCGACCTGCGGGGCCAGGAGGAGGAGCGGCGGCTGCTGGCGCTGCTGCGCCGGCGCGGCCAGGGGCGCATTGCCCCGGAGGATGTGGTGCCCGCCAGTGCGGCGCCCCAGTCGGTGCCGATGCCGGGGGGACGGCCGCTGCAGCCGCCGCCGGAAATCGATGCGCTGCTGCGGCGCATCGCCCAGGTGCTCCACAGCGATGGCGAGGAGCTGATCGCCGACAACATCCTGTTGCAGAGCCGCCGGCTCAGCGATGCGGGCCGCCAGCTGCTCAGCGACCAGCGCCAGAGCGACGCCGAAACGGTGGTGGATCGCTACAGCTGGATCAGCGCCGGAGTGCTGGCGGCCACCCCCCTGCCGGTGGTGGATCTGCTGGGGGCTGCGGCGGTGAATGCCCAGATGGTGGTGGAGATCGGGCGCATCTATGGCGTCAGCCTCTCCCGGGCCAGTGCCCAGGATCTGGCGGTGTCGGTGGGGCGCACCCTGGCCAGCCTGGGGGTGATCAAGGGGGGGGTGAGCCTGATCGGCAGCGCCCTCAGCCTCAACCTGCCGGCCCTGTTGCTCACCCGGGCGGTGCAGGCGGTGGGGGCGGGCTGGCTCACCCGGGTGGCCGGCCGCAGTTTCATCACCTACTTCCAGCAGGACCAGGACTGGGGGGACGGCGGCATCCAGGAGGTGGTGCAGCGCCAGTACGACCTCAACCGCCGTGACTCCGCCCTGCAGGCCTTCCTCAGCGCCGCCTTCAGCCGCGTGGTGGAACCGCTGCAGCGCCAGCAGAAGCAGGGGCAACTGCCCCCGCGGCCGCAGGAGCCCCGGCGGGGCTGAGCCCCAGGGCCTCCGGCGGTGGCGGCAGCAGGGGGCCGCGGGAATCGAGCACGGCGATCAGCACCAGATAGGCCACCGCGATGGCCACCGAAATGGCGCCGGTGATGATCGCCACCCAGCGGCCCCGGGGTTCGGGGCCACTCATGGCAGCGATGCCTCCACCACCGCGGCCAGACGCTGCAGCTCCGCCTCGCCGGTGTGGGGGTTGCCCAGCACCGCCTTGAGGTGATGGCGGCCGCCGTAGAGCGGGCGCGACAGCATCAACTGCTGGTCCAGCAGCCGCTGGCGGGTGGTGGCCGACCAGGCGTCGGACTGGGATGGCCCCATCCCCTCCGGGCAGAAGGCGAGCACGTGCAGGGGGCCGCCGCGGAGCTCCAGGGGCAGGGGCTCCAGCAACCGCTGCAACCGCTGCCGCCGGGCCACGGCCCCCTCGAGCAGGGCATCGATGCCGCTGCGGCCCAGCTGGCGCAGCCCCAGCCACAGCTTGAGCACCTCCGCCGGGCGGGTGCCCTGCAGGCCGCATTCGCCGCCGTGGGCATCGGCCCAGCTGGGCTCCATGTAGGGAAGGCCGGTGGCGAAGCAGGCGGCCAGCAGCGCCGGCTGCCGCAGCAGCAACAGCGAACTGCTCTTGGGGATCCCCAGCAGCTTCTGGGGGTTGACGGTGAGGGAATCGGCGAAGCCCAGATCGGGCACCCGCTGGCGATGGGCCCCGCTGAGGCCAAACACCGCCCCGATGGCCCCATCCACATGCAGCCAGATGCCGCGGCTGCGGCAGAGCTCCGCCATGGGGGCGATCGGATCCACCGCTCCGCGCACGGTGGTGCCGGCGGTGGCCACCACGGCCAGCACGGGCCGGCCCTGGCGTTCCGCCCGCTCCAGGGCCCCCTGCAGGGCTTCGATGGCCAGGGCGCCGTCGGCATCCACCGCCACGGGCCAGAGGGCCGTGGCGGGCAGGCCCATCACCATCAGGGCCTTGCCCAGGGAGACATGGGCATCGGCACTGCAGAGCACCACCGCATCGGGGTGACCCGCCAGGCCGGCACGGTGCCGGGCCACCACCAGGGCCATCAGGTTGCTGAGGCTGCCGCCGCTGGCGGCCACGCCACCGGCCTGCTCCCCCAGGCCCAGGGCGGAGGCCATCCAGGCGCACAGGCCCCGCTCCAGGCGGGTGAGGCTGGGGCTGAGCTCCTCCGCCAGCAGGTTGTTGTTGAGGCCGGCGGCCACCAGCTCCGCCGCCACCCCCGCCGCCAGGGGCGGGGGATCGAGGTGGGCCAGGGAGCCGGGATGCAGCGGGTTGAAGGCCCCATCCATCACCAGCTGCAGGTCCGCCAGGAGGGCCTGGGGCGGTAGCCCCTCCGCAGGGGGCGCCAACTCCGGCAGCACGCTCAGCAGCGGCAGGGGGCTGCGCTGGCCCGATCCGGCCCACCATTGGCACAGCTGCGCCACGGCCGACTCCAAAAAACGCTGCAGCTGCGGGTCGCCCTGCAGCGGATCGGGGAACGCCACCAAGGGATCCACCGACGGCTCGTGCTGGGGTGCTGGAGCCAAAACGGCGGAACAAGCTGGCGCCATTCTCCAGCCCGGCGGGCCGCGCCCAGGGATGGCATCCTGCAGACAGCATGCGGCAGGGCCCCTGGGCGCCGACCCCCTGGAGTTAGGAGCGGGCTTTGGCCCCGAGGCGCCGGCGCATCAGGGCTGGATGGGGCGGCTGCTGCGGCGGGCCGAACGGGTGGGGGAAGCCGGTGAAATCCCCGTGGCGGCGGTGGTGCTGGATGAGCGGGGCCGGGCGATCGGCTGGGGCAGCAACCGCCGCGAACGGGATCAGCAGCCCCTGGCCCATGCGGAACTGGTGGCGCTGCAACAGGCGGCGCGGCTGCGGCAGGACTGGCGCTTCAACGGCTGCACCCTGCTGGTGACCCTGGAGCCCTGCCCCATGTGCGCCGGGGCCCTGGTGCAGGCCCGCATGGGCCGGGTGGTGTTCGGCGCAGCCGACCCCAAGCGGGGGGCCCTGGGGGGCTGCCTCAATCTGGCGGCGGACGCCAGCGCTCACCACCACATGGTGGTGACGGGGGGTGTGCTGTCGGAGGCCTGTGGGGCCCAGCTGGAGGGCTGGTTCAGGCGACGCCGGCGGCAGCGGCGGGAACCGCCGAGCGGAAGGCCGGCAGCTCCTGCTCCAGCAGGTTGAGCAGCAGATCGACGTTCTCCTCGCGGGAGTTGTAACCCATCAGGCCGATGCGCCACACCTGGCCGGCCAGGGCCCCGAGGCCGCCACCCACCTCGATGCCGTGCTTGTTGAGCAGGTGCAGGGTGAAGGCCTTGCCGTCGACACCCTCGGGGATGCGCACCGTGGTGAGGGTGGGCAGGCGCAGGTGGGCGGGCACGTGCAGCTGCAGGCCCAGGCGCTCCAGGCCGGCCCAGAGGCGCTCGGCGTTGCGGCGGTGGCGGGCCCAGACGTTCTCCAGGCCCTCCTCGGCGATCAGGCGCAGGGCCTCCCGCATGCCGAAGTTCATGTTCACCGGGGCGGTGTGGTGGTACACCCGGTCGCTGCCCCAGTACAGGTTGAGCAGGCTCACATCCAGGTACCAGTTGGGCACCTTGCCGCTGCGGGCATGGAGCTTCTCCTCAGCCCGCAGGCCCATGGAGAAGGGCCCCAGCCCGGGGGGGCAGCTGAGGCCCTTCTGGCTGCAGCTGTAGGCCAGGTCCACCTTCCAGTCGTCGAGGTAGAGGGGGACCGCCCCGAGGGAGGTAACGGTGTCCAGCAGCAGCAGGCAGTCGTACTGACGGCAGAGGTCGCCGATGCCCTCCATGGGCTGACAGACGCCGGTGGAGGTTTCGGCGTGGACGATGGCCAGGATCCTGGGGCGGTGCTGCTTCAGGCCGGCCTCGATCTCCTCGAGGCTGAAGGCCTCACCCCAGGGCTTCTCGATGGTGCGCACGTCAGCGCGGTAGCGGCCGGCCATGTCCTGCAGGCGCAGGCCGAAATAGCCCTTCACCGCCACCAGCACGGTGTCGCCGGGCTCCACCATGTTGGCGATGGTGGCCTCCATGGCCGCCGAACCGGTGCCGCTCATGGGCAGGGTGAGGCGGTTGTCGGTCTGCCAGACGTAGCGCAGCAGCTCCTGCACCTCGCCCATCAGGGCCACATAGAGGGGATCCAGGTGCCCGATGGGATTGCGGCTCAGGGCCTGCAGCACCGTGGGGTGGGCATTGGAGGGGCCGGGGCCCAGCAGCAGCCGATCCGGTGTGGCGATCGGACCGAGGGACAGGCGGTGCCGATCGGACACGGGATAGGGGGTGGAAGCCAAGGCCTGGAAGGGGTCTGGGTACAGGGAGCCTACGCAGTCGTGGGGGCGCTCAGCGGGCCCGCACGTTGGTGTCGGCCAGGCCGCGGCAGAGGTGTTCGAAGGGGGCCCGCACCACCGCATTGATGGCTTCGGGGGCGGCCACGCCGGCGTCGGACAGCTGCTCGCACACCACATCCGCCATCAAGGCGATGCTGCGCACCGTGGGGCCCGTGGGCACCCCCAGGCTCTTGTAGGTGTCATCGAGGCCGTTGAGCACCCGCTGGTTGAGGATGGTGCTGTCGTCGGCCACCAGGGCGTAGCTGGCGTAGCGCAGGAAATAGTCCATGTCGCGCAGGCAGGCGGCCCAGCGACGGGTGGTGTAGGCGTTGCCGCCGGGCAGCAGCAGCTCGGGGTCGGCCTGCCAGAGGCGCTGGCTGGCCTCCCGCACGATCTCGGCGGCCTCGCGGTTGATCAGCTCCACCGCCGCCAGCCGCAACTGGGCCTCGGAGAAATAGCCGGAGATGCGGTCGATGGCATCACGATCGAGGTAACGACCCAGCTGGTCGTACCGACCGATCAGACCCGTGATGGCATCGCGCATGGCGTGAAGGATCGACGCACCTGAGCCGGAAGGTAGCACCCCAAAACTTTCAGATCCCTTGCCGGCGCTTGCATCTGGCGCAATTGACAGAAACGGTTACGCAAGCGGCCGTGGGGGGCCATCAGAGCGGATTTTGGTTACCTCTGATACACAAGCCGGCGCCGCAGCTCCGTACGGTCCCGAGCAGCCCGGTTCCAGGCCGGTCGCGAACCCGTTGTTCCACACGCTCCACGCAACGTCATGTCCAAGACCGCCCAGGACGTCCTCCGTCAGATCAAGGACGAGGGCATCGAACTGATTGACCTCAAGTTCGTCGATCTCCACGGCAAGTGGCAGCACCTCACCGTGTGTGAGGACCTGATCGATGAGGCCGCCTTCACCGAAGGCGTGGCCTTCGACGGCTCCTCGATCCGTGGCTGGAAGGCCATCAACGAGTCGGACATGGCGATGGTGCCCGACCCCAACACCGCCTGGATCGACCCCTTCTACAGCCACAAGACCCTCAGCCTGATCTGCTCGATCCAGGAGCCCCGCAGCGGCAAGCCCTACGCCCGCTGCCCCCGGGCCCTGGCCCAGAAGGCCCTCGACTACCTGGGCTCCACCGGCCTGGCCGACACCGCCTACTTCGGCCCCGAGCCCGAGTTCTTCATCTTCGACGACGTTCGCTACAAGAGCACCAACGGCTCCAGCTTCTACGCCGTTGATTCGATCGAAGCCCCCTGGAACACCGACCGGGTGGAGGAGGGCGGCAACCTCGCCAACAAGATCCAGCTGAAGGAGGGTTACTTTCCGGTGTCGCCCAACGACACCCTGCAGGACATCCGCAGCGAAATGCTGCTGACCATGGGTGGCCTGGGGGTGCCGATCGAAAAGCAGCACCACGAGGTGGCCACCGCCCAGCACGAACTCGGCATCAAGTTCGCCGAGCTGATCAGCGCGGCCGACAACGTGATGATCTACAAGTACGTGGTGCGCAACATTGCCAAGAAGTACGGCAAAACCGCCACGTTCATGCCCAAGCCGATCTTTGGCGACAACGGCAGCGGCATGCACGTGCACCAGAGCCTCTGGAAAGCCGGCCAGCCCCTGTTCTGGGGTGAGGGCACCTACGCCAATCTCTCCCAGACCGCCCGCTGGTACATCGGTGGCCTGCTGAAGCACGCCCCCAGCTTCCTGGCCTTCACCAACCCCACCACCAACAGCTACAAGCGTCTGGTGCCGGGCTTCGAAGCGCCGGTGAACCTGGTGTACTCCCAGGGCAACCGCTCCGCCGCCGTGCGCATCCCGCTCACCGGCATGAACCCCAAGGCCAAGCGCCTGGAGTTCCGCTCCGGCGACGCCCTCTCCAACCCCTACCTGGGCTTCGCGGCGATGCTGATGGCCGGCATCGACGGGATCAAGAACCAGATCGATCCGGGCGACGGCACCGACGTCGACCTGTTCGAACTGTCGGCTGAGGAGCTGGCCAAGATCTCCACCGTGCCCGCCTCCCTGAACGGCGCCCTGGAGGCCCTCAAGGCCGACCACGAATACCTGCTGGCCGGGGGTGTGTTCACCGAGGACTTCATCGACAACTGGATCGCCCTCAAGTACGAGGAGGTGCAGCAGCTGCGCCAGCGGCCCCACCCCCACGAGTACACGATGTACTACGACGCCTGAGCCCCTCAGGCCCCTGCAGCCCCGGCTCCGGCCGGGGCTTTGTTGTGGGCCGGCTCAGCCGTGGCGCAACTGGGCCAGGGCGCTGGCGTGGAGGCGCCGCTCGTGGGCGTGGCGCTCAGCCCAGGCCTGCTCCTGGGCATGCACGTCGGCGGCCTCGCTGCCGTCGCCGGTGCGCTGGCGCTGGGCGATCACCGGCTGGTGGGCGTGCTCGCGGCGCTGGCGGGCCCGCGCCCAATCCACATAGGAGCGGGTGTCGGAGGGGAGGGGTTGTGTGCTCATGGGGGTGACGGCCTGCCGGCCGGACTTGCTGGGTCCATTCTGTAGCTGTTGCTACTAAATCAACCGCCGCGCCATCAATCTTGATCTCTGGCCACCGGGGCCCGCGGAGCGGCTGCCGGATCCGTTGGAATGGGGCCAACTCGCCGGAGCGGCGCCAGTCCATGGCCGACACCCTCACCAAGCTCGCGTACCAAGCCCTGCAGCAGGGCAAGAGCCTGATGGGGGTGGCCCACAAGGAAGTGAGCACCAAGCTGATGGAACTGGTGGCTCCGGAGGGTGCCCCCAAGACACGGCCCATCCCCCCCCAGATGCTGAAGGATCTGCAGGCGGCCCACGGCGCCCTGCTGGACCTCGACTGGCAGGAGGCCCAGCAGGGGCTGTACCCCACCAGCCTGCTGTTCGACGCCCCCTGGCTCGACTGGGCCACCCGCTACCCGCTGGTGTGGCTGGACATGCCCAGCACCTGGGCCCGCCGCAGCGAGCGCAATGTGCATGACCTGCCGGAGGAGGTGAACCGGGAGAACTACCCCGACTACTACCTGCAGAACTTCCACCACCAGACCGACGGCTACCTGAGCGACCACTCCGCCTCGCTCTACGACCTGCAGGTGGAGATCCTGTTCAACGGCACCACCGACCCCATGCGGCGCCGGGTGATCCGCCCGCTGGTGGAGGGGCTGCGCGCCTTCCGTGAGCGCCCCGCCAGCCAGCTGCGCGTGCTCGACATCGCCACCGGCACCGGTCGCATGCTGCGGCAGCTGCGGGCCGCCCTGCCGGAAGCCCAGCTGGTGGGGCTCGACCTCTCCGCCGCCTACCTGCGCCAGGCCAACCGCTGGCTCAGCCAGCTGCCCAGCGAGCTGCCGCAGCTGGTGCAGGGCAATGCCGAAGCGATGCCCTTCGCCGCGGGCAGCATGCAGGCGGTGACCTGCGTCTTCCTGCTGCATGAGTTGCCCGGTGAGGCGCGCCAGGCGGTGCTCGACGACTGCTTCCGCGTGTTGGAGCCCGGCGGCACCCTGGTGCTGGCCGACTCGGTGCAGCTGGCGGATTCACCCCAGTTCGAAGCGGCCATGGACAACTTCCGCCGCGTCTTCCACGAGCCCTACTACCGCGACTACATCGCCGACGACATCGACCAGCGCCTGCAGGCGGCCGGCTTCAGCGGCATCCGCGCCAGCTCCCACCTGATGACCCGCGTCTGGAGTGCCACCAAGCGCTGACAAAGGGCCCTCGGCCGCAACCCGGCCCCATAGGGTCGCAGCAGCTGAACCGCCGGACACCCGGGCATGGCCAACCCCTTCAGTGTGCGATGGCTGGCCGGCTGGACGTTTCAGACCGTGTTCATGGAGGGGCACCTGCAGGTGGAGGCCCATGGCTTCGGCATCTGCCTGCGCACCCCCGTGCTGCCCGGCGAAAGCCCCCTCTCCGCCGCTGACCGGCTGGTGCTGGCGGAAGACCAACGCCGCCGGGCCCTGCACAACGCCTGGCTACGGGGTGAACGCCTGGCCCAGGGGTCCCCGGCCCCACGCCTGAGCGGTGCCCGGGTGGATCTGCAGCAGGAACCGCTGCCGGAGCCCGACGCGGTGGCCATGGGGCCGGCGGCCTAACGCCGCAACCAGAGGGCCAGGGCCAGCCCCAGGCCTCCCCAGCGCAGGGCCTGCCACAGCCAGCGCTCCCCCCAGGGGGTGGCCCGCAGGGGGGCAGGCAGGGGGTCGAGCAGCCGCTGCGCCAGGGCCATGCGCTGCCGCAACCGCCGGGCCTGGAGGCTGTCGTCGCGGGGCTGCAACCGCTCGGCCCGCGCCACCTGGGCCATGAGCCCCCCCAGCTGGTGCAACCAGCGGATGGGGGGATGGGGGGAGCGCGGCCGCTGCTGCATGGCGCCAGGATGGCCGCCGGACACGCCGTTCGTCCAGTGAGTACCCCTGCACCGCAGCGATCCCGCCCCAGCCTCTGGCCCGAGGGCAGCCCGGAGGCCACCGAAGCCCTGGCGCGCCTGCTCAGCATCGAGGAGCGCCAGTGGCATGCCCTCAAGGGTCAGCCGCGGCGGCGCGCCGCCGAACTGCTGGCGGCGGCCCTGGTGCAGTTGGTGAACGGCGGGGAGGCCACCCCGATGGTGCAGCAGGCCCTGGGCTGGCTGCAGGGGGACCTGCGGGACCCGGGCTGCCCCCAGCACGGTCGCTAGGGCTCAGGCGGCCCGGCGCACAGCCACCTGCACCCGGTTGCCACGGCGGCTCCAGCGCACATCCTCAAAGCACTGGTGGATCAGGAACAGGCCCCGTCCACTGGCGGCATCCAGCTGGTCCGGCAGGTCACGGCAGCGGCCCTGGGGGGGCACCCCGCAACCTTCGTCCTGCACCTGGAACACCAGCCAGCGGGGCGTGAGGATGCGGCGCACCCGCAGGCATTTGCGCGGGTCGTTGCCATTGCCATGGCGCACCGCATTCACCAGCACCTCCTGGAGCCCCAGCTGCAGGTTGCCCAGCTGCGGCGAACGGTTGATCGGCTCCAGCAACAGCTCCAGCAGGGGGGAGAGGTGCAGGGTGGATGGGGTGATGAAATCAGCCCAACGCAGGGCCATGGCTGCAGGAGCTGGGGGGCCGTTGCTGGGGGGCCGCGGCTGGGCGGTTCCCCGGTGTCTTGACCCTACCCCTGCGGCGCCGACGCCGCACGCCGCAACGGCTCAGGCCGGCACACGCCGTTGCAGGGCCGGATGGGAGAGCAGCGCATCCATCAGGCGCACCCCCCGCAGCTGGTTCACCAGCGGCAGGTGCCCCTCCGGCGCCTCCAGCGACCAGGTGAAGGAACCGGGGTAGCGGGTCCACACCCCCGCCTGCTTCCAGCCCAGGCGTGGCCAGAGTTGATCCCATCGGCCCGCCAGGCTGCGCAACAGGCGCAGTTGCACCGAAAACCCGAAGCGGCCTTGGGAATACACCACCCAGAGGCGGTCGAGGCTCTCGAGGTCCGCCGCCGCCATGGGGGGCACCTCGGAGTAATAGACGTAGCCGCGCTTGACGGCATCCGTGCCCGCCAGCTGCCGCAGGTGCTCGCTGGTGAGGCGATCCGCCTCCTCGAATTGCTGCTGGATCAGGGCCCGCTGCAGGGGCCCGTAATCGAGGCCCTGGGCGCTGCTCACCGCCAGCCAGCCCTCCGGATGGCGCTGCCAGAAGGCCTCCGCCAGGCCGTCGGCCTGGCTCAGCAACAGCTGCACCAGGGTGCCGGGGGCCCAATCGTCGGCGGTGGCGTCGAGGCGATCCAGCTGCTCCGGGATCAGGGGCCTCAGCTCCGGGCAGCGCTGCAGCAGCTGGGGCAGGAGGCTGCGCCGTTGCCGGGGGGCGGCGCTGAGGAAACGCTCCAGCAGCTGTTCAGCACTGACCGTGGTGGTGACAGGGGGTCCGGAAAGCATCGAGAAGGACTGAGCTGTCGGCGCCAGCGTTGGCCCACTATGTCAGGCGTGGCCGGGAGCGGGCGGAGTGGGCGCAGGGGGGCGTGAGGGCATCGAGGCGTTCCTGGCGGGCGCTGGCCCCGTGCTGGATGTGCGGGCCCCGGCGGAGTTCGCCCAGGGCCATCTCCCCGGGGCCCGCAATCTGCCGCTGTTCAGCGACGAGGGCCGTGCCGCGGTGGGCACCGCCTACAAACAGCAGGGGCGCCAGGCGGCGATCCAGCTGGGGCTGGAGCTGGTGGGGCCCCGGCTGGCGGAGTTGGGGGCGGCCCTCAGCGCCGCTGCGGCCGAAGCTCACGGGCCGCTGCGGCTGCACTGCTGGCGGGGGGGCATGCGCTCGGAGAGCGTGGCCTGGCTGGCGCGACAGCTGGAGTTGCCGGTGGTGGTGCTGGAGGGGGGCTACAAGAGCTTCCGGCGCTGGGTGCTGGGGCGGCTGGAGCAGCCCTGGCCGGTGCACCTGCTGGGGGGGCGCACGGGCACCGGCAAGACCGATCTGTTGCTGGCGCTGCGGCGCCGTGGGGTGGCGGTGGTGGATCTGGAGGGGCTGGCCCACCACCGCGGCAGCAGCTTCGGGGGCCTGGGGCTGCCGCCCCAGCCCAGCAACGAGCACTACGAGAACCGCCTCGCCCTGGAGCTGGAACGGCAGCGGGGGGCGCGCCAGATCTGGCTGGAGGCCGAAAGCGCCCAGGTGGGGCGCTGCCGCATTCCCGCCGGCCTCTGGCGCCAGATGCAGCAGGCGCCCCTCCTGGAGATCCGACGCCCGCTGGAGGAGCGGCTGCAGCAGCTGGTGGCGGTGTACGGCGGCCAGGGCCAGGCCCCCCTGCGGGAGGCCACCGAACGCATCGCCCGCCGGCTCGGCCCCCAGCGCACCGCCGCCGCCCTCGAGGCCATCGACCAGGGGGACTGGGCCGGCGCCGCCCGCCAGATGCTGGATTACTACGACCGCTGCTACGACCACGAGCTGGCCCGGCACGGGGAGACGGATCAACGGCGCCTGCTGGGCAGCCACGACCTGGGGGGCCTCGACGCCGAGCAGGGGGCAGAGCGGCTGCTGGCCAGTGCCGGCATCAGCGCCGGCGGCGGCTGAGGGGGCCCGGAACACTGCCTAGGATCAGCACTTTCAGGGACCCGGGGATGGCCGCCATTCAGTTTTTTCGCGGAATCGATGAACCGGTGGTGCCCGACATCCGCATGACCCGTTCCCGGGATGGCCGCACGGGCCAGGCGATCTTTGTGTTCGACCAGCCCGAAGCCCTCTCGCCCGAGTCCCTGGGGGACATCGGCGGCATGTACATGGTGGATGAGGAGGGTCAGCTGGTGACCCGCGACGTGAACGCCAAATTCGTGAACGGCAAGCCGGCGGCCCTGGAGGCCACCTACACCTGGAAAACGCCGGAGGATTTCGAGCGCTTCATGCGCTTCGCCCAGCGCTATGCCGACACCCATGACCTGGGCTTCTCCCAGAAGGGGGACCAGGGCGACGCCGGCGATGCAGCTGATGCCGACTGAGGCCCCGTGAAATTCGGCCAGTGGATCGGCGTGATCGCCACGGCGGCGGCCCTCGTGCTGCTGTGGCAGCTGCGGGAGGTGGTGATCCACCTGTTCGCCGCCGTGGTGCTGGCGATGGCCCTGTGCACCCTGGTGGGGGTGGTGCAGCAGCGGTTGCGCTGCCGCCGGCCCCTGGCCCTGCTGCTCACCCTGCTGGGGCTTGTGTTGCTGCTGGCGATCGCCCTGGCGGCGGTGGTGCCCCCGTTTGTGGAGCAGTTCCAGCAATTGCTGCTGCAGTTGCCCACCGCCGCTGAGCGGGCCACGGCCCTGTTGCGGCAGGCCCTCGAGCAGAGCAACCGCATGCTCTATGGCCAGCAGGCGGTGCAGTGGCTGCAGCAAACCTGGGGGGCCTCCGGCGGCGGCGCCGAGCCCGTGGCCGGCGGCCTGCGGGGTTTGCTGGGGGTGGCCGGCAACCTGGGCAGCGGCCTGGTGCAGCTGCTGTTCGTGCTGGCGGTGAGCCTGATGATCGCCGCCCAGCCCCAGGCCTACCGGGAGGTGGCCGTGCTGCTGGCCCCCTCCTTCTATCGCCGTCGCCTGCGGCAGGTGCTGCAGCAGTGCGGGGAAGCCCTCAGCAGCTGGATGGGGGGCGTGCTGATCAGCTCCCTGTGCGTGGCGCTGCTGGCGGGCATCGGCCTGTCGCTGCTGGGGGTGAAGCTGGTGGTGGCCAATGCCCTGCTGGCGGGGCTGCTGAACGTGATTCCCAACATCGGCCCCACCCTGAGCACGGTGTTCCCGATGTCGGTGGCGTTGCTGGTGTCCCCCTGGAAAGCCCTGGCGGTGCTCGGGCTCTACGTGCTGGTGCAGAACCTGGAGAGCTATGTGATCACCCCCTCGGTGATGCAGCACCAGCTGAAGCTGCTGCCCGGCCTCACCCTGGCGGCGCAGTTGTTGTTCACGGTGCTGTTCGGCCCCCTGGGGCTGCTGCTGGCCCTGCCCCTGGCGGTGTGCCTGCAGGTGGTGATCCGTGAGGTGCTGATCCGAGATGTGCTCGACCCCTGGCGGCGGGAGCAGCAGACCCCATGAACGGCCGCACCCTGATCGGCCTGCTGGCCCTGGTGGTGCTGGGGCTGTTGGCGTGGGAGCTGCGCTGGGTGCTGCTGGTGCTGTTCGGGGCGATCGTGCTAGCGGTGGCCCTCGACGTGCCGGTCACCTGGCTGCGGCGCGTCACCCGCCTCAACCGGCCCATCGCCCTGCTGGTGGTGGTGCTGGTGCTGGTGTTCACCGGCTGGCGGCTGGGGCAGCTGCTGCTGCCGGAGCTGGTGGAGCAGGTGAACCAGTTCACCCAACTGGTGCCCGCCCTGTTCAACCGGCTGGGGCAGCTGCTGGGCGGCATGGCGATGCTGGAGAGCGTCGAAGCCCGGCTGCTGCAGTTCGGCACCCTCGAGAAACTGCAGCCCCTGGGCAGCCAGTTGCTGGGCCTCGCCGGCGGTGCCGCCGCCATCACGGTGCAGCTGCTGCTGATGGTGTTGCTGGCGCTGCTGCTGGCCCTCGACCCCCGCAGCCACCAGCGGCTGGTGCTGGCGATCACCCCGGCCCAGTTCCGCCCGCTGATCAGCGAGGTGCTGGGGGACTGCCGCCAGGCCCTGGGGGGCTGGCTGGCGGGGATGACCCTCTCCGGTGTGGCGGTGTTCGCCCTCACCTGGGCGGGCCTGGCGGCCCTGAAGGTGCCCCTGGCGCTGCTGAGCGCCCTGGTGTGCGGCCTGCTCACCTTCGTGCCCACCATCGGCCCCACCGCCGCCACCCTGCTGCCGTTGTCGGTGGCGCTGCTGGTGTCACCGGCGCTGGCGCTGCAGGTGCTGGTGCTGCGGCTGCTGGTGCAGAACGGTGAAGCCTTCCTGCTCACGCCACTGCTGCTCAGCCGCACGGTGAACCTGCTGCCCACGGTGGCCCTGATGGCCCAGTTGTGCCTGGGGGCGCTGCTGGGGCTGCCGGGGGTGCTGCTGGCCCTGCCCCTGGTGGTGGTGCTGCAGGTGCTGGCCCAGAAGCTGCTGGTGGAGCAGGTGATGGACCGCTGGCTCTAGGGGCCGGTTGCCGCCCTCAGCGGGGACGCTGCCGCAGGGAGGGCAACAGCAGCAGCACCGCCACCGCCAGGGGGTGGTGCACGGGGATCTGGATCAGGCTGCTCCAGGTGAAGTGGTCGAGCAGCAGCTGCAGCTCCACCCGCAGATCGAGCAGGGCCAGCAGGGCCAGAACCGCCAGCACCCAGGGGAAGCCGCGCAGCGACAGGGGGCGCCGCGGGGGCCCGCTCATCGGCGGGCCAGCAGCGGCAGCAGGGTGGGGGCCACACCGATGCTCGACCAGCTGCCCACCGCGATGCCGATGGTGAGCGCCACGGCGAACCAGAAGAGGGTGCTGCCACCAAAGAAGATCAGGGCCACCAGCGGCAGCAGCGTGGTGAGGGAGGTGAAGAGGGAGCGGGTGAGGGTGGCATCCACCGCCACGTCCACCTGATCACTGAGGGCCAGATCCCGCAGCACGGTTTTCTGCTCGCGGATGCGGTCGAACACCACCACGGTGTCGTTGACGGAGTAGCCCGCCACGGTGATCAGGGAGACGGCGAACAGCGAATCCACCTCAATGCCCGCCAGCAGGCCCAGCCAGGCGAACACCCCACAGGTGATCAGCACGTCGTGGCCGAGGCACAGCAGGGCCAGGCCCGCAAAGATGCGGTCGTAGCGCACGGTGATGTACACCGCGATGGCGGCGAAGCTCACCAGCAGCGAGATCAGGCTGCCCTTGAGCAGCTGATCCCCGAGGGTGGGGCCGATGGTGTTCACGGAGGTGGCTGCCGCCTGCAGCGGGCCCGCCTCCGCCTGCACCGCCGCCACCACCGCGGCGGCCTGATCGGGGTTGAGGTCGGGCAGGCGCAGCACCAGGGAGCGGCCCTGGTCGAGCACCTGCACCGCGGCGGCGTTGAGACTGGGCGCACTGGCCCCCGGCTCCGCCGGCAGGCTCAGGCGGGAGAGGCTGCGCTGCAGCTCCGAAGCGGAGAGGGGAGCACAGTTGGCGCCGCAGGCTCGCTCCAGCTGGATCTGGGTGCCGCCGGTGAAGTCGAGGCCGGGCCGCAGCGGGGCGCGGATGTCGGGGTTGAGCCAGCAGAGCACCAGGCCCACCAGGCTCAGCAGGCAGGCCAGGCCCGAGCCCCACCAGGCCAGCCGGCGGTGGCGGGTGATGCGGAAGCGGGGGTTGGGCAGGGGGCCGGGCTGGGGGCTGCTGGTCATCAGGCGGCAGCAGCGGGCTGCTGGCGGGCGGGCAGGAAGTAGGTGACGCGGCGCAGGGCCGGGTAGCTGGTGAGCAGCCGCAGGATGCTGCGGGTGCAGGTGAGGGCCGTGAACAGGCTCAGCAGCAGGCCGATGGCCAGGGTGACGGCGAAGCCCTTCACCAGGCCCGTGCCCAGGGCGAACAGGGCGGCACAGCTGATCAGGCCGGTGACATGGCCATCCAGGATCGAGGAGAAGGCCAGGGAGAAGCCGGTGTCGATCGAGCGGATCAGGGTGTTGCCGGCCCGCAACTCCTCCTTCACCCGCTCGAAGATCAGCACGTTGGCATCCACTGCCATGCCGATCGAGAGGATGAAGCCGGCGATGCCCGGCAGGGACAGGGTCACCGGGATCAGGGCGTAGAGGGCCAGGTTGAACAGGGCGTAGAGGCTGAGGGCCAGCACCGACACCACCCCGGGCAGCCGGTAGACCACCACCATGAACACCGCCACCAGGGCCAGGCCCGAGAGGGCGGCCACCAGGCTGGAGCGGATGTTCTCGGCCCCCAGGGAGGGGCCCACGGTGCGCACTTCGATCAGCTTCACCGGCAGGGGCAGGGAGCCACCCCGCAGCTGCACCTCCAGGTCGCGGGCCTCCTCGGCGCTGAAGTTGCCGGTGATGCTGGCGGAGCCGCCGGTGATGCCCGCGGGCTTGAATTCGGGGCCGACGCTGGCCTCACTGATGGAGCGGCCGTCGAGCACGATGCCCAGCAGGCGGCCGCTGCCGGCGATGCCCTGGGTGAGCGCCGCAAACTTGCGCCCCCCCTCGCTGTTGAAGCTGAGGGTCACATCCCAGCCGTTGCCGGTCTGCTGCTGCTGGCGGCCGGCGGCGGTGAGGTCGCGGCCGGTGAGTTCGGCCGGTTCGTAGAGCTCGACGATGCGGCGATTCACCTCCGCCAGCAGCAGCTCCAGCTGTTCGGTTTCACCGCTGCCGGCGGGCACGGTCACCCCGAGGCTGCGCAGCGACTCCGCCAGCTCCTGGGCGGGAATCGAAGCGGCGGGGGGCTCACCGGCCGGTGTGGGCTGCCCCTCCGCCAGGGCCTGGCTGCGCTGGCGACGTTGGTTGAGCACCGCCTGGGCCTGGCGCTTGAGCTTGAGCAGGCCGGTCATCTGCTGCTCGGTGCCGGGCCTCTGGGCCCGGAACTCCAGCAGGGCGGTGGTGCCCAGCACCTTGGCGGCGCGGCTGGGGTCCTGCTCGCCGGGGAGCTGCAGCACCAGCTGGTCGTCACCCACGGTCTGCAGGGTGGATTCGGCCACCCCCAGGCCGTTGATGCGGCGGTCGAGCACATCTTTCACCGCCTCCAGTTGCTCGGCCTTCACGGTTTTGATCGAGCCGGTGGGCATCACCTGCAGGGTGAGCTGGCTTCCGCCCTTGAGGTCGAGCCCCAGCTGCAGGGGGAAGCTGGCGAGCACGGCGCCGGCGGCAATGGCCAGGGCCAGGATCAGGGCGAACCACCCCTGTTGGCGTGCCATCAGATCTGGCCGGCCTTGAGGGCCTTGGCCGCTTCCACGATCTGGTGGGGCTGGATGATCGTCAGGTTTTCCAGGGTGCCGTTGTAGGGGGTGGGGATGTCCTGGGAGGACAGCCGCACCGGCCGGGCGTCGAGGTCGTCGAAGCACTGCTCGGTGATCAGGGCCATCAGCTCGGCGCCGATGCCGCCGGTCTTCATGCACTCCTCCACGATCAGCACCTTGTGGGTCTTGCGGATCGAGCGGGCGATGGTCTCCATGTCGAAGGGCTTGAGGCTGATCAGGTCGATCAGCTCCACGCTCACCCCCTCCTTCTCCAACTGCTCCACGGCCTTGAGGCAGTGGTGGCGCATGCGGGAGTAGGTGAGGATCGTCACGTCGCTGCCCTCCTGCACCAGGTCGGCCTGGTCGAGGGCGCAGATGTAATCGCCTTCGGGGATGTCCTCGGTGAGGTTGTAGAGCAACACGTGCTCAAAAAAGAGCACCGGGTTGTTGTCGCGGATGGCGGCCTTCATCAGGCCCTTGGCGTTGGTGGGGGTGCTCACCGCCACGATCTTGATGCCGGGCACCGCGTGGAAATAGGCCTCCAGGCGCTGGCTGTGCTCAGCCCCCAGCTGGCGCCCCACGCCACCGGGGCCGCGCACCACCGCCGGGATCGTGAAGTTGCCGCCGCTGGTGTAGCGCAGCATCCCCATGTTGTTGGAGATCTGGTTGAAGGCCAGCAGCAGGAAGCCCATGTTCATGCCCTCCACGATCGGGCGCAGGCCCGTCATGGCGGCGCCCACGGCCATGCCGGTGAAGGCGTTCTCGGCGATCGGGGTGTCCAGCACCCGCAGCTCGCCGTACTTCTCGTAGAGATCCTTGGTGACCTTGTAGGAGCCGCCGTATTGGCCGACGTCCTCACCCATCACACAGACGTGGGGGTCACGGGCCATTTCCTCGTCGATGGCCTCGCGCAGGGCGTTGAACAACAGGGTCTCTGCCACGGCGGCGCAATCAGTCCGGCTCTGGCCGGTCGCTGGGCCAACTTATCTCAGCCGCCCGTCTCAGCCGCCGGCGGCGAAGGTGGCCAGCAGCAGCACCGAGAGGAGCATGCCGGGGGAGAGCAGCAGCACCAGCAGCTGCAGGTCGTGGCCGGTCATCGGAGCGAAGGCCCTGGGGCCCGCCCAGGCTAGGGAGTTTCCTCCGCCTGGCTCCATCCCGGTAAGAGGCTGCGGATAAAGGTGAGGAACAGCCCCAGGCCCACGAAGGCGAAGGTGAAGGTGGCCAGGAAGGCCATGCCCTCGATCAGGGTCTTCATGAACACGGCGATGCTCTGGGCGAAGCGGGCCGTGTAGTGGGGCGGATGCTCGGCGTACCAGCCCACCACCCGGTACGACAGCTGCAGCGCCAGCCAGCCCAGGCCGAAGCTGGTGAGCGAGCCGGTGATGAAGCTGAGGGGGCCCTTGCGGGGCCGGCTGCTGTTGCCCTCGGTGGGGGTGGGATCCGTTGCTGCCATCACCCCAGGGTGGCACCGGCCTGATGGCAGCCGCAGACCCAGGCCTCAAAGCCACCCGCCTGCAGGGCCCCATCCAGCTGCTGATGGGCGGCGACGGCGGCGGCGCGGCTCGGGAACAGGGCGAACAGGCTGGGGCCCGAGCCGCTCATGGCCACCGCCAGGGCGCCATCGGCCTGGCGCAGCAGGGCCAGTCCCTCCCGCACGCTGGCCACCTCCGGTTCCACCACGGGTTGGAGGTCGTTGCGCAGGGGCGGCAGCGGCGCCCCCTGGCCCAGGGCCGTGAGCAGCGGGCCCGTGCGCAGGGCCTGGCGCCGCTGCTCGAAGTCCGCCTCATCACTGAGATAGAAGTCCTGCCGTTGCTCACGGCAGCGGCCATAGGCCCAGGGGGTGGAGACGCTGGCCTCCGGATGCTTGATCAGCAGCACCCCCAGGGATGGGGCCTGGGCCAGGGGCACGGGCTCCAGCACCTCCCCCCGGCCGAAGCAGAGCTGGGTGCCGCCGGCGATGCAGAAGGGCATGTCGGAGCCCAGCTCCGCCGCCAGGGCCAGCAGCTGTTCCGGCGACAGAGCACATCCCCACAGGGCATTGAGCCCCACCAGGGCCGCTGCGCCGTTGCTGGAGCCCCCCGCCAGGCCGGCGCCGATGGGGATGCGCTTGGTGAGCTCCATGGCCACCCCCAGCTCCGGCAGCCCGGCCCGAGCACGCAGCAGCTCCGCCGCCCGCACGATCAGGTTGCGGCCATCGGTGGGCAGATCGCTGCGGTCGCAACGCAGGCGGATCGAGCCGTCGGCGGTGGGCTGCAGCCGCAGGGTGTCCGCCAGGTCGAGCATCTGCATCACCATGGCCAGCTCGTGGAAGCCATCGCTCCGCAGGCCGAGCACCTCTAGGTGCAGGTTGATCTTGGCGGGGGCGCTGACCAGCAGCTCAGCCATGGGGGCCCTCAGGCGGTGAGCCGATTCAAACCCGCCGCCAGCGCCACCCAGGCCGCGGGCGCCACCTCCTGGGGGCGCTGATCCAGCCGGATGCCGGCCGCGGCGCACAGCTCCTGCAGCAGCTCCGGCGGCTGCAGCCCCGCCAGGGTGTTGCGCAGCATCTTGCGGCGGGCCGCGAAACAGCGGCGCAGCAGCCCCTCCACCCCCCGGGCCAGGGCGGGCTCCAGGCGCCGCTCCGGCGGCAGCGGCTCGAGGCACACCACCTCACTCATCACCTTGGGGGGCGGCTGGAAGCAGCGGGGCGGCACCGGGCACACGCTGCTGCAGCTGGCCAGCAGCTGCATGCGCACGCTCAGGGCGGAGTAGGCGCTGCTGCTGGGGCGGGCCCGGATGCGCTCCCCCACCTCCTGCTGCACCAGCAGCACCAGGCGCCGGTAGGGCTCGGCCACGGGCCGATCAAGCCGGCCCACCAGGCGCTCCAGCAGCGGGCCGGTGATGTTGTACGGGATGTTGGCCACCACGGCGGTGGCGGCCGGCAGCGGCAGGGCGAGCACATCCCCCTGGCTGAGGCTGAAGCGGGGGTTGTCGCCGAAGCGTTGGTGCAGGCCCTGCACCAGGTCGCGGTCGAGCTCCACGGCCCGAACCGCCGCCGCCGGCGACGCCAGCAGCCGCTCCGTGAGGGCACCACGGCCGGGCCCCACCTCCAGCACCGTGTCCTCGGGGGTGAGTTCCGCCGCCGCCACGATGCGCTGCAGCACGGTTTCGTCCTGGAGCCAGTGCTGGCCGAAGCGTTTGCGGGCGCGGTGGGCCGCGAAGGACATCGCCGAGCAGGGCAGGCCTACCCCCAGATTGCCCCCCGGCCGGCCGCCAGCCCCCTAGTGCCAGCGGATCCAGCGCACCGGCCCCCGGGCCGGCGGCAGCGGCACCACGGCCGCCACCAGTTCCACGCTGCAGTGGCCGTAGGGGGGATGGGCCGCCTGCCACAGGGCCAGGGCCGCCGCCAGCCGGGCCCGCTTGCGCCGGTCCAGCCCCAGGCGCACCGCGCCGCCCAGCCCGGCACGGCGCCCCTTCACCTCCACCAGCAGCAACCGATCGGGCGGCTTGTGCAGCAGCAGATCCAGCTCCCCCCAGCGGCAGCCCCAGCGCAGGGCCAGGGGTCGCCAGCCGGCCTGCAGCAGCAGCCGTTGGGCCCGCTGCTCCGCCCAGCGGCCCCCACGCTGGGCGGCGGTGCGAACCATGGCCACGGGGCGGGGATGGTGCGAGGGTTCCCCGCCGCGGTTGCCCTCAGCCCTCCGGCAGCTGGCCCCGCAACTGGCGCAGGCAGTATTTGCAGCCGCCGGTGGTCACCAGGTGACGCTCCGGGGTGATCGAGATCAGGCGCACCGGATGTTCACGGCAGCGGATCTTGATGGGGCTCTTGAAACTGCGGTAGACGATCTCGCTGTAGTCGTAGCGATCGCCGAAGCGGGCCCGGGCGCGGGCCAGAAACGTGGTGAGATCAATCGGATTTCCCATCGCCGCCGCCCGGGGTGCTGATCGCGCTGTGCTGGGAATCGCAGAACCAACCCTAGGGGGATCGCCACGGGCAAACGGTGAGCCCTGCGACAACCTGATTAGGGTTGCGCCACCGCCGGATGTCCGTGATGCGTCGCCTCCTGCAGTTGATGCTGCCGCTGCTGTGGCTGCCCGCACTGCTGCTGCCCCTGGCGCCCCCCGCCTGGGCCGCCATGGATTACGCCAAACAGGTGTTGATCGGCCATGACTTCGCCGGCGCCGACCTGCGCGGGGTGACCTTCAACCTCACCAACCTGCGGGATGCGGATTTCCATGGGGCCGACCTGCGGGGCGCCAGCCTGTTCGGCGCCAAGCTCCAGGACGCCGACCTCTCCGGCACGGACCTGCGGGAGGCGACCCTCGACTCGGCGGTGCTGGATGGCACCGACCTGCGCAACGCCGTGCTGGAGGACGCCTTCGCCTTCAACACCAAATTCACCAACGTGCAGATCGACGGGGCCGACTTCACCAACGTGCCCTTCCGGGGCGACGTGCTCAACCGGCTCTGCGCTAGCGCCAGCGGCACCAACCCCGTGACCGGCCGCAGCACCCGCGACACCCTCGAGTGCGGCTGAGGCTGCCCCGCAACCGCCATGAGCTTTGACGCCCGCAGCCTGGAGCGCCTGCAGCAGCTGGGCCGCACCCTGCCCCAACCGCTGCCCAAGCCCGCAGCGGCCGCCACACCGCCGCCGGCCACCGCCAAGCGCCACCGGGTGGAAACCGAAACCGACCCCCAGGCCCTGTTTCGCGAACTGATGCAGGTGAGCCCGGATGGCACCGTGCCGCCCCACCTGATGGAGCGCCTGCGCCAGGCGGAGGCGGAAGCGGAACGCGCTGCGGCGGCCAGTGCGGCGGCCCAGCGCCGCGCCCAGCTGCAGCCCCCGGGGGGCGCTGCCCCCAGCGGCGATCAGCGGCGCGGCACCGCTCGGAGCCGCACCCCTCTGCACCCCGGCGGCCAGCGGCGCGGTCCGCTGAGCGCCGAGGAGCTGGAGCTCTATGGGGCCTTCCAGGATCTGCTGCACCTGGAGAGCGATGAACGGGAGGACTCCGACGGGGCCTGAGCCCCGCAACGGGGCCCCCGGGGGTTGCACCCAGCCGGAGACCGTTGCGGCGGCGGGGCGTTGTCGTCCTGGCCGCGCCACCGGATCCGGTCTGGCACCGGTGCGGCCCGCGGCGCCATAACCGCGGGCTAACCCTCAGGCCGCCAGGGGCTGGCCACCGCGGCGTCGGCCCAGGGGCTCGATCCAATCCACCAACACCTGGCGGTGCCGCAGCACCCGGCTGGGGAGACGGCAGCCCAGGTTGATCCGCCCCTCATCCACCCAGCGCCCGAGGCGAATCGCCAGGGCCTCCTCATGGCGGGCGAAGGAGCCCTGCTGGGCGGCCACCCAGGCCATTTCGCGCTCGGTGATCACGCCGCTGGCCACCGCCTCCAAGAACACTTCCCCGAGAACCATGGGAGCCATGTAACAAAGTCGTTACATCATGTCGCCCGCGACCGGCAGGGCGCGACCCGCTCGCCAGGGCAGTACACCTGAACTACTGTGCAGACCGTGCTGAGGCGCCGCCGTGACCAAGCCCGTTGATGACGCGAACCCACAGCTGATCGGCGGCCTGCGCCTCGAGCGGCGCCCCCTGCGGCTGCCCCTGGCGGGGGCAACCGTGGCGGCCGGGTTCCCCAGCCCCGCCGACGACTACATCGAGGTGGGGCTCGACCTCAACGAGCTGCTGATCCGCCACCCCAGCAGCACCTTTTTCCTGCGGGTGAGCGGCGATTCGATGGTGGGGGCCGGCATCCAGCATGGCGATCTGCTGGTGGTGGACCGCAGCCTGGAGGCCCGGCCCGGCCTGGTGGTGGTGGCGGTGCTGGACGGGGCCTTCACCCTCAAGCGGCTGTCGCGGCACCGGGGCCGGCTGCGGCTGGAGGCGGCCAACAGCGCCTATCCGCCCCTGGAGCTGCACCAATGCGGCGACGTGCAGATCTGGGGAGTGGCGATCCACGTGATCCACCCGCTGGGGCGCCATGGCTGAGGCCATCGCCCTGATCGACGCCAACAACTTCTATGCCAGCTGCGAGCAGGCCCTCGATCCGGCGCTGCTGGGGCGGCCGGTGGTGGTGCTCTCCAACAACGACGGCTGCGTGGTGTCCCGCAGCAGCGAGGCCCGCCAACTGGGCATCGCCATGGGCCGGCCCTATTTCCAGATCGCCGCCCAGCTGGCACGCCACGGCGTGGTGGTGCGCAGCTCCAACTACGCCCTCTACGGCGACATGAGCCAACGGCTGATGAGCAGCCTGGAGCCCTACGTGGCGGAGCTGGAGGTGTATTCGATCGATGAGGCCTTCGCCCGGCTGCCCCGCCCCCGCCACGGCGACCTGCAGCGCTGGGCCACCGCCCTGCGCAGCCGCGTGCGCCACAACCTGGGGCTGCCGATCGCCATCGGCCTGGCCCCCAGCAAGGTGCTGGCCAAGCTGGCCAACCACGTGGCCAAGGCCGACAGCCAGCACGCGGGGGTGTTCGACCTGGGGGGCCAGGACGACCCCTCCCCCTGGCTGGAGCAAACCGCCGTGGAGGAGGTATGGGGGGTGGGGCGCCAGCTGAGCCGCTGGTGCCGGCTGCGGGGCATCGCCAACGCGCGCCAGCTGCGGGACATGGCCAGCGGCGAGCTGCGGGCCAAGGCGGGGGTGGTGGGGGTGCGGCTGCAGCTGGAGCTGCAGGGGCAAAGCTGCCTGCCCCTGGAGGAGGCCCCCGCCGCCAAGCGGGAAACCTGCGTGAGCCGCAGCTTCAGCCAGCCGATCACCGACGAAACGGAGCTGCGCCAGGCGGTGGCCAGCTACGTGGTGCGGGCGGCGGAGAAGCTGCGGCGCCAGGGGCAGCGGGCCGGGCGGATCACGGTGTTCGCCCGCACCAGCCCCTTCGCCCCCGGCTTCTACAGCCAGGCCAGCAGCGCCCCGCTGCCCCTGGCCAGCAACGACACCGCCGTGCTGCTGCAGGCCGCCCTGCGGCTGGTGCCGGGCCTCTACCGGCCCCACAAACGCTTCGCCAAGGCGGGGGTGCTGCTGCAGGAGCTGCAGCCGGAGCAGCAGCTGCAGCACCACCTGCTGGCGCCGCTCACGGCGGAGCAGCAGGCCCGGCGGGAGGCGCTGATGGGCCGCATCGACGGCCTCAACCGGCGCTATGGCCGCGGCTGCGTGCAGTGGGGGGCCTGCGGCCTGGATCCCGCCTGGACCATGCGGCGCGAACGGCTCTCCCGGGCCGCCACCACGCGGTTCAGCGACCTGCCCACGGC
>VGQL01000009.1 GCA_016882415.1 Cyanobacteria bacterium M_DeepCast_200m_mx_001
GGCTCAGGGCTGGGGGTATTTCTTCAGGGCCAGCTGGGTGCAGGCGGTTTTGGCCTGGTGGATGCTCTGCTGGCTGAAGATCTTCTGCACCACACAGGTGCAGGTGAAATCCACCATGCCGGCCGGGGGCACCTTGCCCGCCTGCTCGTAATCCGCCTGCATGGCGGCGGCGCACTTGTTGTAGATCAGCTGCTCGATCATGCCGGCCTGGGCCGGGCGGGGCAGGCCCAGGGCCAGCAGGCTCAGGGCCAGCAGCCTCAGGGAAAGGGCGGCACCGGGCAGACCCGCAGCGGCGAGGGCGCTGAGGGGTGGCCGCTGGGGGACAGACAACAGGTGGGTCAGGGCGATGGCCCGATTGTGCCCACGGATCAGGCGGGCAGGGAATCCAGGGGGGCAGCCTCGCCGGCGTCCTGCCGCTGGCGCAGCACGTCCTCGTAGGCGGCCCGGCGCTGGTCGTCGAGGTGGCTGATGTGCTGGCGCTCGTTGTAATAGAGCTCCTGGAAGCGCAGGGCGTCGCTGTTGAGCTCGGCGAACATGGCGTCGATGCGGGTCTCCATGTCGAGGCCGGCGGGGGCCGTAGCGGTGTCCTCCTGCAGCAGCCGGGCGATGCAGCGCTCCAGGGTTTCCAGCCGCTGGGTGCCCCAGGCGTTGAGCAGGTGGCGGCAGCGCTTGAGGCTGCGCTGGCGCTCCAGGGCCGCCGTGGCCCCGCGCAGCTGCAGCTGGGGGTTCTGGAGGGAGAGCCGCTGCACATCCGAGGGCTCCAGCAGCGGCGTCAGGCGCCCCAACAGATCGGGCTGGGCCATCAGCAGCTGATCCGAGAGCAACCGGGGGAGATCCAGGTCCGCCAGATCGTGGCCGGGGTCGGTGCCGCGGTTCACCGCCTCGAGCCGCCCGACGCCGAGGTTGTCCTCCTCGAGGGCGCTGATGGCGGCCCACAGCTGGCGGTGGTGGGAGAGGGCGAAGTCATCGAGTTCCCGGCGCCGCAGCTCGGCGCGGATGCTGCCGCGATGGCCGGGGCAGTGCAGATAGAGGCGCAGCAGCTCGGCTTCGGCCCGCTCCCGCAGGCCCGCCTCACCGGGCTGCTCCCAGCGCTGGGAGCGGCCATGCCAGCGTTGGCCCTTCACCTGCTGGCGCAGGTCGTCCTCCAGCTGCAGGGCCAGGCGTGCCTGGCCGCCGCTGAGGCGCTCGGCCACCTGCTGCAGGTAGCGGGAGCGCACGGCGCTGGCGGGCAACTTGCCCAGCAGCTGCACCAGCTCGCTCACCGACTGCTGGAACTGGTCGGAGCGGGCCAGGTCGCGGCCCTCCAGCACCTGGTCGATCTGCCAGTCGAGCCACACCGGCGCCTGGTCCAGCAGGGCGCGGTAGTCGCCGGCGCCGTGCTCCTTGAGGAATTCGTCGGGGTCCTTGCCGGCGGGGAGCTGCAGCACCCGCAGCTCCAGCTGCCCCTGCAGGGCCAGCTGCTCCACCTCACCGATGGCGCGCTGGGCGGCGCGCACGCCGGCGCGGTCGGTGTCGAAGTTGAGGATCAGGCGCTTGCTGTCGCAGCAGCGGCAGAGCTGGGTGATCTGCTGGCTGCTGAGGGCGGTGCCCAGGGCCGCCACGGCATTGGTGATGCCGGCGGCGTGCAGGGCAATCACATCGAAGTAGCCCTCCACCACCACGGCGCGGTCGTCCTTGCGGATGGCGTTGACGGCCTTGTCGAGGCCGAACAGGTGCTTGCCCTTCTCGAACACCTCCGTTTCCGGGGAGTTGAGGTATTTGGGTTCGGCCCCATCGAGGCTGCGGCCGCCGAAGCCGATGATCCGGCCCTGGCGATCGCAGATGGGCACCATCACGCGATGGCGGAAGCGGTCGTAGTAGCCGCGGCTGTCGGTGGCGCTGCTGCCCTTGCGGGGCACCACCAGGCCGGCCGCCTCCAGCAGCTCCGGCGCCAGCCCCTCCACCTGGTGCAGATGGCTGAACAGCCCATCCCAGCGCTCGGGGGCGTAGCCGAGGCCGAAGCCCTCGAGGGTGGTTTCGCTCAGGCCCCGCTGCTCCCGCAGGTAGGCCAGGGCGGGGGCCCCCTCCGGGGTGCGCAGCTGGGCGCGGAACCAGCCGGCCGCCAGGGCCAGGGCCTTGTGCAGCTGGTCGCGGCGGGAGAGCTGCTGGCGCAGGCGCTCCTGCTGGGGGCCCTCGAGGGTCTCCACCGGCAGCTGGTATTTGCGGGCCAGCTCCAGCACCACATCGCTGAAGCTCTGGCGCTGGAGCTCCATCAGGAACTTGATGGAATTGCCGCCGGCCCCGCAGGAGAAGCAGTAGTAGAACTGTTTGGCCGGTGACACCGTCATCGACGGCGATTTGTCGTCGTGGAAGGGACAGATCCCGACGAATTCCCGCCCCTTCTTCTTGAGCACCACGTGCTCACCCACCACGTCGACGATGTCAGCGCGTTCCTTGACGGCCTCGATCGTGCGGGGGTGGAGCCGGGGAGCTGACACGCTGCGCGCTCAGGTGCGGCTTCAGGATGGCAGGGCTGCCCTGTGGATGCTGTCCAGTGCGCTGAGTTTCAGCCTGATGGGGGTGTGCGTGAAGGCGGTGGGGGACCGCATCCCCGTGGGGGAGGTGGTGATGGCCCGCTCCGCCGTGAGCCTGCTGCTGAGCGTGGTGATGCTGCGCCAGGCGGGGCTGGAGCCCTGGGGGGAGCGGCGGGGCCTGCTGGTGCTGCGGGGGGTGATCGGCACCGGCGCCCTGCTGTGCGTGTTTGCGGCCCTGGCCCAGTTGCCCCTGGCGCCGGCCACGGTGCTGCAGTACCTGCAGCCCACCTTCACCGCCGTGCTGGCCTGGCTGGTGCTGCGGGAGCGCATCGGCCTGCGCATGCTGCTGGCGGCGCTGCTGGGCTGGCTGGCGGTGCTGGCCCTGAGCAACCCCCAGGAGCTGATGGGGCTGCTGGGCCCCCTCGGGGCCTGGCTGGGGCAGCGCCAGCAACCGCTGCCCTGGGGCGGGGTGCTGCTGGCCATCGCCGGAGCCCTGCTGTCGGCCTGCGCCTACGTGAGCGTGCGGGCCCTGGGGCGCACGGAGCACCCGCTGGTGATCGTGTTCTATTTCCCCCTGGTGGGGCTGGTGCTCACCCTGCCGCTGGTGGCGCTGCAGCCGGTGTGGCCCACCGCCTGGGAGGCCCTGGCCCTGGTGGGGGTGGGGCTGTTCACCCAGCTGGGGCAGATCGGGGTCACCAAGGGGCTGCTGGGCATGCCGGCGGGCCGCGCCACCGCCATGAGCTACGGCCAGGTGCCCCTGGCGGCCCTGTGGGGCTGGTGGTTCTTCCGGGAGCCGCTCGATCCCGACACCGCCGTGGCGGCGGGGCTGGTGCTGGCGGCCACGCTGCTGAGCCTCAGGCGGTCTCGCCCTTCAGGGGCAGGGGATCGATGATCCAGTCCTGGGTGGCGCCGTCGGCGCTGCCGGTGGGGCGGGCCAGGCGCCAGCTCTGGCCGCGCTCGCCCCGCTGCAGGTAGAGGTCGAAGGCGCTGTCCACACGGATCGGGTCGTCCGCCAGGCGCCAGTCGAAGCGGCCGGTGAGGTGCAGGCCGCGGTTGCCGCCGATCTGGAGCCCCTGCTGGGATTCCACCCGCACCCGGCTCACCTGGGGCGGGCCGGCGGCCGCCAGGCTGAGGGCATCGGCGATCGAGCGCTGGGTGAGGTCGATCTGCAGGGCCAGGGCGGAGAGCAGCACCTTCTGGGAGGGCTGCCCCAGGCCGGTGCAGGCGCTGAGGCCCAGCGCCAGCAGCGAAAGGCAGGCCCAGGCCAGGCCCTGACGCCAGCGGGACACCAGGGGGGACAGCAGGGTTGTCAGACCGGGCAGCATGGGGCACACAACGCGTGCTCCCATGATCGGCTGGCTGCAAGGGCAACTCGCCGATCGCTGGCAGCAGGCCAGCCGCCACGGGGTGCTGCTGGTGGTGGCGGGGGTGGGCTACGAGCTGCTGTTGGCCAAGCGCCACTGGGAGCGGCTGCCCGCCGGCAGCCCCGAGCTCACCCTGCATGTGCACCAGGTGATCCGGGAGGACAGCTGGACCCTCTACGGCTTTGACAGCCGCGCCAACCGCGACCTGTTCCGGGAGCTGGTGGCCGTGAGCGGCGTGGGCCCCCAGATGGCCCTGGGGCTGCTGGGGCAGCTGAGCGCCGAGGAGCTGGTGCGGGCGATCGTGCAGGCGGACCTGCGGCTGCTGTGCCAGGCCCCGGGCGTGGGCAAGCGCACGGCGGAGCGGCTGTCGGTGGAGCTGCGCACCCGGCTGCAGGAGCGTTTTGGCGCCAGCCTGGCGCTCTCGGCGGCGGAGCTGGAGGCGGAGGCCCTGGCCTTCGGCGCCGCGGGTGAAGGCGGCGACGCCGGCCTCGATGGGGTGCGCGATGAGCTGCAGCTCACCCTCACGGCCCTGGGCTACGAACCCCTGGAGATCAACCGGGCCCTGCGGGCCGTGGCCCAGCTGGGGCAGGCGCCCGCCGGCGATGGCGAGGCCTGGCTGCGGGAGAGCCTGCGCTGGCTGTCCCGCGGCGAAGCCGCCTGAGGGGCCGGCGCCGCGGCGCCCCGGGGGGAGGGCTGACCCCGAGGCGGTAAGTTGGTTGTTTGCACCGTCAGGGCCCGACGCCGCGCATGTCGCTCGACACCACCAAGAAGCAGGAACTGATCAACGCCCACCAGACCCATGGCACCGACACCGGTTCCGTGGAAGTTCAGGTGGCGATGCTGAGCGAGCGCATCAGCAAGCTGAGCGGCCATCTGCAGAACAACATCCACGACTTCTCCTCCCGCCAGGGGCTGCTGAAGATGATCGGCCGGCGCAAGCGCCTGCTGAGCTACCTGCGCAGCAGCAGCGAGCAGCGCTACTCCTCCCTGATCCAGAAGCTCGGCATCCGCGGCTGAGATGGCGGGGAAGGGGAACGGCCGGGCCCGCCAGGGCAGTGGCGGCGGCATCGCGCCCAGCAGCACCCCCTCCCGCGGGCCCGCCGGCAAGCGGGGGCCCCAGGCCCAGGGCATCCCTCCGGCGGTGGCCAACCGCATGGCCCGGCGCGTGGGCCTCGCCACCGGCATCCCCACGGTGCTGGGGATGGCCACCTTCATCGTGAGCTACGTGGTGGTGAGCCGCGGGCTGCTGGACATTCCCCCGGTGGCCACGCTGCTCACCTCCGGCGCCTTCTTCCTGCTGGGGCTGGTGGGCCTCAGCTATGGCGTGCTCTCCGCCAGCTGGGAAGACCAACCCGGCACCCTGCTGGGGTTTGAGCAGGTGGGGGTGAACATCGGCCGCCTGCGCGGCTCCCTCAAGCGGCCACCAGCGGCGAGCTGAGCCGGGCCTGGAAGGCCTGGGCCACCAGGCTGCTGAGGGCGGCGTTGCTGTCGCGCACGCAGAACTGGTGCCCCAGGCGCACGTAGCGCACCTGGTCCCCCAGGCGCACCATCGCCACCACGGGCACCCGCACCCCCGCCTCATCCTTCTCGGTGCGGTGCTGGGTGAGGCACTCCCGCAGCTTGTGCTGCACGGCGATGTCACTGGCCTGCTGGGCATCCAGTTCCACCATCAGCACCTGCAGCCGGTCGATCACGCGGCAGTCATCCACGATCAGCTGCACCTGGTCGTCGCCGCGGCGGTCCACGGAGGCCCAGATCAACAGCCGCGCATCCACCATCAGGTGGTCCGAAAGGCGGGCGTAGGTCTTGGGGAACACCACCGCCTCGCAGCTGCCGCTGAGGTCTTCGAGCTGCAGCACCGCCATGCGGTCCCCCTTGCGGGTGGTGACGGGCCGCAGGCCCGACACCATGCCCACCACGCTGACGCGGGCCTTGTCGTTGAGCTCCTCGAGGCTGCCGAGGCCCACCGGTGAGAGCAGCTGCACCGGGCGGGTGAGCTGCTTGAGGGGGTGGTCGGAGAGGTAGAAGCCCACCAGCTCCTTCTCCAGCCGCAGCTTTTCGGTGGGGGGGTAATCGGCCACCGGCGCCGCCTTGGGGGCGGTGCTCAGGTCCGATGCCCCGTCCTCCGGTGCCGCTGTGGCGGCGGCCATCAGGTCGAACAGGTTGCCCTGGCCGCTGGCGCGGTCGCGGGCGCGGGAGGCGGCCCAATCCACGATCAGATCGAGGTCGGCCATCAGCTGGGCGCGGTTGGCGCCGGGCTCGAGGCCATCGAGGGCGCCGCAGTGGATCAGCGATTCCAGGGAGCGGCGGTTGAGGGTGCTGCCGGGGATGCGGTCGCACAGATCCGCCAGGGAGCGGAAGGGTCCGTCGCTGCTGCGGGCCTCCAGCAGGGCGCGGATGGCGCCGTCGCCGAGGTTGCGCACGGCGGAGAGGCCGAAGAGGATCCGATCGCCGACGGGGGTGAAGTCGATGCCGGAGGCGTTCACATCCGGCGGCATCACCTCGATGCCCATGGCGTTGCAGTTGGCGATGTAGCGCTGCACCTTGTCGGTGGTGCCGGCGTTCACCGTGAGCAGGGCGGCCATGTAGGCCACCGGGTAGTGGGCCTTGAGGTAGGCGGTCTGGTAGGTCACCGCGCCATAGGCGGTGGAATGGCTCTTGTTGAAGCAGTATTCGGCGAACAGCACCATCTGCTCGAACAGGGATTCAGCGATGCGCGGGTCGACGCCCCGTTCGCTGGCCCCCTTCACGAAGATGCTCTGGTGTTTCTCCATCTCGCTCTTCTTCTTCTTGCCCATGGCACGCCGTAGCAGGTCGGCTTCGCCGAGGGAGTAGCCCGCCAGGTCCTGGGCGATGCGCATGATCTGCTCCTGGTAGACCATGATTCCGTAGGTCTCCCGCAGGATTGGTTCGAGCTTGGCGTCGGCGAAATCAATCGCCTCGCGGCCGTGCTTGCGGTTGATGAACTTCGGGATCAACCCGGCATCGAGGGGGCCCGGCCGGTAGAGGGCCAGGATCGAGGAGATGTCCTCCAGGGAGGAGGGCTTGAGGTCGCGCACGATCTGGCGCATGCCGCTGGATTCCAGCTGGAAGATGCCCTCCAGGTCGCCGCGGGCCAGCAGGCCGTAGGTGCCGGGATCGTTGAGGGGCAGGGCGTCGGGATCGAGCTTCTCGCCGGTGCTCTGCTCCACCAGATCGATGGTCTTGTCGATCATGGTGAGGTTCTTGAGCCCCAGGAAATCCATCTTCAGCAGGCCCATCGATTCGACGTCCTCCATGAAGTACTGGGTGATCACCTGGCCGTCGTTGTTGCGCTGCAGGGGCACCACCTCATCGAGGGGATCGGCGGCGATCACCACGCCGGCGGCGTGCACACCGAAGGTCTTGTTGGTGCCCTCGATGCGCATGGCCATGTCCACCCAGCGCTTCACCTGGGGGTCGTTCTGGTATTTCTCGCGGAACTCCGGCGCCGGCGATTCCTCGCCGATCATCTCCTTGAGCTTGGCGGGCTTGCCGCGCACCACGGGGATCAGCTTGGCCAGGCGGTCGGCGTCGCCGTAGGGGATATCGAGCACCCGCGCCACATCCTTGAGCACCGCCTTGGAGGTCATGCGGTTGAAGGTGATGATCTGGGCCACCTTGTCCTCGCCGTAGCGGCGGGTGACGTAGTCGATCACCTCCCCACGGCGCTCGATGCAGAAGTCGGTGTCAATATCCGGCATCGACTTGCGTTCCGGATTGAGGAAGCGCTCGAACAGCAGGCCGTTGGTGACCGGATCGATGTTGGTGATGCCCAGGGCGTAGGCCACCAGGGAGCCGGCGGCGGAGCCGCGGCCCGGCCCCACGGGGATGCCGTTCTCCCGGGCGAAACGGATGTAGTCCCACACCACCAGGAAGTAGGTGGGGAAGCCCATCTGCTCCATCACCTGCAGCTCGAAGGCGAGCCGTTCGCCGTAGGTGGGCTCAAAGGGGTCGGCCTCCGCCAGCCCCAGCCGCGCCCGCAGCCCCTGCTCGCTCACCTCCTGCAGGTAGCTCACCGGGGTGTGGCCCTCGGGGATCGGGAAGCGGGGCATCTGGTAGCGCCCCAGGATGTCGTAGTCCTCCACCTTGTCGGCCACGCGGGCGGTGTTGGCCACCGCCTCCGCCACCACCGCGGGGTCGAGGTGGTCGGCGAACAGGCCGAGCATCTCCGCCTCCCCCTTGATGTATTCGGTGCCCGTGTAGCGCAGGCGCTTCTCATCGCTCACGAGCTTGCCGGTGAGGATGCAGAGCAGGGCGTCGTGGGCCTCGGCGTCGTTGCTGGTGAGGTAGTGGGCGTCGTTGGTGGCCACCAGGGGAATGCCCAGCTCCTGGCTGATGCGCACCAGCTCCACGTTGACGATGCGGTCCTCGGGGGAGCCGTGGTCCTGGATCTCCAGGTAGAAGTCGTCGCCGAACACCCCCTGGTACCAGCGGGCCACCTCGCGGGCCACGTCGGGCCGGTTGCGCAGGATCGCCTGGGAGAGCTCGCCACCGAGGCAGGCGGTGGCCACAATCAACCCCTCGCTGTGGCGCTCGAGGGTGGGCTTGTCGATGCAGGCGCGGGAGAAGATGCCGCGGCCGCGCATGCCGCGCAGGTGGCTGATGCTGGTGAGCTTCACCAGGTTGCGGTAGCCGACGGCGTTCTTGGCCAGCACCACCAGGTGGTAGCGGCGCTCCTTCTTGGGGGGATTGGGGTCGTCGAGGGAGCCGTTGATCACATACATCTCGTTGCCGATGATCGGCTTCACGGATGTGCCCTTGCACAGCTTCAGCAGCTCGATGGCGCCATACATCACCCCGTGGTCAGTGAGGGCGAGGGCGGGCATGCCCAGCTCCTCGGCCCGCTTCACCATGGCCGGCAGCTGACTGGCCCCATCCAGGAGGCTGTAGTCGCTGTGGTTGTGGAGCGGAACGAAGGCCAAGGGGAAATCCGCAGCAACCGGGGCAACGGAACCGGTGGTGGGTTCCGGCCCCAGGCTAAGGGCGAAACGCTAGATGTAGTGCCTCAGGGCACCAGCGCCGCCGCCGGCCTCTGGGCCATCACCCGGGCCGCCTGCTCGTAGTGCCAGGCCACCTGCAGCAGCCGCTCCTCCTGCAGCACGCCGGTGATCAACTGCAGGCCGATGGGCAGGCCGGCGCCGTCGAAACCGCAGGGGAGGCTGATGGCCGGCAGGCCCGCCATGTTGGCGGGGATGGTGAGCAGGTCCGCCAGGTACATGGCCAGGGGGTCTTCGCTGTGGGCGCCGAAGCCGAAGGCGGTGGTGGGGGAGGTGGGGGTGAGCAGCACATCCACCGTGTCGAAGGCGCGGTCGAAGTCGCGGCGGATCAGGGTGCGCACCTGCTGGGCCTTGCGGTAGTAGGCATCCACATAGCCGGCGGAGAGGGCGTAGGTGCCGATCAGGATGCGGCGCTTCACCTCATCGCCGAAGCCCTCGGCGCGGCTGCGGGCGGTCATCTCCGCCAGGCTGGCGGCATCGGCGGCGCGGTAGCCGTATTTGACGCCGTCGTAGCGGGCCAGGTTGGCGGAGGCCTCCGATGGGGCGATCACGTAATAGGTGGCGATGCCGTCGTTGAAGCGGGGGCAGCTCACATCCACCAGCTCGCAGCCCAGGGCCTGCAGCTGCTCGGCGGCGGCCATCACGGAGGCCTTCACCTGGGGATCAAGGCCCTCCGCCTCGAAGCACTCGCGCACCAGGCCCACCTTGAGGCCCTGCACCGGCTGCTGCAGGGCGGCGCGGTAATCGGGCACCGGCGCCTTGAGGCAGGTGGAGTCGCGGGGGTCCTCACCGGCGATCACCTGCAGCAGTTCGGCGGCGTCGGCCACGTTGGTGGTGAAGGGGCCCACCTGGTCGAGGGAGCTGGCGAAGGCCACCAGGCCGTAACGGCTGACGCGGCCATAGGTGGGCTTGAGGCCCACCACCCCACAGAAGGCGGCGGGCTGGCGGATCGAGCCGCCGGTGTCGGAGCCGAGGGAGGCCACGCACTCGCCGGCGGCCACGGCGGCGGCGCTGCCGCCGGAGCTGCCGCCGGGCACCTTGTCGGGGTTCCAGGGGTTGCGGCTGGGGCCGAAGGCGGAGGTCTCGGTGGAGCTGCCCATGGCGAACTCATCGAGGTTGGTTTTGCCCAGCAGCACCGCCCCAGCGCCCCACAGCCGCTCGGTGACGGTGGATTCGTAGGGGGGCACGAAGTGCTCCAGCATGCGGCTGGAGCAGGTGGTGCGGATGCCCTTGGTGCAGAGGTTGTCCTTGATGGCCAGGGGCACACCGGCCAGGGGCGGCAGCGGTTCACCGGCGGCCCGCAGGGCATCGATGCGGTCGGCGTCGGCCCGGGCCCGCTCGGCGGTCACCTCCAGGTAAGCGTGCACGCTGGGCTCCACCGCCTCGATGCGGCTGAGGTGCTGGTCGGCCAGCTCCCGGGCGGACACCTCACCGCGGCTGAGTTGCTCGCGCCACGCGGCGATGCCCATCGGAACCCTGCTCTGTTGCTGGGGCGACGCTATCAGTCAGCGTCTGGGCTGAGGCCGCTGCTCAGGCCTCGGCGCTGATGGTGAGCGGTTCGCTGCGGCGGGTGCGCAGCAGGGTGTGGTTCACCTCGGCGGCCCCTTCGCTGCGCAGGTCGGCGAGGAAGGGGGGCAGGGCCGCCTCGAGGCTGGAGCGCCGCACATAGGGGCCAAACCAGTAGGTGACATCCGGCTGACGCGATTCCACCCGGGCCCACCAGGCCAGACCGAGCCCGTTGGCGACGGTGCGCAGGGGCTGGAGCACGGTGGTCATCGGCCCTGGGGCGCAGTGAAGTCTGTGGCCATTGTGGCTGGAGGGCTCGCGAACGCAGCCGTCAGAGCTGGATGTCGGTGGAGAAGCCGGAGCCGTAGCTGGGCTCGAGGCCCAGCACCAGGGCCGGGGTGGGGTCAGGGGCCGCCGCTTCGGCCAGCTGGGGCTCGGCCTCCGGCAGGGGCTCGAACTGGGGTTCGGGGGCGGGCTCAGGCATCACCTCGGCGGGCAGCTCCGCCGCCGGTTCGGGGTCCGGGATGGGGGTGGGGAGCACCGCCGGGGGGGCCGGCATGGCGGGGCGCACGATGCGGGGGGCCGGGGCGTTGCCGGAGAGCTGCTTCATCCAGCCGCGGCGGGCCACCTCGTAAAGCACCATCGCCGTGGCCACGGAGGCGTTGAGGCTGGGGGTGCTGCCCCGCAGGGGAATGCGCACCAGCTGGTCGCAGTGCTTGCGGGTGAGCATCGAGAGGCCGGCCCCCTCGGAGCCGGTGACGATCACCAGCGGGCCCTCCAGGTCGGCCTCCGACAGCGACACGCTGCCCTCGCCCGCCAGGCCGATGACGCGATAGCCCTCCTGCTTGAGCTGATCCAGGGAGCGGTTGAGGTTCACCACCCGGGCCACGGGCAGGTGCTCCAGGGCGCCGGCGGCCACCTTGGCCACCGAACCGGTGAGGCCGGCGCTGCGGCGCTGGGGCAGCACCAGGCCATGGGCACCGAGGGCTTCGGCGCTGCGCACGATCGCCCCGAGGTTGTGGGGGTCGGTGATGCCGTCAAGGGCCATCAGCAGGGGCGGTTCCCCCAGGTCGCGGCAGCCCTCGATCAGGCTGTCGAGGTCGAGGGTGTCGGCGGCGGCCACCTGCAGCACGATGCCCTGGTGCACGGCACCGCCGGTGAGCTGACCCAGCCGCGCCCAGGTGACCTCCTCCACCAGCACGCCGCCGGCCTTGGCCTCCCGCAGCAGCTGCAGGAAACGGGGCTGGAAGCGCATCTCGGGGGTGCACCAGATGCGGTGAATCGGGCGCTCACTCTCCAGGGCGGCCTGGGCGCTGTGCCGCCCCCAGATCAGGTCGTCCGCGGGGGCGGCGCCGAAGCGTTCCGATTCGCCGCTGGGGGCATCCACCGCCACCTGGGGGGCCCGGTCGGGGCGGCGGTCGTCGAAGGGGGGGCGGGGCTGGAAGGGGGTGCGGCCCTGGGGGCGACCCCCAGGGCGGCCCGGGCGGCGCTCCGGCCGACGCTCGGGGCGGCTGCCGCCGAAGCGGGCGCCCTCGGGCCGGAAGCTGTCGCGGCGGGGGGCATCGGCCCGGGGGGCCTCGAAGCGACCCTCACCGCGGCGGGCGAAGGGTTTGCGGTCGCTGGGGCCGCTGCGCTCGGCGCGGTAGGGCCGTTCACCACGCTCGGGGCGGTCACCGCGGGCGGGGCGATCCCCCCCCTCCGGGCGCCACTCACCGCGGGGGGCAAAGGGGCGGCGGGGGCCACCGGCACGGGCCGGGCCGCGGCCGGGCCTGGAAAAACGACCCTCCCCGGCTCCGGAGCCCTGGCCCTGGTCCCTGCGGCGATCAAAACGGGGGCTCATGGACAGAGGGGCAAAGGATCTATGGGTCGGCGTCTTCAAGGTGCGCCAGCAGCTGGCCAAGGCGGCGGGGGTTCTGCAGAAACAGCCAGCCCACCATTGTCTCAAATCCCGTCGCCTGGCCATAGGCGGCGGCGTCACCGCGGCGGGGTCCGCGGCCGGCACGGTTGCGACCGCGCCTCACCAGATCTAGCTCCGCATCGGTGAGCAGCCCACGGGCCTCCAGGCGCTGCAGGGCCGCGGCCTGGGCATCGGCACGCACATCGGCCACCACCGCCCGGTGCAGATCGGCGCTGCGGCCGGGTTGACGGCAGCGCCGCAGCCGTTGGTGGAGCTCCCACACCGCATCGCCGAGCCAGGCCAGCTGCAGCGGCCCCAGTTCCCCCTCCAGGGGGGTGGGCCCCAGGGCCTCCAGCCAGCCGGGGCTCAGCCCGGCCTCAGGCGGCGATGGCTCCGAGGGCGGTGTCGAGGTCGGGCTGGAGATGGAGGAACTCCTCGAGTCGCACCAGTTTCACCGTCTGCACCACGCGGGCATTGCCCACCACCAGGAACTGGGTGCGCTGCTGGTTGCACTGCTTGGCGAACTGCACCAGCGACCCCAGGCCGGAGGAATCGATGAAGTCGATGCGGCTGAGGTCGAGCACCAGCGGCTGGGGGGTGCTGGTGAGGTGCCCGTTGATGAATTCGAGAAACTGCTTCTCGGAGTAGGCGTCGAGCTGGCCGGTGAAGCTGAACAGCAGACAGCCGTCCTGCTGCTCGAAGCCGCCGCGCAAGGACACGGTCAATCGCTGCAGATCCGTGATGGCTCCTGACCTCGGACGACACAGGCGACCGCAGTGTAGGGACAGTTTTGAGAACGGACAGGCCCGCAACATTCCGTGCGGAAAGGGCCGCGAAGCCGCTGGCTTCAGCCGCGGCGCTGGGCCATCAGGGCGGCGAAGCGGCCGAAGTGGTGGTCGGCGTCGTGGGGGCCGGGGCTGGCCTCCGGGTGGTACTGAACCCCGAACACCGGCAGGCGGCGGTGGGCCAGGGCCGCCACGGTGCGGTCGTTGAGGTTGAGGTGGGTCACCTCCACCGCCGTGGCGTCGAGGGAATCGGCGTCGAGGGCGAAGCCGTGGTTCTGGCTCGTGATCTCGACGCTGCCGGGGCTGCCGCAGGGGTGGTTGAGGCCCCGGTGGCCGTAGCCAAGCTTGTAGGTGCGGCCCCCCAGGGCCAGCCCCAGAATCTGGTGCCCCAGGCAGATGCCGAACACCGGCAGATCGGGCTGCTGCAGGAGCCCCTGGGCCAGGGTGATGCCGCTGCCCACCGCCGCCGGGTCGCCGGGGCCATTGGAGAGGAACACCCCTTCCGGGCTGCGCTCGAGCACCTGCTCCAGGCTGGCGGAGGCGGGCAGCACGGTGACGCTGCAGCCATGGGCCGCCAGGCGCTCGAGGATGGCGCGCTTGATGCCGAAGTCGATGGCCACCACCCGGTAGGGGCGCTCGGGAGCCGGCTGGCGGCGCTGGTCAAAGCTGGCGGGGCAGCAGCGGTCCCACTGGTAGGGCTCGGCGGTGGTCACCTGCTCCGCCAGGTTGAGCCCCGCCATGGAGGGGGCGGAGCGCACCCGCTCCAGCAGCTGCTGGGGGCTGCTGCCATCGCTGCTGATGGCGCCATTGATGGCGCCCCCCTCCCGCAGGTGGCGCACCAGGGCGCGGGTGTCGAGGCCGCAGATGCCCACGACGTTGTGGTGCTGCAGCCACGCCTCCAGGCTGTCTTCGGCCCGCCAGCTGCTGGGGGTGGGCACCAGCTGGCGGGCGATCACGCCGCGCACATGGGGGGCATCGGCCTCCTGGTCGGCGCCGTTGACGCCGGTATTGCCCAGCTCCGGGTAGGTGAAGGTCACCAACTGCCCGGCGTAGCTGGGGTCGGTCATCACCTCCTGGTAACCGGTCATGCCGGTGTTGAACACCACTTCCCCCACGGCGGTGCCGCGGGCGCCGAAGGCGCTGCCCCGCAGCACCAGGCCATCGGCCAGCACCAGCAGGGCGGGGTGGGGGGCGTGTTCCGTGGTCATGGGCCCATCATCCCCTGCAGCGGTTCAGGCCAGGGCGGTGCGCAGGGCCTCCAGCCGGGCCCAGGGGGCGCCGCTGGCCAGGGCCTCCAGGGCCATGGGCACCGCCGCCGCCACGCTGGGGGCAAGGCCGGCGGCCCATAGCACCAGGGCCGCATTGAGGGCCACCACGTCCCGCTGGGCCGGGGTGCCCTGGCCCCGCAGCACCGCCTCCAGGATGCGGCGGTTGTGCTCCAGCTCACCCCCCGCCAGCTGCTCGAGCCCCGCCGGGGTGAGCCCCAGGTCGGCGGGGAGCAGCTGATCGGCGCGCACCTGGCCCGCCTCCACCAGCCGCAGGTGGTTGGGGCCGGAGAGGGAGGCCTCATCGAGGCCACCGTGGCCGTGCACCACCACGGCCCGCTGCACCCCCAGCCGGGCCAGGGCCTCGGCCATCGGATCCAGCAGCTCGGCCGCCCCCACCCCAAGCACCTGGAAATCGGGCCGCAGCGGATTCACCAGGGGGCCCAGCAGGTTGAACACGGTGCGCACCCCCAGGGCCTTGCGCAGGGGGGCCAGCCCCACCAGGGCCGGATGCCAGCCGGGGGCGAACAGGAAGGTGACCCCCGCCTGGGGGAGGGCATCGAGCACCCGCTGGGCCGGGGCCGCCAGGTTGAGGCCCGCCGCCTCGAGCACATCGGCGGAGCCCACCTTGCCGCTGGCGCTGCGGTTGCCGTGCTTGGCCACATGGGCACCGCAGGCGGCGGCCACGAAGGCCACGGCGGTGGAGATGTTGAAGGTGTTGGCGCCGTCGCCCCCCGTGCCGCAGGTGTCCACCAGCGGCAGGGGCGGCCGCTCCCCCGGCAGGGGGCAGGCCTGGCGCAGCACCTGGGCCATGGCCGCCAGCTCCTCACCGGTCACCCCCTTGGCACGAAGGGCCGCCAGCAGGGCACCGGTCTGCACCGGCTGCAGCTGCTCCGCCAGCCAGGCCTCCATCAGGGCCGTGGCCTCGGGGGCCGCCAGGGGCTGGCCCCGCAGCAGCTGCTCCAGCAGGGCAGACCAGGAGAGGGAATCGGCGGCCATCGGTGGGGTGCGCAACGGAAGGGGGCGGCGGGAACTCAGGGGCTGTCCTGGTCGGCGGTGTCGAAGCCGGAGCCCACGGACTGCTCCTCAGCCCGCAGGCCGGGGCGGTAGCCGGCTTCCCAGATGCCGCGGCAGCGCTGGTTGAGCTGCTCGCGGCTGAGGCCCCACAGGCGCAGGGTCTTGTCGAGGTCGTCCTGGAGGTCCTGGGCACCGGGGAAGCCGGCGTAACGCATCAGCAGCCGCCCCAGGTTCACCAGCTCCGCCTCGGCGGGGGTTTCGGTGGCCAACAGCTGATCCACCAGCTCCCGGTCGGTGGCATAGAGCGGATGGCTCTGGGGCTGCTGCTCGTCCATGGGCCGTCGGGTTCGGCTCCCTAGGTTGGCAGCACTTGCTGAGCTCCATGGCGGCGATCCGCTTCGGCCTGATCGGGCGCTACCTGCGCCCCCATCGCCGCACGGTGCTGCTGGGCATGGCGGCCCTGGTGGTGGTCAACCTGCTGAGCGTGTCGATCCCGCTGCTGGTGCGCGGCGTGGTGGACGACCTGCAGGACGGTTTCAGCGTGGCGGACGTGCTGCGCCAGGCGGGGTTGATCATCGCCCTGGCCACGCTGATGGGGGCCGTGCGGCTGTGGTCGCGAATGCTGGTGTTCGGCGTGGGCCGCCAGGTGGAGGTGGAGCTCAAGCAGCGGATCTTCGACCACATGCTCCGCCAGGAGCCGGGCTGGGTGCAGACCACCGGCAGCGGCGAGGTGATCAGCCGTGCCACCAGCGATGTGGAGAACGTGCGGCGGCTGCTGGGCTTCGCCGTGCTCAGCCTCACCAACACCGCCCTGGCCTATGCCCTCACCCTGCCGGCGATGCTGGCGATCGACCCCTGGCTGAGCCTGGCGGCGGTGGGGCTCTACCCGCTGATGCTGGTGATCGTGCGGCTGTTCGGCGGCCGCATGATGAAGCAACAGCGGCGCCAGCAGGAGGCGCTGGCCCAGCTGAGCGACCTGATCCAGGAGGACCTCTCCGGCATCAGCGCCATCAAGATCTACGGCCAGGAAACCACCGAACGGCAGGCCTTCGCCGCGCGCAACCGCCGCTACCGGGATGACGCCCTGCAGCTGGCCCGCACCCGCAGCACCCTGTTTCCGCTGCTGGAGGGCATCAGCTCCGTGAGCCTGCTGCTGCTGCTGGCCCTCGGCAGCGGCCAGCTGGCCAGCGGCCGGCTCTCGATCGGCGACCTGGTGGCCCTGATTCTGTTTGTGGAGCGGTTGGTGTTCCCCACGGCCCTGCTGGGCTTCACCCTCAACACCTTCCAGACCGGCCAGGTGAGCCTGGAGCGGGTGGAGGAGCTGCTGCGCCGCGAGCCGGAGATCCAGTCGCCCCAGCACCCCCAGCCCCTGGAGCGGCCGCGCCCCGGCAGCGGTGTGGCCCTGGAGGCCCGAGGCCTCACGGTGCGCTACCCCAAGGCCCAGCGGCTGGCCCTCGATGGGGTGAGCTTCCGGCTGGAGCCCGGCGAGCTGGTGGCGGTGGTGGGGCCGGTGGGCTGCGGCAAGACCACCCTGGTGCGAGCCATCGGCCGCATGGTGGAGGTGCCCGCCGGCCAGCTCTGGCTCAACGGCAGCGATGTGACCGGCGTGGACCTGGAGAGCCTGCGGCGCCAGGTGGCCCTGGTGCCCCAGGAGGGGTTCCTGTTCACCGCCACCCTGGCGGACAACCTGCGCTACGGCGACCCGGAGGCGGACCAGGGGTCCGTGGAACGGGCGGCACAGCAGGCCCGCCTGGAGGCGGACATCCGCGGCTTCCCCGACGGCTACAGCACCCTGGTGGGGGAGCGCGGCATCACCCTCAGCGGCGGCCAGCGGCAGCGCACCGCCCTGGGGCGGGCCCTGCTGGTGCAGGCACCGCTGCTGGTGCTCGATGACGCCCTGGCCAGCGTGGACAACAACACCGCCGCCGCCATCCTCGAGGCGGTGCGCCAGCAGCGGCAGCGCACGATCCTGATGGTGAGCCACCAGCTCTCGGCCGCCGCCGCCTGCGACCGGATCCTGGTGCTGGATGGCGGCCGGCTGGTGCAGGAAGGCCACCACAACACCCTGGTGCGCCAGAGCGGCACCTACCGGCGCCTGTGGGAGCGGGAGCAGGCGGAGCAGCAGCTCAGCCGCGCCGCCTGAAGGGGGCCGGCGGCATCACACTCTGTGCCGCAGGGCAGACAAGCCGCCCAACCGTGGCTTAGCTGGAACCACTGCCCCATGCCGCTGCCGCCATGACCGCCGGTGTGCCCTACCGCCTGCGCTGCACCCTCACCTTCGGGGACATCTACGCGCAGATCCTGATCTGGATGCTGGTGATCTTCGCCAGCCTGGCGGCGGGCCTGGCGCTGATGGGGGCCAGCCGGCCGATGTTCGCCCTGGTGGGGGTGGGGCTGATCCTGGTGCTGTCGCTGCCGTTTCTGCTGTTCGCCTTCACCACCACCCTGCTCAACCACATCGCCCTGGAACCGGGTTCACCGCAGGGCTGAAGCCCCTAGGCTCCCCCGGACGCTTGCACCAAAAACCCGGGTGTTCGGACTGTTTCAGGCCATGGCAGGCAGCAAGACCAGGTTGGTGAGCCCCGAGGCGGCCCTGCCCGGCCGCGGCACCCCCATCCCCTCCGCCGAACGCCATGCGGTGCTGGGTACGGCCCTGAAGGCGCCGCTGAGCACCAGCCAGCAGGAGGCCCTGTTCGGTTGCGGCTGCTTCTGGGGGGCGGAGAAGGGGTTCTGGCGCCTGCCGGGGGTGATCACCACCGCCGTGGGTTACGCCGGCGGTTTCACCCCCAACCCCACCTATGAGGAGGTGTGCTCCGGGGGCACAGGCCACACGGAGGTGGTGCGGGTGGTGTGGGATGTGAACGCCGTCGACTTCAGCGACCTGCTGAAGCTGTTCTGGGAATGCCACGACCCCACCCAGGGCATGGGCCAGGGCAACGACACCGGCACCCAGTACCGCTCCGCCATCTACGTGGCCGATGCGGCGCTGCTGCCGCAGGCGGAGGCCTCCCGCGACCGCTACCAGGCGCTGCTCACGGCGGCCGGCCGCGGCGCCATCACCACGGAGCTGGCCAGCGGCAAGCCCTTCTATTTCGCGGAGGCCTACCACCAGCAGTACCTGGCCAAACCCGGCAGCCGCCCCTACTGCTCCGCCCGCCCCAGCGGCGTGCTGCTGGATGGCTTCCCCGGTGCCGCCTACAAGCTGCCGCCGGCGGTGTGGAGCCACTACGACTGGTCCATCGACCACTGCGTGCTGCGGGGGGAGAACAGTCCGATCCAGCCATGATCAGCCTGAGCCTGGTGCCGCTGCTGGCGATGACCAGCCCCTGGTGGGAGGACTACGAGGTGCGCGAACGCTTCCTCTGCGGCGACCGCGGCGGGCTGGTGGTGGAGCGCAACGCCTCCCAGGCCTCGCTGATCAGCGGCCCGGCGGGCATCACCCTGTTCCGGGAATCCAGCACCGAACCGGGGCTGCACTACCGCAACGGTGAAATGCTGCTCACCCTCTGGGGCGACAACCTCACCCTGGAGCAGGGGCGCAACACCCTGCGCTGCATCCGCACCGACCAGGCCTGACCCCCACCGCCATGAACCCCTTACCCGACCGCACCGTGATCATCGGCATGGTGGCCACCCTGGGGCTGGTGTTCGCCCTGGTGTTCTGGTTCGTGCGGCTCAACCCCAGCCAGCCGCCCGAACTGCAGTGGCGGGATTCGCCCCCCAGCCGTCCGGCGCCGGCACGGCCGCTGCTTCCGGGCAAACCGTCCAATGCGGCGCTGATCTGATCGGTGCTGCAGGACAATGCGGCCGGACCTCCGCCCTCGCGCGTCCGATCCGTGCCACCCCAGACGCCCGACCCCCTGCAGCGCCAGCTGCATCCGCTGCCCAAGGGGCTGGTGGAGCTCTATGGGCTGCTGGCGGTGCTGTTTGTGCTGGTGCCGGAATGGATGGCCGGCAGTGCCCTGGCGGGCCTGCGCCAGGGGCGCGAGGGCAGCGACCTGCCGATGACCGCCCGCGCCTGGCGGCGGGTGCCGGAACTGCGGCTCGCCTCGATGCCGCTGGCGGAGCTGCGGCTGCTGGCCCGGCAGCTGCGGGTGTGCGGTTACGCCGGCCTGAACCGCGATCAACTCACCGGGCGGCTGCTGGGCAAAATCCGCGCCCGTGGCGCAAAGGCCCTGTGGTAACTTCGATCTGCCGGGGCGTAGCGCAGCTTGGTAGCGCACCACTTTGGGGTAGTGGGGGTCGTGGGTTCAAATCCCGCCGCTCCGATTGATTCACCGGCGCGCCACCCTCGGGTGGCGTTTTTTTTGCCCTGCGGCCGGGGATGGGTCAGTGCAGCCGGGTGGTGACCCGGTAGCAGCGCAGCCAGCGGTTGACCCGCGGCCGCAGGCTAGGGGGCACCTCCTCCAGCAGCTGGGAGAGCTCCAGGGCCCCGAGGCGGCGCAGGTCGCGCACATCCACATGCCAGAGGGCCTCCGCCTCCCGGATCAGCCGCGCCCAGGTGCGCGTGTCCTGCCAGCGCTGCACCTCCTGCTGCGGGCAGGGGCGTCTGGCCGGTTGCCCCCGGGCTGTTGATGCCATGGCCGCCATGGGCGGGGATCATCCTCAGCTTGCAGCGGGGGCAACGCAGCAGCCCAAAGCGACGGTTCTGCTTCCCGTTGCTGAAGCAAATCAGGCGCTGCGGCGCTCCTGGGGCTCCTCCACCGGCACCACCGGGAAGCCGAGGCGCTCCACCTCCCGCTCGGAGAGGCGGCGGGTCCAGGCGCCGCTCACCGGATCGTTCCAGCGGAAGCCCGCCTCCCGGGCCCGATGGCGCTCCTCATAGGAGACGCGGGCGCGGTAGAGACGCCGCGGTTCGAGCCCCTGCTGCAGCAGCGTCTCCAGCTCGGCGCAGCGCTCAAACACCTGGGCCAGGTAGATGCAGTCGGTGAGGGCGCGGTGGGCCGCCCACACGGGCACCCCGTAGGCCAGGGCCAGGTCGCGCACGGAGGGGTTGGGGCGCAGCTGGCGCTCCGCCGGCCAGCGGAGGTCTTCCATGCTGCAGAGCCAGGGCTTGTGGATGGCCGGCAGGGGACCCACGCCAAACCACTGGCGATCGAAGGCGGCGTTGTGGGCCAGCACCACATCGGCGCTCTCCAGCAGCGCCTCAAAACAGGCCAGGCCGCTGCGCCAGGGCTGGGGCAGGCGGCTCACCGCCGGGTCGATGCCGTTGATGGCTTCGGCGCCGTTGCTGTCGCAGGGCAGCAGAAACGACACCTGGCCCAGCACGGCCCGGTGGGGCACTTCAAACAGCACGGCCCCCACTTCGATGCAGTGGTGCTGGGCGGGGTCGAGGCCCGTGGTTTCGGTGTCGAGGATCAGCAGCCGCTGGGGGGCGGACGGGCCCGCCGGCACCAGGCTCACGGGCTGGGCCGCCGGCACGGGCACAGGTTCGGGCTCCGGGGCTGGGGGCACCACCGCAGGAGCTGGAGGCGCCGCGAAGGCCAGGCTGAGCAGATCCGCCTGCTCCCAGCCCGGTTCCGCGGCGGCGGCGGCCGAGGGGTCGGCCGGGGATGGATCCAGCGGCTGGGGCATCGGGCGGGGCGGGACTGCCGCCATGATCTCAGCGTCCACCGATGCTGCCTAGGGTTTGGCCAGCTTGGTGTTCCCCTTGGCCCAACCCCTCGGCTGCGGCGACCGCGCCCCGCAGATCGCCCTCAGCGATCAGAACGGCATCGAGCGCCGCAGCGACCAGCTGGCGGGCAAGGCCCTGGTGCTGTTCTTCTACCCGAAGGACGACACCCCCGGCTGCACCATGGAGGCCTGCGCCTTCCGCGACAGCCATGCCGACCTGCAGGCCCTGGGGGCCGAAGTGTGGGGGGTGAGCGGCGATGACGCCGGCAGCCACCAGCGCTTCGCCCAGCGCCACAGCCTCCCCTACCCCCTGCTGGTGGACCGCGGCAACCAGCTGCGGCGCGCCTTCGGGGTGCCGGCGGTGCTGGGGCTGCTGCCGGGCCGCGTCACCTACGTGATCGATGGCGACGGCGTGATCCGCCACGTGTTCAACAACCTGCTGGATGGGCCCGCCCACCGCCGCGAAGCCCTCGATGCCCTGAAGCGTCTGCAGGCGGCATGAGCTGGCGCCAGCGGGGCAGCCTCTGGACCCTGCAGCCGCCGGAGCCCATCGGCCGTGTGGATGTGATCGGCGGCAGCTACCTGGCGGCCACCCCCCAGCTCAGCTACCGGCGCCTGCTGGAGGCCCTGGCCCGCCAGGGGCTGGCGGTGTGGGCCTGGAGCTACGTGCCCGGCTTCGACCACCAGGCCCAGGCCAACGAGGCCTGGCGCGCCTTCCGCGCCGAGCGCTGCGACCTGCCGGTGCTGCGGCTGGGCCACAGCCTCGGCTGCAAGCTGCACCTGCTGGCCCCCGACAACGGCCGCGGCTGCAGCGGCCTGGCGGCCCTGAGCTTCAACAACTTCTCGGCGGAGCGCAGCGTGCCGCTGCTGGCCGACCTGGGCCCACGGCTGGGCATCACCAGTGAATTCAGCCCCTCGCCGGAGGAAACCCTGCGGCTGGTGGGACGTGACTACCGCCAGCCCCGCAACCTGCTGGTGCGCTTCAACCGCGACGGCATCGACCAGAGCCCGCGACTGCTGGATCAGCTGCGGCAGCGCCCGGGGGATGCCTCCAGCCTGGTGGAATTGCCGGGGGATCACCTCACCCCCGCCAGTGCGGGGCTGCGGCAGAACCTGCTGGGCCGCTGGGCCGATGACCCGGCCCGCCAGCGCCAGATCGATCGCCTGGCGCAGCTGATCCTGGGGTGGTGGCGCTCAGACCCGCAGGGCCTCGAGCACGGAGCGGTCCTCCAGGGTTGAGGTGTCGCCGCTCACCTCCTGGCCGGCGGCCAGGGAGCGCAGGATGCGGCGCATGATCTTGCCGCTGCGGGTCTTGGGCAGCGCATCGGTGAACTTGATCAGATCCGGCCGGGCGATGGGGCCGATCTCCTTGCCCACATGGCCCCGCAGTTCGGCCATCAGGGCGTCATCGCCGCTGCGGCCGGCCTCGAGGGTCACGAAGGCCACGATGCCTTCGCCCTTGAGGTCGTCGGGGCGCCCGACCACCGCCGCCTCCGCCACGGCCGGATGGCTCACCAGGGCGCTCTCGATCTCCATGGTGCCGAGGCGGTGGCCGCTGACGTTGATCACGTCGTCCACCCGGCCCATCACCCAGAAGTAGCCGTCGGCGTCGCGGCGGGCGCCGTCACCGGCGAAATAGAGGTGGGAGCCGTCGGCGGGGCGGATCTCCTCCCAGTAGCTCTTGCGGAAGCGCTCCGGATCGCCATGCACGGTGCGCATCATTCCGGGCCAGGGGCGACGGATCGCCAGGTAGCCCCCCTGGTCGGCGGGCTGGGAGTTGCCGTCTTGGTCCACGATGTCCGCCTGGATGCCCGGCAGGGGCAGGGTGGCGGAGCCGGGCTTGGTGGGGGTGGCCCCGGGCAGGGGGCTGATCATCACGCCGCCGGTTTCCGTCTGCCACCAGGTGTCGACGATCGGGCAGCGGTTGCCTCCGATCACGTCGCGGTACCACATCCACGCCTCCGGGTTGATGGGTTCCCCCACGGTGCCGAGGATGCGCAGGGAGCTCATGTCGTAGCGGTCGGGCACCTCGCGGCCGCCCTTCATGAAGGCGCGGATCGCCGTGGGGGCGGTGTAGAAGATCGTGCAGCGCAGCTTCTGGATCAGCTCCCAGAAGGCCCCCGGGTTGCCGGGGCGCGGGGCCCCCTCGTACATCACCGTGGTGGCGCCATTGGAGAGCGGGCCGTAGACGATGTAGCTGTGGCCGGTGATCCAGCCCACGTCGGCGGTGCACCAGTGGATGTCGTCCTCGCGGATGTCGAAGATCCACTGGAAGGTGAGGTGCGCCCAGAGGTTGTAGCCGGCGGTGGTGTGCACCACCCCCTTGGGCTTGCCGGTGGAGCCGGAGGTGTAGAGCACGAACAGGCGGTCTTCGCTGGCCATCGGCTCGGCCGGGCAATCGGGGCTCTGGGCCTCCACCAGCGCATGCCACCAGTGGTCGCGACCGGGGGCCATGGCGCAGGGGCCGGCGGCCCCCGCCAGCCGCTCCACCACCAGCACGTGCTGCACGCTGGGGGCGCCGCCGTTGGCGGTGAGGGCCTCATCCACCGCCGGCTTGAGGGGCACGGGCTTGTCCTTGCGGAAGCCGCCGTCGGCGGTGATCACCGCCTTGGCCTCGCCATCGATCAGGCGATCGCGCAGGGCGTCGGCGGAGAAGCCGCCGAACACCACCGAGTGGGGGGCGCCGATGCGGGCGCAGGCCAGCATGGCGATGGCCGCCTCCGGCACCATCGGCATGTAGAGGGCCACCAGGTCGCCCTTGCCGATGCCGAGGGCCTTGAGGGCATTGGCGGCCTTGCACACCTCAGCGTGCAACTGGCGGTAGGTGAAACGGCGTTCATCGCCGGGCTCCCCTTCCCAGATCAGGGCGGTCTTGTCCGCCCGGGGGCCATTCAGGTGCCGGTCGAGGCAGTTGTAGCTGAGGTTGGTGGTGCCCCCTTCAAACCAGCGGGCGAAGGGGGGATTGCTCCAGTCGAGCACCGTGTGGAAGGGCTCGAACCAGTGCAGCTGGCTGCGGGCCTGTTCACCCCAGAAGGCGTCGGGATCGGCGTCGGCGCGGGCCACCAGGGCCCGGTAGGCCTCCAGGGAGCCGATGCGGGCGGAGGCCGCCAGGGCGGCGGGCGGTTCGAACAGACGCTGCTCCTGCAGCACGGATTCAATCCCGGAGCTGGGGGCGGCGTCGGACATGGGGCGGGAACGGCGTGCACCCATTCAAGCGAGGAAATCCCGGGCCCCCAGCCGCTGTCACGCAGTGTCAGGCCAGCGCTAACGGAGGATGGATCGATGGTTCTGCCCGCCGCCTGCCTGTTCGACCTGGACGGCCTGCTGCTCGACACCGAGCCGCTGCACGCCCGGGCCTGGCAGCAGGCCGCACGCCACTTCGGCCGGGAGCTGACCCCCGAGGAACTGATGGCCCTGCGGGGCCGCCGCCGGCTCGACTGCGCCGATCAGGTGCGGGGCTGGATCGCCGCCGCCGGCGGCCCGGCCCTCAGCGCCGCCGAACTGCTGGCGGTGCGCCAGCCCATCGCCGAGGCGCTGCTGGTGCAGGCCCCGCCGATGCCGGGGGCGCCGGAGCTGGTGGAGCACTGCCACGCCGTGGGGCTGCCCATGGCCCTGGCCACCAGCAGCTCCCGCGAGGCGGTGGCCCTCAAGGCCGCGCCGCACCCCTGGCTGGCGCGCATCGGCGTGCGGGTGCACGGCGATGACCCGGAGCTGGAGCGGGGCAAGCCGGCCCCGGATGTGTTCCTGCTGGCGGCCCGGCGCCTGGGGGTGGCGGCAACGGACTGCTGGGCCTTCGAGGATTCCCCGGCGGGGGCGGCGGCGGCGGCGGCGGCCGGCTGCCGGGTGCACGTGTTGCCGCCGCCGCACCTGGATGGGCCGGCCCTGGAGCGCAGCTACCCGGGGGAGCCCACCCTGCTCAGCAACCTGCACCAGGTGATCCGGGCGCTGGAGGCCGCCCCGTGAAACGGGGCCGTGAGGCGCTCAGTACAGCCGGCTGAGCACGAATTCCGGCAGGGCCAGCAGGGCGCTGCGGCTTTCGGAGGCGGGCAGCCAGGTGAGGGCCTCGCGGGCCTCGTTGGCGAAGCCCTCCGCCAGGGTGCGGGAGCGCTGGATGGCGGCGCTGCCGCGCACCAGCTCGAGGGCCTGCTCCAGGTCGCCCTCCTGGCTGAATTCCCGCTCGATCAGGCCCGCCAGGGCGGGGCGCTCCTCGAGGGCGTAGAGGGCGGGGGCGGTGAGGTAGCCGCTGGCCAGGTCGCTGGCGGCGGGCTTGCCCAGCTGCTGGTCGCTGCCGGTGAAATCGAGGATGTCATCCACCACCTGGAAGGCCAGGCCCAGCTGGCGGCCGAAGCGGTAGAGGCTGTCGAGCTGGGATGCGGGCAGGCCGCTGAGCACCCCGGCGGCGCGGGCGCTGTTGGCGATCAGGGAGGCGGTTTTGCAGTAGCTCTTCTCGAGGTAGGTCTCGAAGCTCTGGCCGGTGTCGTAGCGGAACAGGCCCTGGCGCACCTCGCCATCGGCCAGGTCCATGATCACGCGGGAGAGCAGCTTCACCACCTCGAGGTCGTCGAGGTTGGCCAGGTGCCAGCTGGCCTGGGCGAAGAGGAAATCGCCCGCCAGCACCGCCACCCGATGGTTGAAGCGGCTGTGCACGGTGTCCACGCCGCGGCGGGTGGAGGCCTCATCCACCACGTCGTCGTGCACGAGCGAGGCGGTGTGGATCATTTCGGTGATCTCCGCCAGGCGCCGGTGGCGGCTGGAGAGCTCCCCATCGGCGGCCAGGGCACGGGAGATCAGCAGCACGATGCCGGGGCGCAGGCGCTTGCCGCCGGCGCTGAACAGGTGCTCGGCGGCGGCCTGCAGGATCGGGTGGCCGGCGCCGATCAGGCTGCGCAGATCACTGAGCAGAGCCTCAAGGTCGGCCTCGACGGGCTGAAGCAGCTCTGCAACCGTGGCCATGTCCCCCTGCGGCGCCGCGATCCTAGGAGGCGCGGGCCTCGGGCCGCTGGCTCAGGCGGGGGCCAGCACCGCCTCCCCCTCAGGGTTGCGGCACCAGCGCAGCGCCTGGCTGCGGCAATCGGCCCCCACCAGCCGCGCCACGGCCCGATCGAAGGCCGCGGCCTCGCCGGTGGTGAGGAAGCGGTGCGGTGGCGCCGGCAGCGCCCCGGGCGCCAGGCGCAGGCCCTGCTGCTCCAGCACCTCCCCCAGGTGACGGGCCACGGCGGGGGCGGGGTCGAGCACCGCCAGGCCGGGCCCCACCAGGCGCCGGATCGCCTCGATCACAAAGGGGTAGTGGGTGCAGCCCAGCACGATCGTGTCGGCGCCGGCCGCCAGCATCGGATCGAGGAAGCGCCGCAGGGTGGCATCGCAGTGGGGGCCCTCCAGCTGCCCCTGCTCCACCAGGTCCGCCAGGCCGATGCACACCTGCTCCACCACCTGCACCGAGCCGGCGCAGCGGCCCACGGTGGCCCGGTAGAGCTCCCCCTGGAAGGTGGCGGGGGTGGCCATCACCCCCACCACACCGCTGCGGGTGATGGCCACCGCCGGCTTCACCGCCGGCTCCAGCCCGAGGATCGGCAGCTGGGGGAAGCGCTGGCGCAGGGGCTGCAGGGCCACCGCCGAGGCGGTGTTGCAGGCCACCACAATCGCCTTGCAGCCTTCCCGCACGAGGTGGTCGGTGATGGCCAGGCAATGGCCCTGGATCTCGGCGGCGCTGCGGTTGCCGTAGGGCACATGGGCCTGGTCCGCCAGGTAGAGCACCGTTTCGCCAGGGAGGTGATGCACCACCTGGCGCCACACACTGAGGCCCCCCACACCGGAATCGAAGATGCCGATCGGGGCCTGGCTCATGGGTTGGCCACCAGGTAATTGAGCAGGCCGGTGGCGATGGCCACGGCCATGCGCTGGCGGAAGGCCGGATCGGCAAGCCGCGGCGAATCCAGCTGGCCGGTGACGAAGCCCATCTCCGCCAGGGCCGAGGGCATCACCGTGCGGCGGATCACGAAGTAGCGGCCCGGGCGGGCGCCGCGGTCGGGGCTGCCGGGGGCCACCCGCAGCATCTGGGTCTGCACCGCCTCCGCCAGGCGGCGGGAGCGGCCGTCCTGGAAATAGAAGGTTTCGATGCCGTTCACATCCGGCCGCGACAGGCTCAGGGCGTTGGCGTGGATGCTCAGGAAGAGATCGGCGCGGTTGTTGTTGGCCAGGGCCACCCGCGGGGGCAGATCCACATCCACCTCCGAGGTGCGGGTGAGCAGCACCTCCACCCCCCTGGCCTGCAGCAGCTGGGCCACCTGCAGGCTCACATCCAGCACCACATCGGTTTCCCGCAGGCCGTTGATGCCCACGGCACCGGGGTCGGGGCCGCCGTGGCCCGGATCGATCACCACCCGATAGCGGCCGCGGGGCACCTCCGGCAGGGTCTCGGCCGAGGGCAGCGGCCCGCGGGATCGCTCGAACTCCAGCGGCGGACGGGCGCGCCAGCTGGGGCCGGCCGCCGCCTCCACATCCCCCTCACCGATGGGCTCCAGGGGGCCGAGGTTGGTGCCGAACACCATCTGCCAGCGCTCGGCGCTGGTGCCCACCAACCGCAGGGCGCGGGGGTCGAGGCGGGTGCCGGGGCGGAATTCCACCACCAGGCGGGTGGTGCTGTCGTTGGGGCGCCCCACCCGCACCTGGCGGATCAGGCCGTTGCCCCCCACGGTGCGGCTGCGCTGGGGTGCCCCCGGCAGGTCGATCCACACCCGCGGCCCCTGGCCGAAGCGCCCCTCTTCAAAGAAGGCCTGCAGGGAGGAGCCCGGCGGCGTGCGCAGCTCCAGCACCCCCTCGGCGGTAATGCGCCAGGCGGCCAGGGCACTGGCGGCCCAGGCGGGCAGGGCCGAGAGCAAGGCCAGGCCACCCCCCAGGGGCAGGGCCGCCGCCAGCAGCAACCCCGGCAGCCGCGCCCGCAGGCGGTGGAACAGGGGGCGCCTCACCGCTCAGAACAGGGCGGGACGCCGGTGCTGGAGGCTGGGCATCTGGGCCTGGATGCGCTGGCGGTGGGCCACATCCACGGGGGCCACCGCCTGGCCGGGGCCGGTGCCGGCGTCCGCCAGCACGGTGCCCCAGGGGTCGATCACCAGGGCGTGGCCATGGGTTTGGCGGCGGGCGCCGTGGCTGCCGGTCTGGGCCGGGGCCACCACATAGGTGGTGTTCTCGATCGCCCGGGCCTGCAGCAGCACCTGCCAGTGGTCCTTGCCGGTGAAGGCGGTGAAGGCCGCCGGAATGAACAGCACGTCGGCGCCGGCCCCCGCCAGGTGGCGGTAGAGCTCGGGGAAGCGCACGTCGTAACAGATGGAGAGGCCCACGCGGCACAGCCCCGGCACCTCCACCACCGGTGGCAGCTCCCCGCCGGGCTTCACCGTGGCCGACTCGCGGTAGGTGTTGCCGTCGGGCAGGTCCACATCGAAGAGGTGGATTTTGTCGTAGGTGGCCAGGATCTGGCCGTCCTTGCCCACCAGCTCGGCGCGGTTGCTGGTGAGGCGATCGCCGGCGGGCACGGGGTAGCCGCCCCCCAGGAGGGTCACCTGGTAGCGGCGGGCCATGGTCACCAGGAAGCGCTGGGCCCGCTCCGCCAGGGTGGGGGCCAACTCAAGCCGCTGGTCGTCGTCGCCCATGAAGGCGAAGTTCTCGGGCAGACCCACCAGGTCGGCGCCACGGCGGGCCGCCAGGTCGATCTGTTCCTCGGCGGCGGCGAAGTTTTGCTCGGGATCAGCCGTGCTGTTGAGCTGGATCGCTGCCGCGAGAAAGCTGGTCAAAACTGGATTTCCACCGCCGGCCGCACTGTAAGGGGGCTGGCAAACGGCTCAAGCCGCCTGCAACACCCCGGGGCTGGTCTGGGTGGGCACGATCGTGAGGTTGTCCACCGCGGCGCAGCAGGCGAAATCGGCGTCGTGGTTGCCGATGCCGATCAGCCGCTGGCCGTGGCTGGCGGCCCGCAGGCAGGTTTCGGTGTCGTGGTGCCACTGCTGCCAGAGGGCCAGGGCCGCCAGGGCTTCGTCGTTGCCGCAGCGCACCCCCACATGGGGCGACACCGCCAGCTCCAGGGCGGCGGACACCACCGCCCCGGCCGCCAGGCTGTCCTCGAGGGAATAGTCGCCCTCCCAGCCGCTGCCCACGATCCACACCCGGGCGGCGTTGCGCTCGATCAGGCGCCGGGCCACGGCGGTGCGGTTGGGCAGGCAGGCGGTGAGCAGCAGCGGCACCGCCTTCACCGCATCGAGGGAGCGGGTGCCGTTGGTGGTGCTCATGAAGATGCGTTTGCCCCCCACCAGTTCCGGCGTCACCGCCAGGGGGGAATTGCCCAGGTCGTAGCCGTCCACCCGCTTGCCGCCGCGCTCGCCGGCCCGCAGGCGCTGCTCGGCGGGCCAGGCGGCGGCCGCCGTCTCCAGGGCCCCCAGGTCGGCGAAGGCCTGGATCGCCTCGGCGCCGTTCTGCAGCGACCAGGCGATGGTGGTGGTGGCCCGCAGCACATCGATCACCACCGCGGCGTCGGGGCCGCCCTCCGCCACCGGCAACACCGCCGGCACGCACTCAGAGGTATGGAAATAGGAGATCTGCACGGCCGCGGTGGCGGGAGGGGTGCGTCACAGTAGGCACCACCAGGCCGGTTATCGGAGTGTGATGGGATCCCGGCGTGATCTGCGCGGCTTTCTTGAGCTGCTTGAGCAACGGGGGCAGCTGCGGCGGATCAGCGCGCCGGTGGATCCGGACCTCGAACTCTCCGCCATCGCCGATCGGGTGCTGGGCTGCGGCGGCCCGGCCCTGCTGTTCGAGAACGTGATCGGCAGCACCATGCCGGTGGCCGTGAACCTGATGGGCACCGTGGAGCGGGTGCTCTGGAGCATGGGCATGGAGCGGGCCGAGGAGCTCGAGCAGCTGGGGGAGCGGCTGGCCCTGCTGCAGCAGCCCCGCCCCCCCAAGGGGGCCCAGGAGGCCCTGCGCTTCGGTTCGGTGCTGCTGGATCTGCTCAAGGCCAAGCCCGACCTCGACCTGCTGCCCCCCTGCCACCAGCAGGTGTTCCGCGGCGAGCAGGTGAACCTCGATGCCCTGCCGCTGCTGCGGCCCTGGCCGGGGGATGCGGGGCGGATCATCACCCTGGGGCTGGTGATCACCAAGGACCCGCAAACCGGCACCCCCAACGTGGGCGTGTACCGGCTGCAGCAGCAGTCGCTGAACACGATGACCGTGCACTGGCTGAGCGTGCGCGGCGGGGCGCGCCACCTGCGCAAGGCGGCGGAACTGGGCAAACCCCTGGAGATCGCCGTGGCCATCGGCGTGCACCCGCTGCTGGTGATGGCCGCCGCCACCCCGATCCCGGTGCAGCTGAGTGAATGGCTGTTCGCCGGGCTCTACGCCGGCGAAGGGGTGCGGCTGGCCAAATGCAAGACCGTCGACCTGGAGGTGCCCAGCCACAGCGAAGTGGTGCTGGAGGGCACGATCACCCCCGGCGAAGTGCTGCCCGATGGCCCCTTCGGCGACCACATGGGCTTCTACGGCGGTGTGGAGGATTCGCCCCTGGTGCGCATCCAGTGCGTCACCCAGCGGCGCGACCCGATCTACTTCACCACCTTCAGCGGCCGGCCCCCCAAGGAGGACGCGATGCTCGCCATCGCCCTCAACCGCATCTACACGCCGATCCTGCGGCAGCAGATCCCGGAGATCGTGGATTTCTTCCTGCCGATGGAGGGGCTCAGCTACAAGCTGGCGGTGATCGCCATCGACAAGGCCTACCCCGGCCAGGCGCGCCGCGCCGCCATGGCCTTCTGGAGCGCCCTGCCCCAGTTCACGTATACGAAGTTCGTGGTGGTGGTGGACAAGGCGATCAACATCCGCGATCCGCGCCAGGTGATCTGGGCCATCAGCGCCCTGGTGGACCCCCAGCGCGACCTGATGGTGGTGGAGAACACCCCCTTCGACACGCTCGATTTCGCCAGCGAACAGCTGGGGCTGGGGGGCCGCCTGGCCATCGATGCCACCACCAAGGTGGGGCCGGAGCGCAACCACCCCTGGGGGGAACCGCTGGCGCGGCCGGCGGAGCTGGAGGCGCGGCTGGATGGGCGCTGGGCGGAGCTGGGGCTGGCGGATGTGGGCCAGAGCGACCCCGACCCGGCCCTGTTCGGCTACGCCCTCGAGCAGGTGCTGCAGCGGCTGGCGGCCGGCGCGCGGGGCTGAGGCCGCCATGGCCCCCCTGCGCCGCAGCGCCGTGCAGGCCCTCCAGGCCCTGCTGGAGCTGGCCCAGCAGCCGGAGCAGTGGCTGTCGGTGACGGCTGTGGCCGCCGCCCAGGGGCTGCCGGCGCCGATGCTGGAGCAGCTGCTGCTCGACCTGCGGCGCGCCGGCCTGGTGGAGGCGCGGCGGGGCCGCCAGGGGGGCTATCGGCTGGCGCGGCCGCCGCAGGCGATCCGGGTGGCCGAGGTGTTCAGCGCCGTGGGGGCACCGCTGGCGCTGCTGGAGCCGGAGCAGCCCGGCGCCCGCGCGGAGCAGCAGGTGCTGCGCAGCCTCAGCCGGCGGCTGCAGCAGGCGCTGGATCGGGAGCTGCAGGGGCTGAGCCTGCAGGAATTGCTCTACGACCTGCGCAGCTGGCAGGAGAGCCTCAGCAACGACGGCGGCGTGATGCTCGGCTGAGGCGAGTGCTCACGCCAGGGGCTCACACCAGCGATTCGCGCCGCAGGTAGACGCGGATGAGCTTTTCATCCATCAGGCCGCTGCGGGCCACGGGGGCCTCGTTGCAGCGCTCAAACAGCTGCAGCAGGGTGGCGGGGGCGAAGGCGTGGCCGCGGGCGGCGGCGATGGCCGACACCTCATCGGCGGTGCACACCTCATTGAGCTGCTCCCGCAGCTGGGGGTCCGCCTGGATCTGCCCCAGGAAGGCGAACAGGGTCTGCAGTTCGTTGGGTGACGCGGGGGTCATGGCCGCCGTGCAGCTGCCCAAGGTCTAGCGGGGAAACCCATGGCGGGCCAATGCCTACGCTCGCAACCATTCCCCTCCAGCCCCCATGCCCCTCGCCCTGGGAACCACCGCCGGCCGCAGCCTCCGGGGTCGGGTGCGGGTGCCGGGGGATAAGTCGATTTCGCACCGGGCGCTGCTGTTCGGCGCCATCGCCGAGGGCACCACCCGCATCGAGGGGCTGCTGCCGGCGGAGGATCCGCTCAGCACCGCCGCCTGCCTGCGGGCCATGGGGGTGGAGGTGTCGCCGATCGAGGCCGGCCAGCCGGTGCTGGTGCAGGGGGTGGGGCTCGATGGCCTCCAGGAGCCCGCCTCGATCCTCGATTGCGGCAATTCCGGCACCACCATGCGGCTGATGCTGGGGCTGCTGGCGGGCCGGGCCGATCGCCATTTCGTGCTCACCGGCGACGACTCCCTGCGGCGGCGCCCCATGAAGCGGGTGGGCGGCCCCCTGGCGGAGATGGGCGCCAGCATCGCCGGCCGCCAGGGGGGCAACCTGGCGCCCCTGGCGATCCAGGGCCGCCGGCTGCGGGGTGCCGTGATCCGCACGCCGGTGGCCAGCGCCCAGGTGAAGAGCGCCCTGCTGCTGGCGGCCCTCACCGCCGAAGGGCCCACCACGGTGATCGAACCGGTGCAGAGCCGCGACCACAGCGAGCGCATGCTGCGGGCCTTCGGCGCCGACCTGACGGTGGGCGGCCCCGGCGCCACGGAGGTGACCGTGAACCCCGGCCCCAGCCTGCGGGGCCAGGCGGTGGTGGTGCCGGGCGACATCAGCTCCGCCGCCTTCTGGCTGGTGGCGGGTGCCATCACCCCCGGCGCCGAGCTCACGGTGGAGAACGTGGGGCTCAACCCCAGCCGCACCGGCATCCTCGATGTGCTGGATCAGATGGGCGCCCGCATCGAGGTGCTCAACGCCCGCGATGTGGCCGGCGAACCGGTGGGGGACCTGCGGGTCACCCACGGCCCCCTGCAGGCCTTCAATATCGACGCCACGCTGATCCCGCGGCTGGTGGATGAGATCCCGGTGCTGGCGGTGGCCGCCTGCTGCGCCGAAGGGGTGAGCCGCGTCAGCGGCGCCGAGGAGCTGCGGGTGAAGGAAACCGATCGGCTGGCGGTGATGGCGCGCCAGCTGGGGGCCATGGGGGCCCGCATCGAGGAATTCGCCGATGGCATGGCCATCGCGGGGGGCGTGCAGCTGCGCGGTGCCGCGGTGGACAGCGAAACCGACCACCGGGTGGCCATGAGCCTGGCGGTGGCGGCCCAGATCGCCAGCGGCGCCACCAGCCTCGAGCGCCCGGAGGCGGCGGCGGTGTCGTACCCCGGCTTCTGGGACGACCTGCAGCGCCTGCAGGCCTGATCACCGGGGCCGGGGCCGCCAAAGCTGAAGAGAAGCCCGCGGCGGCGGCCCCGCCCAGGGCCGCGGCACAAGCTGGGGGCAACGGTTACGGGCGCCACCGATGCTGAGGAGCGTGCTGCGGGAATACGGCGAGTTTTTCCTGAAGAAGGGCCTGGGGCTGGAGCTGGCCATCGCGATGGTGATCGGCCAGCAGCTCACCGACATCACCCGCTCCCTCTCCAACGACCTGCTGATGCCGCTGTTGATGCCGCTGCTGCATGCGGGCAACTGGCACCAGTGGTCGATCCCCTACTTCGGGAACGACATCATGGTGGGCAAAATCACCGACATGGGTCTCAACACCGTGATCACCGGTTTTGGCCTGTTCCTGATCCTCAAGGTCGCCAACCGGCGCCAGCGGCTTGACGGCTGACGATCCACAGCTCCGGGCGCTGCGCACGGAGGACGGCAGCTTCAGCCTGTTCTCGCCGGCGGTGGGGGAGGGGTTCCACAGCGGCCGCGGTGCCGTGGCGGAGGCCCGCAGCAAATTTGTAGAGCCGGCGGGCCTGGAGCGCTGGGGCCCGGGGCAGCAGCTGGTGGTGGTGGATGTGTGCGTGGGCACCGGCAGCAACACGGCCGCCCTGTTGGAGGCCGCGGCGGCGGCGGAGCTGGAGCTCGAGTGGTGGGGCCTGGAGCTCGACCCGGAGCCGCTGCAGCTGGCCCTGGCGGATGGGGGCTTCCGCAGCCAGTGGCAACCGGCGGCGTTGGAGCGGTTGCAGGGGCTCTGCGCCGGCCCGCAGATGCTCTGGGGCGATGCGCGCACGCGGCTGCCGGAGCTGCTGAACCGGCGGCGGGGGCAGGTGGATCTGGTGCTGATGGATGCCTTCTCCCCCAGCCGCTGCCCGCAGCTGTGGAGCGTGGAGTTTCTGGCGGGGCTGGCGGCGCTGCTGCAGCCGCAGGGCCGGCTGCTCACCTACTGCAGTGCGGCGGCGGTGCGCCAGGGGCTGCTGCTGGCGGGGCTGCAGCTGGCGGCCATCGCCGCCCCCTCGGGCTTGCGGGCCGAGCGCAGCGATTGGAGCGGCGGCACTGCCGCCAGCCCCACGGCCCTGGTGGGGGATCCGCGCCTGCGGCCCCTGAGCCCCATGGAGCGGGAGCACCTGGGCACCAACGCCGCCGAGCCCTATCGCGATCCGGGCGGCCAGGGCAGCCGCAGCGCGATCCTGCAGGAGCGGCAGCGGCGCCAGCGGCAGCGGTTGGAGGCCGGCGGCGTGGAGCCCACCGGCGCCTGGCGGCGGCGCTGGGGGCTCACGGGCGGCGCCGGGCACCCCCAGTAGATTCCGCCCCAGTTGCCCGCCTCCGCCGATGCTCGCCGTTGCCGTGTTGGCCGCAGGGAAGGGCACCCGCATGAAGAGTGCGCTGCCCAAGGTGCTGCAGCCCCTGGCGGGCGCCACCCTGGTGGAGCGGGTGCTGGCCAGCTGCAAAGGGCTGCAGCCCGATCGCCAACTGCTGATCGTGGGGCACCAGGCGGAGCGGGTGGAGCAGTCACTGGCGGGGGCGGGCGGAGGCTGCCCGCTGGAGTTCGTGCTGCAGCAACCCCAGAACGGCACCGGCCATGCGGTGCAGCAGCTGCTGGAGCCCCTGGCGGGGTTTGAGGGGGAGGTGCTGGTGCTCAACGGCGATGTGCCGTTGCTGCGGGAGCAAACCATCGCCGAGCTGCTGGAGCGCCACCGCAGCAGTGGGGCGGCCGTGACCCTGCTCACCGCCCGCCTGGCGGACCCCACCGGCTACGGGCGGGTGTTCGCCGATGCCGAGGGGGCCGTGTCGGCGATCGTGGAACACCGCGACTGCAGCGAGGCCCAGCGCACCAACACCCTGATCAACGCCGGCATCTACTGCTTCAACTGGCGGAAACTGGCGCAGGTGCTGCCGCAACTGAGCACCGACAACGACCAGGGGGAGCTGTACCTCACCGACACGGTGGCGATGCTCAGCCCGGCCATGCACCTGGAGGTGGCCGATGCCGATGAGATCAACGGCATCAACGACCGGCTGCAGCTGGCCCAGTGCGAGGCGGTGATCCAGGAGCGGCTGCGGCGCCATTGGATGGCGGAGGGGGTCACCTTCGTGGATCCGGCCAGCTGCACCCTCAGCGATGGCACCCGCTTCGGCCGGGATGTGCTGGTGGAGCCCCAGTGCCATTTCCGCGGCGAGGCGGTGATCGGCGATGGCTGCCGCATCGGCCCCGGCAGCCTGATCGACAACGCCCGCCTTGGCGAGCGGGTGGAGGTGCTCTATTCGGTGGTGCGTGAGGCGGTGGTGGCAGCCGACTGCGCCATCGGCCCCTACGCCCAGCTGCGCCCCGGCGCCGAGCTGGCGGCGAACTGCCGGGTGGGCAACTTCGTGGAGATCAAGCAGGCCCGCATCGGCGCCGGCAGCAAGGTGAACCACCTCAGCTACATCGGTGACGCCGAGCTGGGGGAGAACGTCAACGTGGGAGCCGGCACCATCACCGCCAACTACGACGGCGTCAACAAACACCGCACCGTGATCGGCGCCGGCAGCAAGACCGGCGCCAACAGCGTGCTGGTGGCGCCGATCCAGCTCGGAGCCAACGTGACCGTCGGAGCCGGCTCCACCCTCACCAAGGACGTGCCCGCCGGCGCCCTGGCCCTGGGGCGCGCCAAGCAGCTGGTGAAGGAGAACTGGCAGACGCCCTGAGTCAGGCGGCCACGGGCAGCCCCAGCTGCCGTTGCCAGTCGCTGAGGGGGCGATCCCAGCCCTCCTCGAGGCGATGGGCGATCACACAGGGGGCCTTGAGGCCCAGCTCAAAGCCCCGCACCAGGGCGCTGAGCAACGGCTCCAGTGGTTCGTCGTTCTGGAGGCTGCTGAGCATGCCGCCGAAGATCAGCATCGCCGCCAGGGGTGAGCGGTTCTGGGCCAGGTTGAAGGCCTGCAGCCCCAGCTCGCCGGGGCCGTCGGTGCCGAAGCCGGTGAGCACGTGCACGATGTCGTGGGTTTCCCGCAGGCGGTGCACCACGTAGTCCTGCGGGGATTGGATCGGCGTGGGGTCGATCAGGCTGGCGGGGCTGAGGCCCTGGCTGCGCAGCTGGTGGGCATACACATGGCCGAGGCTGCCGGCGGGCAGGCGCTCGAGGGCCTCGAGATCGATGGGGGCCGGCCGCCAGTGATCCGCCACCAGCTCGGCCATGTCGGGGTTGGCCAGCAGATGGCGAAACATCTGCGCCGAGATGGGGCTGTTCTTGAGGCTGCCGGCCACCTTGAACACGCTGTCGAGGGAGCCGGGGTTCTTGAGGAACTCCGCCAGACCCGCCACCAT
>VGQL01000010.1 GCA_016882415.1 Cyanobacteria bacterium M_DeepCast_200m_mx_001
AACCGTCCCCAACAACAATCCACCCTCGATTACGTCTCCGGTCGTTTTGGTTGAACGCGGCGATCAACCATGAAAAAGCCGCCCCAGGGGCGGCTGTTCAACGGAGAGGGAGGGATTCGAACCCTCGATAGAGTTGCCCCTATACAGCATTTCCAGTGCTGCGCCTTCGACCACTCGGCCACCTCTCCGTGAGGGGCTTTTTGCTGCAACGAGCGCAGCTGAGTGGGGCAACGTTGAGAATGTAGCAGTCACCACGACCGTCATTGCTCGCCGGCATGCGCACCCATCCGATCACCGTTCACTGGCGGCAGCAGAACCGCACCATTGCCCTGGAGGTGCCGGAGGGGGAGTACATCCTGCGCAGCTTCGAGCAGCAGGGGGAACCGTTGCCCTTCAGCTGCCGCAACGGCTGCTGCACCGCCTGCGCCGTGCGGGTGCTGGCCGGCGAGATCGACCAGCGGGAGGCCCTGGGGCTCTCCCGCGAGATTCGCTCCAGGGGCTATGGCCTGCTCTGCGTGGCCCGGGCCTGGGGCCCCCTGGAGGTGGAAACCCAGGATGAGGACGAGGTGTACGAGCTGCAATTCGGCCGCCACTTCGGGCGCGGCCAGGTGAAGGCTGGCCTGCCGCTGGACGACGAATGAGCGGCGCGGATTTCGTGAACCAGCCCCTCACCCAGAGGGCCCTGGCGGCGGCGGCCCTGCCCCCCGCTGAGCTCGAACAGCTGGCGGCGGTGGCCCGCCGTGCGGCCGAGGCCGGTGCCGAGCAGTTGCGCCACCACTTCGGGCAGCTGGAGCGCATCCGCGAAAAGGGCCGCGCCGGCGATCTGGTGACCGAGGCGGATGTGGCCGCAGAACGGGCCGTGCTGGCGGTGCTGGAGCGGGACACCCCCGACCTGGGGGTGCTGGCGGAAGAGGGGGGCCGACGCCAGGGCCGGGGCAGCCCCCTGGAATGGTGTGTCGATCCCCTCGATGGCACCACCAATTACGCCCATGGGTACCCGTTGTTTGGCACCTCCATCGGCCTGACGGTGAAGGGGCTGCCCCTGCTGGGGGCCCTAGCGGTGCCGGCCCTGCACCAGCTCTACTGGGCGGCCCCGGGACTCGGCGCCTGGTGCAATGACACGGCCCTGCAGGTGAGCGACTGCCAGGCCATCAGCCAGTCGCTGCTGGTGACCGGCTTCGCCTACGACCGCCACACCCGGCTGGATAACAACTACGCCGAATTTGCCTGGTTCACCCACCGCAGCCGCGGTGTGCGGCGCGGCGGCGCCGCCGCCGTGGACCTGGCCTTCGTGGCGGCCGGCAAGCTCGATGGCTACTGGGAGCGGGGCCTCTCCCCCTGGGACCTGGCGGCGGGCATGGCGCTGGTGGAGTGTGCCGGTGGGGTGGTGTGTGCCTATGACGGCGGCCCGGCCCGGCTCGAGGAGGGGCGGATCATCGCCTGCGCCCCAGGGTTGCGGCAGCCGTTGATTGACGGGCTCGCCCAATGCCAGCCGCTCACGGGCAGCAGCTTCGGTGCCCCGGAGCTGGACCAGCCCTCCGGGTCGGCGGCCATGGCCAAGCCCACTCCATAGGATCACCCCTTCCGGAGAGCTTGCACACCATGGCCCTGCAACCGGCGGCTGGCGCCCGGGATCTGAACCCACGGGAGGTGGAGGCCAACCGTTGGCTCTGCGATCGGCTGGCGGCGGTGTATCGGTTGTGGGGCTATGCCGAAGTGTCCCCGCCGGCGGTGGAGCGGCTGGAGACCCTGGAGGCCGGCGGCAGCATCCAAGACCGCGAGCTGGTCCGACTCGCCGCCGCCGAACCCCTGGGGCTGAGGCCGGAGATGACCGCCTCCATCGCCCGGGCTGCCTGCACGCGCCTGGGTCAGCGGCCACGGCCCCTGCGGCTGTGGAGTACCGGCTCGGTGTTCCGCACCGTGGAAGGCGAAACGGGGCCGCGCTTCGAGGAACGGCTGCAGAGCGGCGTGGAGCTGCTGGGGGAGGGCGGCGCCGATCCCGTGGCCGGGGATGCCGAGCTGCTGCGGCTGCTGCTGGCCTGCCTGCGGCAGCTGGGGATTGGGGCCCAGCACCGGCCCGTCCTGCTGGTGGGGCACCATGCCGTCCTGACGGCGCTGCTGGAGCAGGTGCCGCTGGAGCAGCGCTTGGCCACCCGCCGTGCGCTGATTCAGTACGACCCCCTCGCCCTGGCGCAGCTGCCGTTGCCCGGCCACCAGACCCAGGCACTGCAACAGCTGATGCGCCTGCGGGGCGATGTGGAGCCAGTGCTCTACCAGCTGGAGCAGCTGCTTGGTCCCTCGTCGGTGCTGGAGCGACTGGCCCAGACCCTGCAATTGGTGGCCCCGGAGGCGGCGCGTCAGGGGGTCAGGCTCCAGCTGGACCCCAGTTTTCAACCGCACTACGAGCTCTATGACGGGCTGGTGCTCAAGTTGGTCTGCCAGGGGGGCGAGGCCCCTGTGGCCATCGCCAGTGGCGGCCGCTACGACGCCCTGGTGACCCGCTTCGGTGACCAGGCCACCGGCCTGGGCTTCGGCTTTGAGCTCGAAGCGGTGCGGGAGCTGCTCGGCACCGAGGCCGCCCCCCCCGCGGGCGGCGATCCCGTACTCGTGGCCTGGGCCAGCGGCACCGATCTCACGGCGGCACTGCAGCTGCAGGAGCAACTGCACGCTTCGGGACAAGCGGCGGAACTGCTGCACCGACCCTGCGCCAGTGAGGCCGAGGCCCAGGCGATCGCCCGCCAGCGCAACTGTGCCGGGGTCCGCTGGATTCAAGGCGCTGCCTAGGATCGCTTCAGAGCATCTGAGCGTCCATGGCCCACACGATCGTCACCGAAATCTGCGAAGGGGTGGCCGATTGCGTGGATGCCTGCCCGGTGGCCTGCATCCATCCCGGTCAGGGGGCGAACGCCAAAGGAACCCCCTTCTTCTGGATTGATTTCGACACCTGCATTGATTGCGGCATCTGCCTGCAGGTGTGCCCCGTCGCTGGCGCCATCATTCCGGAGGAACAACCCTCCCTCCAGAAGGCCGGCTGAGGCCCGCACGGCGTCGAGACACCATGGCCAGCCAGTGGGACAACTTCCTCCGGAACCTCGGGGAGTGGCGCGGCACCTTCACCAGCCTCGACCGTGAGGCCCGTGAGCTGGAGTCCACCGCGTCGATCCTCACCCTCGAACAGGGCAGCGAGGAGCGGCTGGTGCACTTTCGGCTCCGACGGTTCGCCGATGCCAACCGGGATGGCGAGCCCAGCCGAGATAACCGCGAGGACTACCGCTCCCTCGGGCGCCAGGTGGTGTTCTTCAGCAGCGGCAGTTTCTGCAAGGGCACCCTTCAGGTGTCGCCGGGCACGGTGTTCGGCGGTGAGTTCGGCTTCATCCAAGGGGATCGGCGCCACAGGCTGGTGCAGCTGCATCGCGAGGATGGGGGGTTTGATCAATTGGTGCTGATCCGGGAATGGCGCATGGGCAGCAGCGACCTGGAGCAGCCACCCCTCGGGCTGGAGCAGCTGAACGGTTGCTGGAGCGGCCAGGCCCAACGCATCACGGCCGACTGGCCAGAACCCGACGCCTTGGACTGCCGCTTCGAACTGAGCCCCAATGCCAGCGGTGGCCACCGCTGGCACAGCCAGCTGGGTGCACGGATCGACGAGGGGGCCCTGGAGGGCAGCGGGGGCGTGCGCACCGCTCACCTGCCGGAACCCCAACGCTTCATGCTGCTCCCCGATGGCGGTTACCACCTGACGCCGGAGCAGGTGAGCCATCGACAGCCCTTCAGCGTGGAGGCCGGATGGTTGAGCGCCCCCGATCGGCTGGAGCGGTTGATCCGCCGCTTTGATGCCAGTGGCGCCTGGCAGGAGTCCATCCAGGTGGTGTTGCACCGCGACTGACGGCGGCCCCCCGGCTCAGTTGATCCCATATGGGGGTTGAGCCCCGAGGCATACCGGCGGGATTGTCAGCCCAGGTTTGACACGTTCAGGCGGGAGGCATGACCACACCCACCTTCACCCAGCCCCTCTCCATCGGTGAACTGGAAGCCAGTTATCCCCTCTACTGCAAAGCTCTGCGGATCCTGGTGCGCGATGGCGTCAGCCTGAGCAAAGCCAGTCGCAGCGTGGCCTGGAGTCGCCTCTCCACACTGCATCAGTGCATGCCGCGGCACTACCGCCATCCGGAGCAGCTCTTTGTTCTGCTCAACCGGGATGCCCAGAAGCTGGAGACGAAGGCCGGCTGACCGACCGTCTGAAGGGACGGTTACCTGCCCATGGCTGCCCCTTGGCGCTGGCCGCCGCCAAGGGGGAATCTGGAGCACAAGTCGCGACAAGACCGGTGGTGCTGCAGGCGGAACAGGGTCAGATCCAGATCCACACCGAAAACATCTTCCCGATCATCAAGAAGGCCGTCTACAGCGGCCATGAGGTGTTTCTGCGGGAGCTGGTGAGCAACGGGGTGGACGCCATCAGCAAACGGCGCATGGCGGCGATGGCGGGCGACTGCAGCGAGGGCAGTGAGGGCCAGATCCGCATCCGCATCGACCGTGAGGCCAAGACCCTCACCATCTCCGACAACGGCATCGGCATGACCGCCGATGAGGTGAAGCGCTACATCAACCAGGTGGCCTTCTCCAGTGCCGAGGATTTCCTCGAGAAGTACAAGCAGGAGAACGACGCCATCATTGGCCACTTCGGCCTGGGCTTCTACTCGAGCTTCATGGTGGCCAAGCAGGTGCAGCTGGTGAGCCTCAGCGCCCGCGATGGCAGTGAAGCGGTGCGCTGGAGCTGCGATGGCTCCCCCAACTTCAGCCTTGAGGCCGCCGAGCGCAGTGAGCCCGGAACCGATGTGATCCTGCACCTGATGGAGGAGGAGCTCGAGTACATCGAGCCGGCGCGGATCCGCACCCTGATCACCACCTACTGCGACTTCATGCCGGTGGAGGTGCAGCTGGAGGGGGAGACCGTCAACAAGCGGGAAGCACCCTGGCGCAAGAGCCCTCGGGAGCTCACTGACAACGACTACATCGAGCTCTACCGCTACCTGTACCCATTCCAGGGGGACCCGCTGCTGTGGGTGCACCTCAACACTGACTACCCCTACAACCTGCAGGGCATCCTCTACTTCCCGAAATCCACGGGCCGGGCCGACTGGGAGAAGGGGGAGATCAAGCTCTACTGCAACCAAGTGTTCGTGAGCGACTCCATCAAGGAGGTGGTGCCCCGCTACCTGCTGCCCCTGCGCGGGGTGATCGACTCGCCGGACATCCCCCTGAATGTGAGCCGCTCCGCCCTGCAGACCGACCGGCGGGTGCGCTCCATCGGCGGCTTCGTGGCCAAGAAAGTGGGGGATCGCCTCAAGGATCTGCACCGGGAAGACCCCAAGCGGTACGCCGAGATCTGGGAATCGCTGGCCCCGTTCATCAAGATCGGCGCCATGGAAGATGACAAGTTCGCCGACCAGGTGAGCGAACTGGTGCTGTTTGGCACCACCGCCGCCGCTGGCGATGGGGACAGCCCCGATCCCATCCCCGGCACCGATGGCAAGGCCTACACCACCCTGGGGGGCTACCGGGCCCGGCTGGAGGCCAGCAACGACAAGCGCATCCTGTACTGCACCGATGAGGCCGGCCAGGCCGGGGCGCTCGCCCTCTGGAGGGGCCAGGGGGCGGAGGTGCTGCTGGCGGACACCTTCATCGACACGCAGTTCATCCCCTGGCTGGAGTACCGCCACAACGAGCTCAAGTTCCAGCGGGTGGACAGCGAGCTGGATGATTCCCTGCAGGAAAAAGAGAGCGAGCTCAGCGATGCCGACGGCAAGGACAGCTCCGAGAAGGTGCGGGATCTGTTCAAGGGGGCCCTGGCCAACGACAAGGTGACCATCCAGGTGCAGGCCCTCAAGGGCGAGCAATCCCCCGCCGCCCTGATCCTGTTGCCGGAGCAGATGCGCCGCATCAACGACATGGGGGCCCTGATGGAGCAACGGCTGCCGGGTCTGCCGGACCACCACGTGTTGCTGGTGAACCGTCGCCACCCGCTGGTGGAAGGGCTGCTGAAACTCTCCGCCGGGTCGGTGATCACCGGCGGGGGCAGCTCCCCCAGCCAACAACTGGCGGACGACCTGAGCCGGCACATCTATGAGATGGCCCGCCTGGCGGTGGGGGGACTGGAACCCAACCAGCTGGCGGGCTTCCAGCAGCGCAGCTGTGATCTGATGGGGCGACTGATGGAGCGGGGGCTCTGATCCCCTGACCACCATGGCCCCGACGGCCCTGCCCACGGCATTGCTTCCGGCCCTGGGGTGGCTGCTGGGGGGTGGTCTGGCGGCCCTGTTGCTGGGACGTCTATGCCGCCGGCTGGCGGGCCGCCGCCACAGCCCCTCGGCCCAGCTGCTGGCGGAGGCCATCGCGCCGGTGGGCTGGCTGATCAGCGCAGCCCTGGCCTGGCGCACCCTGCCCCTGGCCCTGGGGGCGGATCAGCTGTTCATGGCCCTGGCCAAGCTGGTGACGCTGGTGGTGCTGGTGCGGCTGGCCAACCGGCTCTGCACCCGCGCCCTGGGCAGCTGGATGGAGCGCTGCCCGGATGAAGCGGTGGCCAGCCTGATCGGATCCCTGGCGCCCCTGCTGCGGGCCCTGATCTGGTGCCTGGGCGGGGTGCTCTACCTGCAGAACGTCGGGGTGGAGATGGCCGCCATCTGGGCCCTGCTCAGCGCCGGCGGCATCGGCGCTGGCCTGGCGCTGAAACAACCAGTGCAGGAGTTTTTCAACTACCTCACGATCCTGCTGGACCGCCCCTTCCAGACGGGGCAATGGATCCAGGTGAACGGCATCACCGCCCGGGTGGAGCGGGTGGGGGTGCGCTCCACCCGCCTGCGCAACCTCAGCGGCGAGGCGATTGTGATGGGCAACTCGCTGCTCACCGGCGCGGTGGTGACCAACTGCGATGAATTCGACCAACGCCGCGTGGTGCAGCGCTTCGGCGTGCTGGCGACGGCCGACCCCGATGCCCTGGAGCAGCTGCCCCAACGGGCGCAACAGCTCCTGGATGCGGTGCCGGGGGCACGGCTGGAGCGCTGTCACCTGCTGGAGCTGCAGGGCAACGCCTTGACCGTGGAACTGGTGTATGGGCTGGAGGGATTGGATCCGGCGCAGCACCGGGCGGTACAGCAGCGGGTCACCCTCGGCCTGACGCGGCTGCTGCAGGAGCTGGGCCTGACTTTGGCCAGCGGCTGACTTGCTACTCTGGGCAACTTGGGCCGGCTGCGGTCCAGTGTTCGTTGTTCCCCAAAAGGTCGGTCATGTCCCGGGTCTGCCAACTCACCGGCAAGCGCGCCAACAACGGCATGGCCGTGTCGCACTCCCACGTGCGCACCAAGAAACTGCAGCAGGTGAACCTTCAGGAGCGCCGCCTCTGGTGGGCTGAAGGCAACCGTTTCATCAAGCTGCGGGTGTCCACCCGTGCCCTCAAGACCATCCAGAAGAAGGGTCTGGGCGCCTACGCCAAGGAACTGGGCATCAACCTGGCCAAACTCTGATCAGCAGGGTTTCAGAGCTGATCCCGTGATCACACGCCGCCAGCTGTTGGAGGGTTTCACCGCCGGCCTGGCGGTTTGTTGTGTGGGCCCCCGGGCGGCCCAGGCCCTCGGTGGACCGCTGCCGGCCCTGGATGAACCGGCTCCAGACTTCAGCCTGGATGGGGTGCCGGGGCCCCGCAGCCTGGGGGATTTCAGCGGTCGCTGGCTGGTGCTCTACTTCTATCCCCGGGATTTCACCGAGGGCTGCACCATCGAGGCCCGCGGCTTCCAGCGGGACCTGGAAACGTTCCATGCCGCCGGGGCTGAGGTGGTGGGCATCAGCGCCGATTCCGCCGACAGCCACGCCGAATTCTGCGGCAGCGAGGCCCTGGCCTACCCATTGCTGTCGGATCCGGGCGGGGCCGTGAGCCGTCGCTACGGCAGCTGGATGGCCCCCTTCTCCCAGCGCCACACCTTCCTGATCGATCCCCAGGGCATGCTGCGGCAACTGTGGGTGGGGGTCAGGCCCCTCGGGCACAGCCAGGAGGTGTTGGCGGCCCTGCGGGAACGGCAGCTCAGAAGTTGAACCAACCCATGCTGGTGGCCACCTGGAATCCGAAGGTGCCCAGCAGGGAACCCAGCAGAGAGCCGCCGAAGGCCAACCATCCCAGGGGGGCACCCACCGCCTCGCTGGCGGTGCTGGGCTCCACCAGGCTTAGGCGCTGAGGGGGAGCGGGCTGGCTGTCCTGCTGACGACGGACAAGGGCTTCGAAATCAGGCATTCGATCTCCAGGGCAACGGATTGATAGGCGGACCAGCCGGCCATGCGCCGGGGATCGGAACGTCCCCGGTCGTCACAGGCCTCAGACACGGGCAACCCCTGGGTTTCCGCCTTGTCGAAGGCGCTGAGCAGGGGCACTTCAGCCGCCAGCACATGCAATCCAAAGGAGCGCAGGGCCTGACGGGCGTCGGTGATGGCGCGCTGCTGGCGCTGGTCCACCTTGGCCATCAGCACCGCATGGGGCACCCCCACCTTCTGCAGGAGTTGCGCCAAGTCCACGGTGAGCTCCACCGAGCGGGCCTTGGGGGCCGTGGGCAGCAGCACCAGATCCGAGCCCACGGCCAGATGGCGCAGCTCCTCCTCATCGCTGCTGGCCTGACCATCGGTGATCACCACATCGGCCTGGCGGGTGGCCTTGGCCGCCGCCTCCACCGGCACGATCGTGAAGGGAAGGGCACCGCGGATGCCATAGGCGAGGGCGGAGCGGTTGCGGTCGGCATCCACCACGCACACGCTGTGACCCTGCTCGGACCAGACACTGGCGAGATGGATGCTGGTGCAGGTTTTGGCAACTCCGCCCTTCTGGCCGGAGACGGTGATGAACACCCGCGCGCTGCAAGTGCCCGGAGGATAGGGTCAGCGGGCCGGTTGTGCAGTATGCGCTGACACGGCGATGCGCTCCATCCGGTTCAGGTGCGCCATGCCCACGTGCAGGCTTTCGCAGAAGAGGCACTGCCCCTCGAAACACACCTGAAACAAGTCGCCCTGGCTGGCCTGCAATTGGTAGATGGTGCCGCCGTAGGGGCCGACCATCACGGGCGAGGTTGACATGGGGAAGCAGCGGGGACGGCCAGAGCGTGACGTGGCCGCCGCCCGGCGACCATCGGTAGAAGTACTGGCCTTCAGCCGGAGGCCCTAGCCCCAGCCTTCCAGCACCAACTTGCCCATGGCCGCTCCGGATTCGATCCAGCCGTGGGCCCGCCTCAGCTGTGCCGCCGTGATCGGACCCGGGCAATGCTGCAGGGTGGAGCGCACACGCCCGGCGGACGCCAGCTCCGCCACGCGCTCGAGAATCCTGCCCTGCTCGGCCATGTCAGGGGTCTGGTAGAGGGAGCGGGTGAACATCAACTCCCAGTGCAAGGAGAGGCTCTTGCGTTTCAACGCAAGCACATCAATCTGGCGGGGGTCGGGGTCATCGATCAGGGCCAGGGCCCCCTGGGGAGCCAGCAGATCCACCAGGGCGGCGTAGTGGCTGCCGCTGTGGGTGAGGCTGATGGCGGCCCGCACCGGGGGCAGCGCCAAGGCCTCGAGCTGGGGGGCCAGGGGACGGTGGTGGTCGATCACGTGCTCCACCCCCAGCTGCGCCAACCAGCGGCGCGAGGCCTCCCGCGAGGCGGTGCCCACCACCGTGAGGGGGGTGAGGGCCCGGGCCAACTGCACCAGCATCGACCCCACACCACCGGCGGCCCCCACCACCAGCAGGGTCTGGGGAGCCGTCGCGGCGGAATGGCTCGGCAACCGGAGCCGTTCAAACAGCAACTCCCAGGCGGTGATCGCCGTGAGCGGAAGCGCCGCCGCCTCGGCGACGCTCCAACCGGCGGGCCGATGGCCCACCAGCTGATGGTCGACCACGTGCCGTTCGCTGTTGCAGCCCGGCCGCTGCAGGGCGCCGGCGTACCAAACCGCATCCCCCACGGCAAACCCCGTGACGTCCTCCCCCAGGGCCAGCACGGTGCCGGCGCAATCCCAGCCCAGCACGCGGACGGCACCGGGGGCAGGGGTCTCACGGCGGCGCACCTTGGCATCCACCGGGTTGATCGCCACCGCCTCCACCTGCACCAGCAGGTCTGACGGGCCGGGTTGGGGCTCCGGCAGGTGCAGATCGATCAGACAGCTGGGGCTGTCATCGGCGCGGTCAGCGCCATATCCCACCGCCCGCATCGCTCAACCTCCAAGCCGTTGCAGGAGCTGCCGATGCAGGGCGGTGGCCTGGCGCATCTGTGCCAGGGGCTCCAGGCCCGCAGGCCGATCCAGGGCCTCCCCCCAGGCCTCCACCAGGGGGGCCGCCGCGGGCAACGGATCATCGAGATCGGTGCAGCCGCAGCCGAATTCCAGGGCGCAGGCCTGCACCTTCGGGTCGTAGCTGAGAGCCGCCACTGGACTGCCGGAGAGGGCCGCCAGGATCAGGGCATGCAGCCGCATGGCCACCACCAGGCCCGCGGAGCGGAACACCGCCATGGCCTCCGAGGGCTGCGCGGCCCGCAGCTGGCGGCTGCGGTGCTGCAGGCCGGGGGGCAGCACACCCATGCGCTCAAGCTGGGGCAGCAGGGGTTCGTCCTGGGGGCCATGGAAGGGCAGCCACAGCACCTGCCGGTCCTGCTGCTCCGCCAACTGGTTGAGGGCCTCCAGCAACACGCTCCAGCCGCGTGAATCCAGCAGCGGGGTGGGGCGCCAACACACCACGATCGGGCCGCCACGGCCGAGCCAGGGCAACGGCTCCAGGGCCCAGACCGCATCGGCCCCATGGGGGGCAACGCAGCCCAGCTGTCGGGCCAGGCGCGCCGAAGCGGCATCCCGCCAGCTGATGGCCGTGGCCAAGGGGAGCAGCAACCGCACCAGCAGGCGGCTGCCCTTTCGCCGCAGGGGGCCGAGCCCCTGGGCCCAGAGCAGCACCGGTTGCCCCTGCAGGCGGGCCGCCACGATCAGGGCGCCGTAATAGAGCAGGCTGCGGAAGCTGGTGGAGTCCTGCAGCAGGCTGCCGCCCCCCAGCACCAGGGCACGGCAGTGGCGCTGGGCGGCCAAAACCGCCCTCAGGCTGCGCCGTTGCACCGTCGCCACCCCGTGGCGCTGCTCCACTGCCCGTTGATCAAAGGCTGTGACGAGCGGGGAGACACCGGCGGGCAATTGGCCCAACAGGGATTCCAGCAGGGCGTCATCGCCGAGGTTGTGCTCGCCGTAATAGCCGCAGAGCAGAACGGAACCCGACACCGGCGCGGCACAGCTGCAGGGCAGCTTGCCATCGCTGGCCATCAGGCCGCCGACGCCAGCCGTTGCCGGATCAACAGGATCTGCTCGTCGATCAGTTGGCGGGCCTCCTCCAGGGAGCCCACCTGGCCCATGGGGGTGCCGCTGTGGTGCCACACGCGATAGGACACGCCGCGCGCCTCACCGCTGAGCAGTTGGATGCTGCAACCGCGGTGATTCCAACAGGGGGCCGCAAGAACCTGGGACATGGCGGGGGGCCGATGGCCAAGTTGGCGCACCCACTCCACCGCAGGGATGGGGTGACGACAACCCCTGCGGCTGGGCGAATGGTGGGGGCGGCAGGTGCCGCCCGCTCCGCCAGGTGCCCTGTGGTTGGTTCAGCGGGCTGCGGCGGTACCTCTGTCGTAACCGCGGAGCTGGATCGCCCGCAAGCGGGTGGAGCCAGGCTTCAGGAAAGCTTCAGCTGGCCGTTGGGGGGGCGGTAAATCGGACGGGCCTTGAGGGGAATGGTGGCCTTGGACGGCTGCTGGGACTGGGACATGGGGGTCGCTCCAACGGTGCTCAGGCCCCTTTAGGTTCTGCAACTGCGGCCGCGGGGTCTGTAGCGGCGCTTACCGCACCAGAAGATCCACATCGAGCCTGGGACCCACAGGACGTCAGGCTGGGAACAGCGGCGAGGGGTTCAGCCATGGCGGGGGCTCCCTATCTGGAACTGGAGCAGGTGGAGGCCTGGCAGGGGCCAAGGCCGGTGCTGCAGGGGGTGGATCTGCGTCTGCACCTGGGGGAGCACACGGTGGTGCTCGGCCCCAACGGTGCGGGCAAAAGCGCCCTGATCAAGCTGCTGACCCGGGAGCTCTACCCGGTTGTCCAGGCCGGATCGAGCTTGCGCCTGTTCGGCCACAGCACGGTGAATCTGTGGGAGCTACGGGGTCGCATGGGGCATGTGTCCGCCGATTTGCAGGCGGGCTATCGCCCCCAGATCCCGACGGAGGAGGTGGTGCTCTCCGGCTGGTTCGGATCCGTGGGCATCGGTCGCCATCACCAGGCCACTGCCACCCAACGGATGCGGGCCCATGGGCTGCTGCATCAGATGGGGCTGGGGGGGCTGGAGCGCCGACCCTTCGCAGAGCTGTCCGATGGGCAGCGGCGCCGTGTCCTGCTGGCGCGCGCCATCGTGCATCGGCCGGAGCTGTTGGTGCTGGATGAGCCCACCAATGGCTTGGATCCCCAGGCCCGGCATCTGCTGTTGCGACTGCTGCGGCAGCTGGCGGAGCAAGGCACCACCCTGCTGCTGGTGACCCATCAGCTGGAGGCGGTGATTCCGGAGATCAGCCGCGCCGTGTTGCTCCAGGAGGGCCGCATTGTGGGGGATGGCACCGCCGAGGCGCTGTTGACAGCCGAACGGCTCAGCAGACTGTTCGACACGCCGCTGCAGGTGGTCCAGCGGGACGGCTGGCGGCAGCTGCTACCGGCCTGAGCCGAGGGCCGGGGACACATCCACCAGCGGCAGGGTGGCACTGCCCCAGGGGCCGGAGGGCAGCAGCGCAGCCATGCCGGGCGCCGGATGCACCTTGGCGCCGGCCCCAAAGGCGGCGTCGGTCCAGGCCAGCATCAGCGCCCCTAGGACCCCGCCATCGGCTGCGTCGCGCGGCCGCAGGTTGAAGTGGTCACCCCCCTGGGCCAGCACCAACTGGTGGCCCTGGAGGTCCACCCCCAGGAGCGGGCGAATCGCCTCCGGGTCCGGGGGCACCACCCAATCGCGGCTGCCGCTCACCAGCAAGACACGGGTGTTGAGCCGCTCGCCACTCCCCCGCGGGAAAAGCAGCGCCATGGGCGGACTCACCGCCACCACGGCGATGATCCGTCCGTCGTTGATGGCCGCCCGTTTCACAGCCGTGGTCCAGCTGCACTGGAGCGTCCAACTGAGGTTGCGCTCCGGATGGTTCAGCTCACCGCAGCGGCGCAGCAAGGCTGAATCCGTGGGCACGAGGCCGGCCAGCTGCAGGCTGGTGGTGGCCCCCCAGGAATGGCCCAACACCACCACCCGCTGGCTGTCCACGGGATGGCCCGTGCGGAGTGCACCGGAACCGATGGCATCCACCACGGCAGTGAGATCCAGCGGGCGCAGGGCCAACTCCTCCGGCGAGGGGGGCGGCGTCTGGCCGCTGAGCACCTCATGCTGTTGCCGTTGATCGCTGCCCGGGTGCCAGGGCAGCACCACCGTGTAGCCCGCCGCCGCCAACCGCCGGCCCCAGCCTTCGAAGCTGGTGGGGCTATCCCAGAGCCCATGGGAGATCAACACCAGCCGGCCATTGCCGTTGCCCTGGGGTTCCAACAGCAGCAGCTGCAGGGGTTGGGGGCGATGGGCCACCGGCAGCTGGCTCAGCCGCCGCAGGGGAGCTGCCGTCGCCCCCTGGGGGGCGGCGGCAGACGCTGCGGTTGGGGCCGGTGCGGGGGGCACCCGGGCAAGGAGACGATCCGCCAGGGTGCGCTGCTCCAACATCCGTTGCAGCAGAACCGCCGCCTGGCTGAGGTTGAGGCGGGCCCGCTGGCCCGGGATGGCCTTCATCACCTCCAGCAGCGTGGGCTGCCCATTCGGAGCTTCCGCCATGGCCCGCCGCAGGGTGCGCTCCAGGGTGTGGCCGCTCACATCCGGCGTCACCCCCTCCACGCTGCCGAAGGAGGAGAGCAGCAGCAAAACCTGCTCCAGCAGGGGCGATCCCACCGAGGCTTCGGCGGCACGGCTGATCGAGAGCGGCAGCCGCTGATGGAACAGGGCCACCAGGGCTTCCCCCACCTGGCCCCGGGAGGCACGGTCCAGTTCCGCCAGCGATGAGTTGCCGCGGAGCAGGGCCTCCGGTGAGCTCAACTCGTCCAGCCGCACCCGCAGGCTGGTGTTGAGCAGCGGCAGCTCCACCAGCACCTCCTCCAGGGCCCGGGCGGGGGCGAGGGGCAGGGCCAGCGCCAGGGCCAACCCCAGCAGGCCAGTGCGCAACGGGCGGCAACGTTGGGCCATGGCAACAAACAACGGGTCACAACCGCTGGTCGACCCTAAGGGGACCCCTCCAGCAGGGGCCTCAGGCGCTGCGCCAGCTCAGAGCTGGGGAACCCCTCGCCATGGGCCCGTTGCAAGGGCTTCAGCCCCATGCTGCGCCGTTCGGCATGCACTTGCCGGCCCGTCACCACCCAGAACCGCCAACGCTCACGCACCAAGGGATGCTGTTGGTCGGCTTCGGCGTCCGCCGACGGAGGCCGCCAGAGCCCGAACAGCTGCAGGTGAGCCGGCCCATCAGGCAAGGGGAACACCACCGGCGTCCCACCGCCATCCGGTGGGAGCGGGGGAGCCATGGCGGTGCTGAGGGCCAGACCCGCCGGCAGGGGATCACGATTGGGGTGGAGGCCCAGGGCCGTCAGCACAATCCAGTGGCCGCTGGCCTGCCGCAACCGTTCATCCCGCAGGTCGCGGTGGAGCCAACGCAGCAACTGATCCCATTCGCTCAACGACCATCCCCCTCAAACAGGGCACGCCAGCATCGCTCCTGGGCCGCAGCCGCCGGCGTGCCTTCCGCGGGAAAGGACGCCAGGAAATCCTTGTCCTCGGTGGGGCGGTACGGCCCCTGTTTGAGCTCCAGAAGCACAGCGTCGGGGGAGAGGGCCACCAGGGTGTGGAACTGATCCTCCGCCAACTCCACACCGTGCACGGGTCCACCGGCCTGCAGCCGCTGGCTGTGGATCACCAGACCGGCGGCATCCAGCACCAGCAGCCCGATGCTCCCCTGCAGCACCACAAAACATTCGAAGCCGGCCCCTGGGGTCTCCCGCCGATGGCGGTGGGGGCGCACGTAGGTGCCCGGCTGCAGGGCATTGAGGAACCGCTGCACGGCATCGTCATGATGATGAAGGTTGTGGTTCATTCGCCGGCGGCCACTGGCGGCGGCCCGGGCGCTCACCGCCCCCAACAGGGCGTCATCGAGGGCCACCAGCCGGGGGAAGACCACCCGGGGGTGCTGCAGGCGATACCCCAGCTGATGCAGCCGTCGATTGCTCACCCGGCGGTCGGGCCGCGCGGCTGCATCCGGCTCGTGGGGCCGCCAGGTGACGGGTTCAAGGCCCGTGGCATCAGCCAACCGCGCCATCAACATCGCCACGGTGCAGGGTTCGTCGTCCACCACATTCACGGTCTGATCCCATCCCTGCTGCACCGCGGCGGCCAGGGCCCCCACGGCGTCATCCCGGTGCAGCCAACCGCAGTGCTCCTGGCCGCCGCCGGCACGGGTGGTGCCCGCCAGGGGGGTGAGGCGACGCAGCAGATCGCGGCCCGGTCCATACAGGGCCCCGAACCGCAACACGCAGACCCGGCGTTGGGGGCTGCGGCAGGCACTCAGCAGCTGCTCTGCCTCCAGCAACACCTCCCCATGGCCATCGCGTGGCTGGGGGGGCGTGTCCTCATCCACCCAGGCCCCGCCCGTGTCGCCATAGAGCGATCCGCTGCCGGCGTACACGATCTGGCTCAGGGCCGGAAGGGCCTGCAACAGGCCCTGCAGGGCCACAAAGGGATCGCAGTAGGTGGTCCGGTAGACGCCCGGATCCACCAGGCGATCCCCCCGTGGGGCCTGGCAGAACACAGCCACCTCCGCCCCCTCCAGGGCCTGGCGCAGTTGGTCAGGGTCGTCGGCGCGGGTCAGCAGCACGCGGTCGGCCTGGCCATGCAGACTCTCCAGCCGGGCGGCCCGGGTGGTGGTGAGGCTGATCTGGTGCTGGCCCTCGCGGCGCCAGTGGCGCGCCAGGGCCAGGCCCACATAACCGCTGCCGATGATCGTGATGCGCATCGGCACTCAGGGGCTGTTCCACAGCAACGGCACCCGGGGCGCCGATTGCCGTCTATTCATAAAGCCAGTCGTAGGCCTCGGGCCCCGGGGGCAGCTCCGGATCAACGGCGGGTTGGAGCGTGGGCTCCAGGCGCAAGGCCTGCACTAGCGCCAGGCTCTCCAGCAGCAGCACCACCCCCAGCAGCAGCAGTGCGCCGATGGCCACCAGCAGCTGCGGATGGGCAACCACCGCAAAGGCGTCTTCCATGGGTCCCATTGCGATTCACTCCCGATCTAGCCAGGGCATCGCCCCAGGGCAACGAAGTGCGAAGCGGGCACCCCGACATTGAGACACATGAGACCAAGGGCTTAAGGTTTTCATCAGATTCATCCGTGCGGCCTTTTGAACGACAACCACCCCGTGCTGCAGTCCATGCGGGATGAGCTGGAGGAGCTGCAGTCGCTCTACCGGCACGAACCCTCGGAGTTCAACCGCTATCAGCTGGTGCGCCACGAACAGCGCATCGCCCAGTGGGCCCCCGCCGACTTGGTGAGCGCCTGACCAAGGGGCTGCCCCTTAGGGTTGCAGCCGTTTGTTGTCCCCCGCAGCAGCTGTGATGCGAGCGTTGCCCCTGCACCTGGAGGCCGGCGCCGACATCCGTCGCGCCCTGGAGGCCCTGGCGCAACGGGAAGGGGCAGAGGGCTTCGTACTCAGCGTGGTGGGCAATCTGCGCCGGGCCGCGTTCGCCTGCCCGGGCCGCGACCAGCCCACGGTGCTGGAGGGTGAGCTGGAAATCATCACCCTGCAGGGCACCGTCGGGCCGCAGGGGGTGCACCTGCACCTGAGCTTCTCCGATGCCGAGTGTCAGGTGTGGGGGGGGCACCTCGAACACGGCAGTCAGATCCTCAGGGGGGCTGACCTGCTGGTGGGGTTCCTGACGGCCCCCACGGGCAGCGCCCCGGCAAGCCCGGGCCAGGCCCACCGCAGCGGGGAGCCACGGGTGCAGATCACCGTGGCCGAGGGCTGCCCCTGGTCGAGTCGCGCCCTGCGCATGCTCCGCAGCCTCGGCATCCCCCACCACACCCAAGTCAGCGACACGGGCCCGGTGCCCCTGATCCAGATCGATGGGCAACCCATCGGCGGTTACGACGCCTTGGCAGAACTCCATGGACGCGGTGAACTGGAGGCGCTGCGCCAGCCGTGAGCCCGGCAGCCGCCCCCCGCTGGCAACTGGACACCCTGGGGGCCTGTGAATTAGCCATCGCTGGCTACCCCCTGTTCCGCTACGACGCCCGCGGCGGTGTGGCCCTGGCGCAGGCCCAGGCCTCAGTCAGTGCTGATGCGGTGGAGCTGGCCTTCCCTGTCGAGGCGATCAGCATCCCCCCCCTGGATGGCCGCACCACCACCGTGCTGGGACTGCCGTTGCCGGCGGGCCTCTCCATCAGCATCGTGCCGCAGCAGCTCACGGGGCAGCTGAACATCCGCACCGGTGAGGTGATGCTGCGGTTGCGGGCCGCCTTTCGCTTCCGGGTTCGGCTGGGGCGCCTGGAGCTGCTGGCCCCGCCGGATCTGGCGGTGGATGCGCTGCTGAGCAGCGCGGGTTGCCGCAGCCGCCGCCATCAACGGCAGGGCCAGCCCCGCGATGGGCGTGGCTACACCACCGTGGCGGGCGTGGCCACGGTGCCGCCCTGCGGCGCCGCCTGGCTGGATCGCTTCCTGGGATTGCCTGACGAAGCCCTGGCGGTGTTGCACTGCCGCCTGACGGCGGCGCCGCAGCCATGCCCCTGAGGCGCCCCTGGCCACTGCTGCTGGCCCTGGCGATGGCAGCCCCCCTGCGGGCCCAGCCCTGGGCGCCGGGGCAGGAACCGCCGCCGCCGCCGCCCAAACCCGCGGATCCCGCCCAGGCCCGCGCCCTGGAGACGTTGCGGCAGGACCCCAAGGGGACCCCCACGGAGCAGCGCCAGCGCTACCTGCGGGCTGCCCACGACCTGCTCCACCGCCACTGGGGGAGCCGTGAGCAACCGGCCCTGCTGTTCGCCGGTGACACCGCCAAGGGCTGCGGGGAGACGCGGGTGGAGCACCCCATGGCCTTCTACTGCCCCCCCAGCAAGGAGATCGCCATGGCCCTCAACCTGCGGCGAAGTGTGCGTTCCGCCCGCGGCAAGAGTGATGCGGATCTGCTGCTGCTGGATCTGGCGGTGCTGGCCCATGAATGGGGGCACCACGTCAACCGGGAGCAGGGGCGGGGGCCCTATAGCGGCGGTCTGGGCCTCACGGTGAAGCAGGAGGAGCTGGCGGCCGACTGGCGCACGGGGGTGTTCCTGGGCTGGTTGATGGGCCATGACGCCCTCGGGGTGGAGGACTTCGCCCAGACGGCGAACCTGATGTTTGAAATGGGGGATTACGAGCGGATCTCCTTTCAGCACCACGGCTTTCCGAAGGAGCGCTTTGAAGCCCTCACCCGGGGCCTGGCCAGCCAGCTCACGGTGGGACAACGCCTCGGCCCCTGGACGGTGGACAGCCAGGAGGCCTTCAGCCGCCCACTGCCGCCGGATCCCCTGGATCAGCAGCTGGGGCGCCGGCGGTATCAGGTGCAGCGTTTTGAAATCGACCGCAGCCAGCAGATTGCCACCAACGTTCTGGGGGGGCTGCTGGGGGCCGCCAGTTGCGTCTGGGGCAATCAGCAGCAGTGCCTCGGCATGGCCATGGAGCAGGGCAAGGGCCGGGCCCATGGCAGCTACACCCGCCGGGAGCTGACCCTGTTCTGCGGCAGCGGCGGCTTTGACGTCAGTGAGGACGACTTCGGCGTGCAACCCCTGCACCGTGACGGCAAGGGGCAGGCGGCGGTGTTGGCGGCGCGGGACTGCCCCGTCAAGCCGCCGAGCTGACGATGGGTGTGCGACGGGCCTGCAGCAGCGCCGCCACGAAGCGGCGGCGCTGGAACCGGGTCCACAGATCGGCGGCCTGCACCGCCGGGCGGCCCTGGTAGCGCTGCCACCACCGCTGCAGATCCGCACGCTCAAGCAACGCCAGCTCCCCCGCCATCGAGAGGCGGGCCAACAACACCGCCAGCACCACATCGGCGCTGCTGATGCGGCTGCCGAACAGCCATGGGCCGTCCTGCACCGCAGGGAGACCGTGGAGGTAGGCCTGCACCTGGGCACGCAGTGCCGCCAGGGTCTCGGCGGCTGGGGTGGCTGTGAAGGTCTGCAGCCGTTCCCGATCCTGCTGGGCCTTGGCCCGCAGGGCTTCGGGATCCACAGCGGTGTGGGCAGCCCGTTGGTCCAGCTGCCGGCTCAGGCCGGACAGCAGGCGTGTCACCAATGGCTTGAGCAGCGGGCGGCTGGTCAGCAGCTTGCTGAAGGTGAGGGTCTCGATCGAGATGGCGTAGTGGCCCTGCACCGCCGCACGGATGGCCGGCGCCTGGGCGGCATCGGCATCGCACCAGGCGTCACCGGCGCGACAAGCGGCAAAGGACAGGATCTCGGAGCTGTCGGTGAGCAGCAGATCAGGCCCCCGCAACGTGGGCACGGTCATGTGGGGGTTCAGGGCCCGGTAGGGATCGCTGAGCTGCTGCTTGGCCAGATGGATGTCGATCAGCCGTGGGGTGAAGGGGATGCCGGCCTCCGCCAGCGCCAACCTCGCCACCATCGAGAAATACGAAGGGGCCGCGTGGAACAGCTCGAGCACGGCGACCTCAGAACCGGTGATCTGAACAGGTGATCAAAACAGGTGGAACGTGAGTTCCAGCTGCAGGCGGCTGGCCAGGGCGGGATCAATGGCCTGGAACTGGGCGAGGGCCAGGCGCCGCTGCGTCGGCTGCAGCAGCCGTAGATCCGCCAGGGCCAGCTCCAGACATCGACGATCCAGCTCCTGGTTCACCCGCACTCCGCAGCGAGCGGATCACATCGCCTGCCGTCGGCTGCGGCCAGCGGCGGTGGCCAGATCGGAAGCTTGCCCCCTGGCGCTTGCCCCCGAAAGCTGGGCCGTCACCTCTGATTTGCTACGACCTGTGACCCCCTCCACCGCAGGCCGGGGGGATCGCTTAGCAACGCAACACGCCATCCAGGGGGCGATGGGCTTCTTCGTTCAACTCACCGAAGCCATCGCCGAGCGGCAGTCGCTCCTGATGACCGGGCTCGACCCGAATCCGGAGATGTTGCAGAGCTGGGCCCAGCGGCGCGGCATGGCCAACCGCTCCTTCCTCAGCCAGGCCCGCCATTGGATCAAGGCGGTGGTGGAGGAAACCAGCCCCCACGTGTGTGCGATCAAGGCCAGCCTTGGCTTCTACCAGGCCCTCGGTCCCCTGGGGTTGGAGCTGCTGCTGGAGGTGCGCGACCTGGTGCCGCGCGACCTGCCGCTGATCATCGACGCCAAACACGGTGATCTCAATTCCTCCACCGCCCTGGCCCATTACCTGTTCAAGGACCTGGGGGTGGACGCGGTGACCCTCTCCCCCCTGGCGGGGCAGGACATCGCCGCACCGTTTCTGCTCTACGCCGACAAGGCGGTGGTGATCACCTGCCGCAGCTCCAACCCCGCCGCCAAACGGATCCAGTACCACCCCTCCGAGGGGGATCCGCTGTTTCTCCAGATCGTGCGGGAGTGCCAGCTGTGGGGCACCCCCGACCAACTGCTGCTGGAGGTGGGCACCAGCGACCCCGCGGTGCTGGGGCAGGTGCGCCAGGCCGCCCCGGAGCGGGTGTTGATGCTGCGCAGCATCTGGAGCGAGGAGGAGCGGCTCGATGGCCTGTTGGAGGCCGGCTTCAACGACGCCGCCGATGGGCTGCTGCTGCCCCTGCCCCAGAACCTTCTGGTGGAGGACGACCTGGGGGAACAGGCGGCCGCCCTCAAGGGTCTGATCAACCAGCGCCGAGAGCGCTGGCTCAACCAACACCCGCGGGTCGAGGGCAACAGCTGTGCCCTCTGGGTGGCGGAGCCACCCACGGCCACCAGCGCGGCGCCGGATGCGGGCAGGGATCTGATCCTCGATCTGTTTGACATCGGCTGCCTGCTGTTCGGCGACTACGTGCAGGCCTCCGGAGCGGTGTTCAACTACTACGTGGATCTGCGCCAGATCATTTCGGATCCCAACCTCTTCCATCGGGTGCTGCACAGCTACGGCGCCCTGCTGGAGGGGCTTGACTTCGACCGCATCGCGGGCATTCCCTACGGCTCCCTGCCCACCGCCACCGGGTTGTCGCTGGCGCTGCACAAGCCCCTGATCTACCCCCGCAAGGAGGTGAAGGCCCATGGTGCCCGGCGCCTGATCGAAGGGGATTTCAACGACGGCGACCGGGTGGTGGTGGTGGACGACATCCTGATCACCGGCGGCAGCGTGCTCGAGGGCATCAGCAAACTGGAGAGCTCCGGCCTGGTGGTGGAGGACGTGGTGGTGTTCATCGACCATGGGGGGCAGCGGGATCGCCGCGCCCGCGAACGGCTGCAGGCGGCCGGCTACCGCGTGCACGCCGTGCTGGACATCGAGACCATCACCCGCACCCTGGTGGCGGCGGGACGGCTGACGGCCGAGCAGGCGGCGGTGCTGGCATGAGCCACGGGCTCCCGGGCCACGGCGTTCGGCCGCTGCTCGCCCTGGTGCTGGCCCTGGGCCTGGCGGCCTGTGGGCGGCCCCGCCCCAGCCCCCCGCCGCCGGCGGCCCCCGCGGCGTCCCCCACAACGGCAGCCACTGGCGGCCCCACGGAACCCCAGGCCCGCCGGCAGCTGCAGGCGGCCCTGGCCAGCGCCGATGATCAGTTCAATCGCGGTGAGAACGATCTGGCCTGCGGCCAGGTGCAGCGGGCGCAGGGGCTGATGCAACAGCGGGCGGACCGGGCCACGCCGGCCCAGCGGGAGCAGCTGCTGCGCTTCCAGAGGGCCTGCAGCACCCTCTGAAGGCGCCGCCGCAGTGTGACGCCTCACCACCAACTGGCCCCGATCCGGCCAGGGGTCGGCGGCTTTCGCATAGCTTGAAGCTGTTGGCCTGCAAGCCAGGAGCTTCATGAGCGAAACCCAGGGTCTCACCATCGGTGAGCTGGAGTCGAAGTATTTCCTGTATCGCAAGGCCCTCAAACAGCTGCTGCTGGAAGGCCGGCCAGTGGCACGGATTGAAAAGACCCTGGCCTGGAGCCGTCTGACCACGCTGCATAACTGCCTGCCCCGTCAGTACAAATCCCCCGACCACATTCGCCACCAGCTGCTGCGGGAAATCGAGCAGCAGCAGGCCGAACAGGCGTGAGTGCCCTAGACGGGTCGCGCCTCTGGCGCGTGGCGGAGGCCTTCCACGGGGAGGGCTGCGTCAGCGCCATCGATCCCCTGGGCAGCGGCAACGTCAACGACACCTATCTGGTGAACAGCGCCGGCGGCCTCAGCGTGCTGCAGCGCATCAACACCGCCGTGTTCCAGCGGCCGGAGCTGGTGATGCACAACCTGCATCAACTCTCGCTGCACATGCAACGCAAGCTGCAGCAGGGCCACCCGGCCCTGGGCTCCAGGCGCTGGGAGCACCCGCAGTTGATCTGCACCCGCAGCGGCGACCAAACCTGGCACTGCTGTGAGGCCGGTGGCTTCTGGCGCAGCCTCAGCTTCATTCCCCAGGCCGACACCGTGGATGTGATTGCGGGGGCGGCCCAAGCCCGTGAGCTGGGCAGCGGCCTGGGGGTGTTCCACAGCCTGATCAGCGACCTGCCGGTGGACGCCCTGGCGGACCCGCTGGAGGGCTTCCACATCACCCCCCTCTATCTGGAGGCGTATCGGCGGGCGCTGGCGGCAGCTCCCCCACCGACCGACGACGCCAGCCGTTTCTGCATGGCCTTCATCCGCGATCGGGAAGCCCTGGCGCCCTTACTGGAGGAAGCCAAGGGCCGCGGCGAGCTGCCGCTGCGCCCGATCCACGGTGACCCCAAAATCAACAACGTGATGCTGGATCGCAGCAATGGCCGAGCCGTGGCCCTGATCGATCTGGACACGGTGAAACCCGGCCTGGTGCACTACGACATCGGCGACTGCCTGCGCTCCTGTTGCAACCCCCTGGGGGAGGAAACCACCGACCTCAACGGCGTGGTCTTTGATCTGCCGCTGGCGGCGGCGATTCTGGAGGGCTATCTGGCGGAGGCCGGAGCGCTGCTCACGGCCCAGGAGGTGGCGTTGCTGCCCGATGCGGCGCGGCTGATCAGCTTCGAACTGGGGCTGCGGTTCTTCACCGACCACCTCAACGGCAACGTGTACTTCAAGGCCCGTCATCCGCAGCACAACCTGCAGCGGGCCCTGGTGCAGTTCCGCCTCACCGCCAGCATCGAGGCCCAGATGGAGCCCCTGCGCCAGCTGGTGCGTCGCCTGCAGGGCACCCAAGGGCAGCCGGCCTGATGGCCACCCTGCGGCCCTTTGGCCCCGGCCCCGCCGTGGATCCCTTCTGCCTGGAGGGCTGGGTGGGGCGCCAGGACGAAGCCCTGCGGATCCGCTACCGCCTGCGGGGCCCCCTGGAGCAGCTGGTGCTGGGGGAGCCCAGCGCCGATCCCCAGCGCCGCGATGGGCTGTGGCAGAGCACCTGCTTCGAAGCCTTCCTGGGGGTGGTGGGGGAGCGCCAGTACTGGGAGCTCAACCTCAGCTGCAGCGGCGATTGGAACCTCTATCGCTTTGAGGGATACCGCAGTGGTGGGGGGGAGGAACCCTGGATCCAGGCCCTGCCCATCGTGCTGCAGCGCAGCGCCACACAACTCGATCTGGAGCTCAGCCTCCCCTGGGGCGGCTGGCTGACAACCGTTGATCCCCGGCTCGAGCTGTCGCTCACCGCGGTGCTGGAGCATCGGCAGATGGGTTGCCAATACTGGGCTTTGCGCCATTGCGCCGCGGAGCCCGATTTTCATCAACGCTCCAGCTTCATTGCCGTTGAACAGCTGCATTCAGAGCCTGTTCCAGAGGGACATCAGGCGGAGATCACAGGGGAAAGGTGAAGCAAACCTGCGGATTGCCACATTCACCCTGCAGAAAAGTAGCCTGCATTACAAATCCGTAGGGATCGCTTGCACGTCACACACTGCGGGGATGAGCACCTGATCAGCCTCAGCAGTGATGAGGCCGCCTCCCTCGTGGATGCCTGTGCCCTGCTGCTGCTGGCCTCCCAGACCACGGCGGGCTGTGAGCTGAAGCCCGAGATGGCGGCGGTGCTGCGCACCGTGTTCGAACAGTTCAGCAGCCACACGGTCGAGTGATGGCCGCCTAGACCGGGGGCATGCACGCCCTCTCCTTACCCACCTGGTGGATCCACGTGGCCTCCGTGTTGGAGTGGGGCCTGGCCATGGTGGCGATCCAACGCTGGGGCCAGCGGCGCGGTGAACCGGAGTGGAGCTGGCTCTCCCTGGCCATGGCCCCGGCCCTGGTGAGTGCCATGGCGGCCTGCACCTGGCACCTGTTTGACAATGCCCCGGCCCTCGATGGGCTGGTGGTGCTGCAGGCCGGTTGCACGCTGCTCGGCAACGGCACCCTGGCCCTGGCGGCCTGGAACCTCAACCGACGGGCGGGGGCCTGAGCCATGGCCACGGCCCTGCTGCAGAGCCTCGCGGCCATCGACCCCGCACCGCTGTTCGCCGGCTCCCTGGCCCCTTACCTGCTGTTCCTGTGGTGGAGCTGGCGCAGCGGCCGCATGCCCCGGATGGCCTTCTGGGGCTTTTGCCTCACCCTGTTGTTCGTGCTGGTGACCATCGCCGCCGCCCTGGTGGCCGAGGGGGTGTACGGACGTCAGCTGGCGGATGTGGATCCGCTGCATGGGGGGGCCGAAGCCTTTCTCACCCTCAGCAATCTGCTGGTGTTGCTGGGATTTCGGGAGAGGCCGGCCGACCCCGGGGCGGTGAACAAGTCTTAAGCGGCCCAGGCCGCAGGCCTTTCCCCCTCAGAAGATGAGGAGTCGCCTGAGATTTCGATGCTCGATCCCCTGCTGGCCATCGCCCCCGCTTCCGTTGCCTGGTCCCCGAAGGTGGGCCTGGTGATGATCGTTGCCAATGTGATCGCCATCGGCATCGGCAAAGCCACCATGAAGTACCCCAATGAGGGTGCCAAGCTGCCGAACCCCACCATGTTCGGTGGCATGAGCCACGCCGCCCTGCTGGCCACCACCTCCTTCGGCCACATCCTGGGCATGGGCGCGATCCTGGGGCTGGCCGCCCGCGGCGTGGTCTGAGTCCAGCCCTCTGCGTACAGCGGGCCGGGGTGACCGAACGTCGCCCCGGCTCCACCACAAGCCCCAACCACCAACCCTTACCGCCAGCCCAGGGCGTAGGGCAGGGCCCGCAGCCCATAGCGTTCAAAGCGGTACTCGAACAGCAGGGCCGAGAGGTCATCGGCACTGCAGGCCTCCAGGCCCCCCAGCAGGCGGGCCAGGCGGCGATCCGCCGCCGCTGATCGCAGCCCCAGCCAGGTGCGTTGGGCCAGGCGCCCACTGAGGCTCCAGCGCCAACCCAGGCGGCGGCGCAACTGCGCCGGATAGTGCCGCAGGCAACGGCCGTCGCCCTGCAGGGCCCGCAGCAGCAGCGGCGCCAACACCGCGCTGCTGCTCAGGGCGTGGCGGATGCCCTCGCCCCCCAGCAGGTTGGCGGTGCTCACCGCATCCCCCAGCCCCAGCAGCGGGCCCCGCTGGTGGGGTTCACGGCGGCGGATGCTGCTGCGCACCAGGCCGCCGTGGCGATCGAGCACGGCGGCCCCCTCCAGCCCGAGGCGCCGCTGCAGCTGTTGCAGCAGGCCCTGCAGAGGGGGTTGCGGATGGGCGGCATCCGTCAGCCGGCAGATGCCCAGTTTGAGCACCCCCGGCCCCATGGGAAACACCCAGCCGTAGCCCTGGGGCACCCAGTCGCTGCCGAGCATGAAGCTCAGCTGATCCGCCCACTTCCCCCACAGCTGGGCGTCCACCTGCAGCAACCACTCCACCCCCACGCCGCTCACCAGGGGGTGCGCCGCCGCCGGGGGATCCCCCAGCAGAGCCCGCTGCTGCCCCGTGGCATCCACCAGCCAGCGGGGTTGCAGCAGCCGGCGCTGGCCTGTGCCATCGCGCAACTGCACCCGGGCCCCCTCCCCATCGGGCTGCCAGTGTTCAGCGGTGGAGTCCAGCTCCACCACGGCCCCGGCGGCGGCGGCCCGCTCCGCCAGCCAACAGCGCAGGGCGCCGAAATCCAGCACGGCGCCGAGGGTGTGGGGTGCCCGCCAGTGGCGCCGCTGCCCGCCGGGCCCCAGCAGCTGCCAGCCCTGCCAACGGGCCGCGATCACCGACTCCGGCAGGCCGTGGTGCTCCACTGCGGACCAGGGCAGGGCGGCACTGCTGAAGGCCGCTTGGCGCAGATCCGGCAGCCGATCAATCAGCAGCACCGGAGTGCCGGCACGGGCCAGCCGCCAGGCCAGGTCGGCACCGGCGGGGCCGGCACCGACGATCAACACCTCGGGATCAGACACCCACCGGCTGGCGGCGCAGGCTGTTGAAGCGCTGGAGGATGCCGTCGGCCATCTGGGGCGGGGTCAGCCCCAGGGCCTGCTTGCTCTGGTCGGGGCTGGCGTGGTCCACCAGCTGGTCGGGGATGCCGATGCGATGCACCGGCACGAGCACGTCGTGGTCGTTGAGGGTTTCCACCACGGCGGCGCCGAAGCCACCGGCGAGGCAGCCCTCCTCCATGGTCACCACGCGGCCAATGCGGCGCGCCATGGGCAGGATCAGGGCCTCATCCAGGGGGCGCAGGAAACGGGCGTTGATCACGGCGGCCCGCACCCCCTGCTCCTGCAGCAGACCGGCGGTGGCCATGGCGGGGGCCACCATGGCGCCGTAGGCCACGATCAGGAGGTCGTCGCCATCGGCCAGCAGCTCGCCACGGCCGATCTCCAGGGGCTGCCAGCCCTCCTCCACCAGCGGGGCACCCTCCCCTTCACCGCGGGGAATGCGCAGGGCGGTGGGGCCGTTGTGCTGCAGGCAGGTGATCAGCATGCGCTGCAGTTCGGCCTCATCCTTCGGGGCCATCACCGTGAAATTGGGCACACAGCGCAGGTAACTGATGTCGTACTGGCCCTGGTGGGTGGGGCCATCGGCCCCCACGATGCCGGCCCGGTCCATCACGAAGGTGACGGGCAGGTTCTGAATGCCCACGTCGTGGATCAGCTGGTCGTAGGCCCGCTGCAGGAAGGTGCTGTAGATGGCACACACCGGCCGCAGGCCCTCACAGGCCATGCCGGCGGCCATGGTCACCGCGTGCTGCTCGGCGATGCCCACATCGAAATATTGGTGCGGGCGGGCCTTCTCCAGCAGATCCAGGCCGGTGCCGGTGGCCATGGCGGCGGTGATGCCCACCACCCGAGGGTCCTGCTCGCAGATCTTGATCAGGGTCTGGCCGAAGACCTTGCTGTAGCTGGGGGGCTTGGGCTTGCTGGAGGGGTAGGCCTTGCCGGTGGCCAGATCGAAGGCGCTCTGGGCGTGGTAGCCCACCTGGTCTTCCTCGGCATAGGCGTAGCCCTTGCCCTTGGTGGTGGCCACATGCACCAGCACCGGGCCCTCGTGCTCATGGGCCTGCTGGAACACCTTGATCATGCCGGCCATGTCGTGGCCGTCCACGGGGCCCATGTAGGTGAAGCCCAACTCCTCGAACACGGCGCCCAGCTTGGGCACCGCCAGGCGCTTCATGCTCTCCTTGAGGTTCTTGAGCTCCGTGGGCAGCTCCCCGTGCAGGAAGGGGAGGTGCTTGATGGCCTCCTCGGCGTTGTCCTGCAGGAACTGCAGCGGCTTGCTGTGCCGCATGCGGTTGAGGTGGGTGGAGAGGGCCCCCACCGGTGGGCTGATCGACATGTCGTTGTCGTTCAGCACCACCAGCAGGCGCGTCTTGGGCAGGTGGCCGGCATGGTTGATGGCCTCCAGGGCCATGCCACCGGTGAGGGAGCCGTCGCCGATCACGGCCACGCACTTGAAAGCTTCACGGCGCTGGTCCCGAGCCAGGGCCATGCCCAGGGCCGCCGAGATGGAGGTGCTGGCGTGGCCGGCACCGAAATGGTCGAAGCGGCTCTCGCAGCGCTTGAGGTACCCCGCCACCCCGTTCTGCTGCCGCAGGGTGTGGAAGTCGTTGTAGCGGCCGGTGATCAGCTTGTGGGGGTAGGCCTGGTGGCCCACATCCCAGACCACACGGTCGTGGTCAAGGTCGAGGGTTTGGTAGAGGGCCAGGGTGAGTTCCACCACCCCCAGGCCGGGGCCCAGGTGGCCGCCGCTGGTGCTCACCACCTCCAGGTGGCGCTCCCGGATCTGGCGGGCGATCCCTTCGAGCTCGGCGAGGCTCAGGCCGTGCAGCTGATTCGGATGCGTCAGCTCACTGAGATGCATGCCCGAGGCCTTGAACCTGGATGAGCCTACGCGCTGCCACCGGTGGAGTGTCGGTTCAGGGCAGACGTTCTGGAGCTTGCCTGCGGCCCTTGGCACACTAATGGGATCACCGCAGGGCCATGAGCACAAACCCCGCCAGCCACCAGGGCCCGCCCTGGCCGACGGAGCAGGAGATGCTGCAACGCATCCTGCGGGCGCGGGTGTACGACGTGGCAATCGAATCGCCCCTGGATCCCGCCCCCAACCTGTCGAGGCGCCTGCAGAACACCGTGCTGCTGAAGCGGGAAGACCTGCAGCCGGTGTTCAGCTTCAAGCTGCGCGGTGCCTACAACAAAATGGTGGGACTGAGCCCGGCAGAGCTGGAGCGCGGGGTGATCGCCGCCAGCGCCGGCAACCATGCCCAGGGGGTGGCCCTCGGGGCCCAGAAGCTGGGCTGCCGGGCCGTGATCGTGATGCCGGTGACCACGCCGGAGATGAAGGTGAGGGCGGTGGGCAACCGCGGCGCGGAGGTGGTGCTGCACGGCGACACCTATGACGCCGCCTGCGCGGAGGCGCTGCGGCTGGCCCAGGAGCGCGGACTCACCTTCATCCACCCCTTCGATGACCCGGAGGTGATCGCCGGCCAGGGCACCATCGCCCTGGAGATCCTGCGCCAGTGCTCCGAACCGCCGGATGCCATCTACGTGGCGGTGGGGGGTGGCGGCCTGATCGCCGGCATCGCCGCTTACGTGAAGAGCCTCTGGCCCGAGGTGGAGGTGATCGGCGTGGAGCCGGTGGATGCCGATGCCATGACCCGTTCCCTGGCCAAGGGGGAACGGGTGACCCTCGAGCAGGTGGGGCTGTTCGCCGATGGGGTGGCGGTTCGGGAGGTGGGGGTTCAGACCTTTGAACTGGCCCGCCGCCACGTGGACGCCATGGTGACCGTGGACACCGATGCCATCTGTGCCGCCATCAAGGACGTCTTTGAGGACACCCGCTCGATCCTTGAGCCGGCGGGGGCCCTGGCGGTGGCCGGCATGAAGGCCGATGTGGCCCAGCGGGGCCGGCGGGGCCAGACCCTGGTGGCGGTGGCCTGTGGCGCCAACATGAATTTCGATCGCCTGCGCTTCGTGGCGGAACGCACGGAGATCAGCGAAGACCGCGAGGCGATGCTGGCGGTGGAAATCCCGGAGCGGGCCGGCAGCCTGCGGGAGTTCTGCACACTGCTGGGGCAGCGCAACCTCACCGAATTCAGCTATCGCCTGGCGGACCCAGGCCGGGCGCACATCCTGGTGGGGGTGCAGACCAGCGGCAGCCGCGACGAGCAGGCCCTGATCCAGGACCTGCAACAGGCGGGCTTCCCCTGCCTCGACCTCTCCAACGACGAGCTCGCCAAGCTGCACCTGCGTCACATGGTGGGGGGGCGCATGCCCGTCGGGGCCGGCGAAGCGGCCGGCCAGGGGCGGGAACTGCTCTATCGCTTCGAATTCCCGGAGCGGCCGGGGGCGCTGATGCGCTTCCTCACCAGCCTTCACCCCAACTGGAACATCAGCATCTTTCATTACCGCAACCACGGGGCCGACATGGGGCGGATCGTGGTGGGCGTGCAGGTGCCGCCCCAGGAGATGGACGACTGGCAGGACTTCCTGCAGGGCTTGGGATACCAATCCGTGGATGAAACCGAGAATCCCGCCTACCGCCTGTTTCTGGGGGAACTGGCCGGAGCCGTCGGGGTGGGATAACTTGCCGCTGTGACCGGGGGTGCCATGGATCGCGAATCCCCTGAACCCCTGCTGGAGCACCGGGATTCGCTCTCGCTGCCGGCTCGCCTGGAGGCGATTCTCTATCTGAAGGGCCGCGCCCTCACCCTGGGGGAGCTGGCGGAGATCGCCGGCGTCAGCCGCGATGAGGTGGAGCTGGGGCTGATCACCCTGATGGCCGACTACGCCCACCGGGACACGGCCCTGGAGGTGCGCCAGGAGGGTCAGCGCTACAGCCTGCAGCTGCGGGATGGCCTGGGGGATCTGGTGCAGAACCTGCTGCCGGTGGACCTTTCCACCGCCGCCCTGCGCACCCTGGCCACGATCGCCCTCAAGAAGCGGATCCTGCAGTCGGAGCTGGTGGATCTGCGGGGCTCCAGCGCCTACGACCACATCAAGGAACTGCTGGCCCAGAACTTCATCGAGCGCAAGCGCCAGAGCGAGGGGCGCTCCTTCTGGCTCAGCCTGAGCGAGAAGTTCCACCGCACCTTCTCGGTGAAAACCGACGACCTGGTGCCGCGGCGCCAGGCCACCGCCGCCAGCGAGCCCCCCGCCGCGGAGCCGGAACCCGAGCCCCAGGCGGCCTGAATCGCTCTGCCTAAAGTCGGCCCAGACCACACCACCTTCCCCACACGGCACCCATGGCACCAGTGATCGGCGATCTGATCGGGGTTCTGGCCCAGACCCTGTCGATCTACACCCTGGTGCTGCTGGTGCGGGTGCTGCTCACCTGGTTCCCCAACCTGGACTGGGGCAACCCGGTGCTCTCCACCGTGAGCGCCGTCACCGACCCCTATCTGAATGTGTTCCGCGGCCTGATTCCGCCCCTGGGGGGCCTGGATCTCTCCGCGATCGTGGCCTTCCTGGCCCTGCAGCTGATCCAGACACTGCTGGAGCAGAGCCGGGTGTTCTTCTACGCCGCCTATTGAGGGCCCCGGCGGGGCATCAGGAGGCCACGTCCTGCTCCAGGGGCAGCAGGTCGTCGTAGGCGCCGGCACGGGTGCGCACCGGGGCCTTGAAGCCGCGGGCCTTGACGTTGGTGAAGCTGAAGGGGCCGGGGGTCCCGGCGGGCACCGCCAGGCGCAGGGCAAAGCCGGAGTCGCCCGGGGGCACATCGCCGATGGAGCCCACCCGCGATCGGTTCTGCAGCACCGGCTCGCCGCTGGCATCGAGGATCTGGGCGAACACATCGGTGTCCACGACGGGCTTGCGGCCGGGGTTGGTCACGGTGCCCCGCAGCACGTAACAGCTGGCACCACTGGGGCGCCGCAGCTGCGGCTGGGCGCCGATGTCATCGCTGGGGCAGGGCTCCAGGCTCACCTGAGACACGCTGAGGTCGGCGGCCGCCTGGGCCGGGGCCACGGCGGGCAGCAACAGGGTGCCGAGGCAGAGCAGCGCGGCCAGAAGGTGACGGTGCAGGGCGCGCATGGTGGGCTGACAACGGATGGTCAACGGTGGTCGCCGCTGCCGGAGATCACGTTACGGGCGGCGCGGCTGGCCAGTTTCTGCAGGTTGGCCTCGGCGATCTGATCCAGCTCAAAGCCCAGCTCACTGGCGAGTTGGGCCACGTACCAGAGCACGTCCCCCAGCTCCAACATCAGGGATTGCTTCACCTCGGGTGTGAAGGTGCCGCTCTGGTCCCGCAGCACCTTTTTCACCTTGTCGGCCACCTCACCGGCCTCGCCGCAGAGCCCGAGGGTGGGATAGATGGGGTTGGCGCCCACATCGGGGTAGCGGGCTGTCTCCCGGGCACCCCGCTGATAGGCATTGAGATCCATTGCAGCAGCTGCGTTGGCGGGCCCCGATGATAGGGTCCAAGCCCCTATGGCCTTGCCGAATGGCCCTGCCCGATCTCACGCGTCGCACCAAGATCGTGGCCACCATCGGCCCTGCCACCGAATCCCCTGAGCAGCTGCGGCGCCTGATCGAGGCCGGCGCCACCACCTTCCGGCTCAACTTCTCCCACGGCGACCACAGCGAGCACGCCGCCCGCATCGCCACCATCCGCCAGGTGGCCCACCAGCTGGGGGTGCATGTGGGCATCCTGCAGGATCTGCAGGGTCCCAAGATCCGCCTCGGCCGCTTCAAGGACGGCCCGATCACCGTGGCCAAGGGGGATGCCTTCACCCTCACCTCCCGGGATGTGCCCTGCACCCAGGAGATCGCCACCGTCACCTACGACAAGCTGGCGGAGGAGGTGGTGCCCGGCAGCCGCATCCTGCTGGATGACGGCCGGGTGGAGATGGTGGCCGACCGGGTGGACCGGTCGGACCAGACCCTCTATTGCACCGTCACCGTGGGCGGGGTGCTCTCCAACAACAAAGGGGTGAACTTCCCCGATGTGCAGCTGTCGATCCGGGCCCTCACCGACAAGGACCGCACCGACCTGGCCTTTGGCCTGCAGCAGGGGGTGGACTGGGTGGCCCTCAGCTTTGTGCGCAACCCCTCCGACATGCAGGAGATCAAGGAGCTGATCGCCGGCCACGGCTTCAGCACCCCGGTGGTGGCCAAGATCGAAAAATTCGAGGCCATCGACCAGATCGACGCGATCCTGCCCCTCTGCGATGGGGTGATGGTGGCCCGCGGCGACCTCGGCGTGGAGATGCCCGCCGAAGAGGTGCCGCTGCTGCAGAAGGAGCTGATCCGCAAGTGCAATGCGCTGGGGATCCCGGTGATCACCGCCACCCAGATGCTGGATTCGATGGTGAGCTGCCCGCGGCCCACCCGCGCTGAAGTGAGCGATGTGGCCAACGCCATCCTCGATGGCACCGATGCGGTGATGCTCTCCAACGAGAGCGCCGTGGGGGATTTCCCCGTGGAGGCGGTGGCCACCATGAGCCAGATCGCCCGCCGCATCGAGCGCGATTACCCACGCCGCGGCGATGAGAGCCAACTGGCCTCCACCATCCCCAATGCCATCAGCCAGGCGGTGAGCGCCATCGCCCGCCAGCTGGAGGCGGCCGCCATCCTCACCCTCACCAAGGGCGGCGCCACCGCCCGCAACGTGAGCAAGTTCCGCCCCAGCACCCCGATCCTGGCGATCACCAGCGAGGTGCCCGTAGCCCGGCGGCTGCAGCTCTGCTGGGGCGTCAGCCCGCTGCTGATCGAGGAGCAGAGCTCCTCCACCAGCACCTTCAGCCTGGCCATGGGCATGGCCCGTGAAATGGGCGTGCTCAATGACGGCGACCTGGTGGTGCAGACCGCCGGCACGCTCTCGGGCGTGAGCGGCTCCACCGATTTCATCAAGGTGGGCATCGTGTCGGCGGTGCTCTCCAAAGGGGTGGGCATCGGCAACGGCTCCGTGAGCGGCCGGGTGCGGGTGGTGAACACCCCGGAGGCCGCCGCCTCGATCCAGGCCGGCGAAATCCTGGTGGTGCGTGAAACCACCGCCGACTACGTGGAGGCGATCCGCAAGGCCAAGGGGGTGATCGCCGAGGTGGGCGATGCCGACAGCCACACGGCCCTGATCGCCCAGCGCACGGGCATCCCGGCGATCGTGGGGGTGAGCGATGCGATCGCCAACCTGCGCCAGGGCGAGATCGTCACCCTCGACCTGCGCCGTGGCGAAGTGCACCGCGGGGCCCGCAGCCACAATCCCGACAACAGCGGCGCCATCGTTTAGGTCAACCTCCGGGCACGACGCCGACGCGATGGCCGCCAAACTCGCGATGGGTGAAACCGTGGGGATGGCCCTGGCCACCCTGCGGGCGAACCGGCTCCGGTCACTGCTCACGATGCTGGGCATCGTGATCGGCAATGCCTCGGTGATCACCCTGGTGGGGGTGGGCAAAGGGGCCCAGAACCTGGCTGAGGGGCAGCTCAACACCCTCGGCGCCAACGTGCTGTTTGTGGTGCCCGGCAACAACGACAGCCGCCGCCAGGGCATCGATTTCCCCAAGACCCTGGTGCTGGAGGACGCCGAGGCCATCGCGGAGCAGGTGCCCAGCGTGAAGCGGGTGGTGCCCCAGATCACCCTCAGCGCGGTGCTGCAGGCGGGGGCCAAGAGTTCCACCGCCACCGTGTCGGGCATCACCCCCGACTTCCTGACCGTGCGCCGTTTTGAGGTGGCCCAGGGGCGCTTCCTGGATCAGCGCGACCTGGAGGGGGCCCGCAACGTGGTGGTGATCGGCCCCGACCTGCGCACCAAGCTGCTGCCGGTGGGCTCAGCCATCGGGCAGCGGCTGCGCATCCGCGACCAGAGCTTCGAGGTGATCGGCGTGATGGCCCCCAAGGGGGCCGTGTTCGGCCAGAACCAGGACGAAGCGGCCTACATCCCGCTGACCACCATGGTGAGCAAGCTGTCGGGCCGGGATCCCACCTACGGGGTGAGCCTCAATTTCATCAGCGTGGAGGCCCGCGATGAGGCCAGCACCGGCGCCGCCAAATTCCAGATCACCAACCTGCTGCGGCAGCGGCACAACATCCTGCGGGAGGACGACTTCGCCGTGCGCTCCCAGCAGGATGCCCTCTCGATCGTGGGCACCATCACCGGCGGCCTGACCCTGATGCTGGGGGCCATCGGCGCCATCTCCCTGCTGGTGGGGGGCATCGGGATCATGAACATCATGTTGGTGTCCGTGAGCGAGCGCACCTCCGAGATCGGCCTGCGCAAGGCCATCGGGGCGCGCAGCAGCGATGTGCTGGCGCAGTTTCTGGTGGAGGCCCTGGTGCTCTCCAGCCTCGGCGGGGTGATCGGCAGCGCCCTGGGGCTCTCGGCGGTGGCGGCGGTGGCGGCCTTCACCCCCCTGCCGGCGGCCATCGGCGCCACCAGCGTGCTGATCACCGTGGGGCTCTCCGGCAGCATCGGGCTGGTGTTCGGCGTGTTGCCGGCGCGGCGGGCGGCGCGGCTGGATCCGATCACCGCCCTGCGCAGCCTCTAGGGGCAAATCTTTAGAAAAACGGAAACCCGCGGTCGATCCTGTGGATGGTTTCAACGGTCACCAAAGCCAGCGCCACGCCAATGGCTTCATAGGCAAACTTGTGTGCGTCTGCTCTCCTTGGCTCACCCCTCGGCCCAGCTGTCCTGCGGTTACCGCAACAGCAGCGATCGCATGGTGATCGTGCGCTGCCTGGGCCCCCAGGAGTTCTTCCTGGAGCGGGTGGTGTTCCCCTTTGAGCTGCTGAGCTTCCTGGCGCCCGCAGACACGGAAGTTCAGATCTGGACCCACGGCCTCGGGGGCCCAGATCTGGTGGAAAGCATCCCGGTGGCGGAGCTGATGATGGAGGACAACAGCGGCGCCACCACCGTGCCGTTCCCCGTGGCGGGCGATGGGCTGATCCAGGGCGTCCAGGCCGGCTGAAGCAACGGCCCGCAGGCCCTCTGGGGGTGCACCGCTCGCTTTACACTTGTTAAACATTCACTCAGCTTGGCGGCCATGAATCAGCGCTGGCGCACCATCGCCCTGTGGGTTCTGCCGATCGCCGTGGCCCTGTTCCTGGGCTGGCAGGTGTTAGGTGGCGGTGTCGGTGGCGCTGGCCGCCTGGCGGCCCCCAACGGCCCCACGGTGGCGCCCCGCAATGCCGCCGTGGCCCGCATGAGCTACGGCCGCTTCCTCGATTACGTGGATGCGGGCCGCGTCACCGCCGTGGACATCTTTGATGGCGGCCGCACCGCCGTGGTGGAGGCGGTGGATCCCGACCTGGACAATCGCGTGCAGCGTCTGCGGGTGGACCTGCCCGGCCTGGCGCCGGAGCTGGTGAACAACCTCAAGAAGCAGGGGATCAGCTTCGATATCCATCCCCCCCGCCAGGCGCCGCCGGCCCTGGGGCTGCTGGGCAATCTGCTGTTCCCGCTGCTGCTGATCGGCGTGCTGGTGTTCCTGGCCCGCCGCGGCAACGGCATGCCCGGGGGCCCCGGCCAGGCCATGCAGTTCGGCAAGACCAAGGCCCGCTTTGCGATGGAAGCCCAGACCGGCGTGATGTTTGACGACGTGGCCGGTGTGGAGGAGGCCAAGCAGGACCTCCAGGAGGTGGTCACCTTCCTGAAGACCCCCGAGCGCTTCACCTCCGTGGGGGCCAAGATCCCCAAAGGCGTGCTGCTGGTGGGCCCCCCCGGCACCGGCAAGACCCTGCTGGCCAAGGCCATCGCCGGTGAGGCGGGCGTTCCCTTCTTCTCCCTCTCCGGCTCGGAGTTCGTGGAGATGTTCGTGGGCGTGGGCGCCAGCCGCGTGCGCGACCTGTTCAAGCGGGCCAAGGAGAACAGCCCCTGCCTGATCTTCATCGATGAGATCGACG
>VGQL01000011.1 GCA_016882415.1 Cyanobacteria bacterium M_DeepCast_200m_mx_001
TCCTCCAGCAGGCTCTTCTGCGCCCGGGCCAGGGCGGCGGCGGTGCGGCCCCGGTGCGGTTTGTCCTTGAGCTTGGGCAGGGGCACTGCCATCAGGCTCATCAGGTCGTCGAGGCCGAGGGGCCCCTGGATGCGGTAGAGGTCTTCCGCCTCCACGCCCGTGCCCTCCAGCAGCAGGTCCACCACCGCATCGGGCATCTCGTTGGCCACCTCCAGGCGCACCACCTCACCGCCCATGCGGCGTTTGCGCAGGCCCTGCTGCAGGGCCTCCATCAGGTCATCGGCCTCCAGGTCGCGCAGTTCGAGGTCGGCGTCGCGGGTGACGCGGAAGAAGTAGTGCCCCTCCACCTCCATGCCGGGGAACAGCAGCTGCAGGTTGAAGGCCACCACCTGCTCCAGGGGCACGGCGGTGTACACCGGCCTGGGGTCGTGGTCGCTGAGGTCTACCGGCAGTTCCACGAAGCGCGGCAGATTTTTCTGCGGCACCTTCACCCGGGCGAACTGCTGCTGGCCGCTGTCGGGGTCGCGGATCAGGGCGGCGATGTTGAGGCTGAGGTTGCTGATGAAGGGGAAGGGGTGGGCCGGATCCACCGCCAGGGGGGTGAGCACCGGGAAGATGGCGTTCTGGAAGTAGGTGTTGACCCACTGCTTCTGTTTCTTGTTGAGGCGGGCGTAATCGATCAGCTGGACGCCCACCTCCGCCAGTTGGTGTTTGAGGTAGAGGCGGTAGTGGGCCTGCTGCTGCTCCAGCAGCGGGTGCAGGGCTTCGCGCACCCGGGCCAGCTGTTGGGTGGGGGTGAGGCCGTCGTCGCTGAGGGTCTGGACGCCCGCCTCCACCTGTGACTTCAGCGAAGCCACCCGCACCATGAAAAATTCATCGAGGTTGTTGCTGAAGATGGCGCTGAACTTGGCCTGCTCCAGCAGCGGTGTGTGCTCACTGAGGGCCTGCGCCAGCACCCGCTGATTGAAGGCAGCCCAGCTCAGCTCCCGGTTGATGTAGAGCTCAGGAGCAACAACCGGATCCGCCATGTATCGCCAACCTTGTGTTGGCAACGTAGCAATCAGATCGTGCCGGATTCGGTGTTCTGGCTGCCACTGCCGAGTCCACCGGCCACCAGCATCGCCACGCCGCTGAGCACCACGATCCCCAGCCAGAAGGGGCTGCGCTGGCCCAGCAGGTCGTAGGCCAGGCCCGCCAGGGGCGGGCCGATGAAGCTACCGAGGCTCTGCAGGCCCTGCAGGCTGCCCAGGGCCGCCCCCTGGCCGTCGCCGTCGAGCCGGCGCGACACCAGGGCCCGCAGGCAGGGGGTCACCAAGCCTGTGCCCAGGGCCAGGATCGCCACGGCGCTGAACACCACCCGTGGGGCGTTATCCGCGGTGGCCAGGGGGATCAGCAGGCAGCCGACGATCACGAAGCCCAGGCCCGCCAGGGTGAGGCGCCATTCGCCGAAGCGCTGCACCAGCGGACCGATCAGGCCCCCCTGCACCACCGTGGCCACCACCCCCACCACCAGGAAGGCGGTGGTGGCCAGCCCCGGGCCCCAGTTGAAGGCCTGCTTGAAATAGAGCACCAGCACGGCGGTGAAGCCGTTGAAGGCCAGGAAAAAGAGGAAGAAGGCCGCGCACAGGCGGCGCACCTGGGGGTTGGTGAACACCCGCTGCAGGGCGCTGAGGGGGTTGAGATCCCGCTTGCGGGGCAGGGCTCGGCGCGCCTCGGGCGGATGGGTTTCCGGCAGCAGCCCCAACACCAGCAGCAGGTTGAGCAGGGCAAAGCCCGTGGCGGCCCACACCGGCAGGGTCACGTTGATGCTGGCCAGCAGGCCGCCGAAGGCGGGGCCGAGGATGAAGCCCAATCCGAAGGCCACGCCGATCAGCCCGAAGGCCTTGGCGCGGTTGTCCGGGGTGGAGATGTCCGCCAGCACGGCACCGGCGGTGGCGGCGGTGCCACCGCTGACGCCATCGATCAGGCGGGCGGCAAACAGCAGCACCAGCGGCAGGGTGCCCCCGGCGGCCCAGGGCACGGCCGGCCAATCGATGCTCACGGTGATGGCGAACAGCCCCAGCCCCAGCACCGACCCGGCCACGCAGGCGGCGATCACCGGCCGGCGGCCGTAGCGGTCGCTGAGGGCGCCGATCAGGGGTGTGAATGCGAACTGGGCGATGGCATAGCTGCCCGCCAGTAACCCCAGGGTGCGGCCGTTGCTGGTGAAGCTGGCCAGCAGGTAAGGCAGCAGCGGAAACACGATGCTCTCCCCCAGCCGATCGTTCAGCAGGGTGACGAAGGCGCAGAGGGGGGTGGAGGGGCGCGAAAGGCGCACGGCGCACAGCCCGGTGATTGCGTCACGATCCCACGGGGGCTGGCCAGGATGGGGGCCCTTGCCTTGCGACCGCCATGGCTCCGGACACCCCAGCGCTGTCCCACCTCAACGGCCGCGGTGAGGTGCACATGGTCGAGGTGGGCGATCGTCCCCTCACCCGCCGTGAGGCCCGGGCAGAAGGCACCATCCGCATGGCGCCGGAGGTGCTGGCCCTGGTGCTGGAGGGGAAGGCCCCCAAAGGCGATGTGCTCGCCGTGGCGCGTGTCGCCGCCATCCAGGGGGCCAAACGCACCTCTGAGTTGATTCCCCTCTGCCATCCGATCGCCCTCAGCGGTGTGGAGGTGGAGATCGGCCCCACCGCCGATGGGGCTGGTCTGCGGCTTGAGGCCTGTGCCCGCACCACCGGCAGCACCGGCGTGGAAATGGAAGCGCTCACCGCCGTGCAGGTGGGCCTGCTCACCCTCTACGACATGCTCAAATCCGCCGACCCCGCCATGACGATTGAGGCTGTTCGCCTGCTGAGCAAGAGCGGCGGGCGCCATGGCACCTGGCAGCGCGCGGCAGAGGCGTGATGGCGGAGCCCTACGGCCGAGAAGGGCTGCCGCTGGAGCAAGCCCGCACTCAGATCCTGGAGGCCCTGGTGCCGCTCGGGCGTACGGACACCCTGCCGCTCAGCCAGGCCCTGGGCCGCACCACTGCGGCCGCGGTGTTGGCTACGGCGGCGGTGCCCGGATTCCGGGCCTCGATCATGGATGGCTACGCCATCGCCGGTGATGCGCAGCCGCAGCCGGGCGCGCAGTGGGCCCTGGTGGGCTGTTCCGCGGCGGGTGCCCCCTACGGCGCAGCCCTGGAGCCGGGTCAGGCGGTGCGCATCCTTACCGGTGCAGTGGTGCCTCAGGGGAGTGGGCGGGTGCTGCCCCAGGAGTTGGTGGCGGTGGCGGGCACGCGGCTTGAGCTGGTGCAGCCCTGCGGGGCTAACCCCTGGATCCGTCAGCCCACGGAGGAGGCGGAGCCGGGCCAGCAGCTGGTGCCCGCGGGGCAGCGTTTGGGGGTGGCCGATCTGGGCCGTCTGGCGGGCTGTGGGGTGCAAACGCTGTCGCTCACGCGCCGGCCACGGCTGGGGTTGTTGATCAGTGGCGATGAATTGCTGCCGCCGGGTCAGCCCCGCGGCCCCGGGCAGATCTGGGAGAGCAACGCCACCCTGCTGACGGCCTTGCTGGGCCAACTGGGCTATGGGGTTGCCGATCAGCGGGTGGTGGCCGACCAACCGGAGCCGTTGCGCCTGGCCCTGCGCGAACTGGCGGAGTCGTGCGATGTGGTGGTGAGCACGGGCGGCGTTTCCGCCGGCGATAGCGATTGGATCCGGCCCCTAGTGGCGGAGCTGGGGGAGGTGTGCTTCTGGAAGCTGTTCCTCAAGCCGGGGCGACCCTTCGCCTGGGGGCAGGTGGCGGGCACGCCATTTTTTGGTTTGCCCGGCAATCCTGTGGCTGCCGCCATCACGGCGCTGCAGCTGCTCTGGCCGGCGCTGCAGCGGCTGGAGGGTGCTGAGATTCAGCTGCTGCCACGGCTCAAGGTGCGTCTAGATACGCCCCTGAAGCGGGGCTCCGGACGTCCGGAGCTCGCCCGGGCCCGGATGCAGGTGGGCCCGGATGGTGCGGTCTTGGCCCGGGTGGAGGGCAGTCAGGCTTCAGCCCGGATTGGATCGCTGCAGGGGGCTGATCTGCTGCTGGAGATCCCGGCCGACCAGGGCGACCTGGAGACCGGTGCGGAGCTGTGGGCGCAGCTGCTGCGGTTGCCGCTGTTCTGAGGGGGATCGATCCCCTCACCAGGGGGTGTTGCCGGTGATCCATTGGCCGTTGCCATCGGCCCGCCATTCCCGCTTCCAGAACGGCGCCTCATGTTTCAGGGCCTCGAGCAGCTCCTGGCAGCAGCGCTGGGCGGGGCCGCGGCGGTCGGCGGCGATGGCTACCAGCACGATCGCTTCGCCGGGCAGCACGCGGCCGATGCGGTGCAGGATCAGGCAGCGCTCGACCCCATGGCGCTGGCTGCAGGCGGTGGCGAGGGCGTTCAGTTGCCGCTCGGTCATGCCCGGGTAGTGCTCGAGCTCGAGGGCGGTGAGCGCTGCCCCATCACTGGCCTGGGCGCGCACGCGCCCGATGAACAGGGCTTCCGCAGCGGCGGTCCCGGGCTCAGCGTTGCTGTGCTGTTGCTGCCATTGCTCCAGCCGCTTCAGGGGCTCGAAACGCTTGCTCAGCAGCTCAATCTGGAGGTGCGGGGGGTGCTGCATCAGCCGCCGCTGATCGGAGGCAGAAACGCCAATTCGTCCCCGGCCTGGAGGGGTTGATCCGCCGCTGCGAAGGTGTGGTTGATCGCGATGCGCACGGTCAGCAGATCCCCCCCAAGCCGCAGCTGCTGCCACACCGCCTCGGGGCTGCGGGCCTGCTCGATCGACCACTCCTGTTCACCCCAGCCGGCCGCTTCCCGCAGCCCGGCAAACAGGCGCACGCGGATCGTGGCGGAATCAGGCCCTGTCATGGCAGCAACGCTAACCAGCAGGAGCGCAGCTGTTTTGAGAGCATGCCTAGACGCCGTTGTCCTGGAGGCGCCCGCCTTGGCCCTCAGCATCGCCCTGCTGACTGTGTCCGACACCCGGACCCTGGCGGAGGACCGCTCCGGGGATGCCCTCCAGCTCCGGCTGGAGGCCGCTGGACACCGGCTGGCGGAGCGTGGTCTCGTGCCCGACAACCGCTATCGAATCCGGGCCGAGCTCAGCCGCTGGATCGCCGACCCCGCTGTGCAGGTGGTGATCAGCAGCGGCGGCACCGGCCTCACCGGCCGAGACGGAACGCCGGAAGCGGTGGCGCCTCTGTTGGATAAGACGATCGACGGTTTTGGGGAGCTGTTTCGGGTGCTCTCCTTTGACACCATCGGCACCAGCACCCTGCAGAGTCGCTGCCTGGCGGGGGTGGCCAACGGCACGGTGATTTTTGTGCTGCCGGGCTCCCTGGATGCGGTGGAAACCGCCTGGGATCGCTTGATTGCTGCCCAGTTGGACGTCAACACCCGCCCCTGCAACCTGGTGCAGCTGCTGCCGCGGCTGACGGAGCCGGCGGGATGAGCCCGGTGCGGCGCCTGCATCAGCTGGTCCGACGTGAACGGCGCCGCGGTCGCCGTTATCAGCCGCGCTTTGCGCTGTCGCAAATTGCCGTGACCAGCCTCGGGGCGTTGTGCGCCGTGGTGCTGCTGGCCCTGTTCAGTCTCTGGAGCCAACACCCGTTGATCGTGGCGCCCCTGGGGGCCTCCTGCGTCTTGCTGTTTGGTTACCCCGCCAGCCCCCTGGCCCAGCCCCGCAATCTCCTGCTCGGCAATGGTCTGGGGGCTTTGGTCGGCATGGCCCTGCTGGCCTGGATCGGCCAGGGGCCTCTGTCATTGGCCCTGGCTGTTGCCATCACCATTCTTCTGGGCCAACAGCTGCGCTGCCTGCATCCACCGGCTGGGGGTTTGGCGTTTTTGGTGGTGTATCTGGGGGTGCCCTGGGGATTTTTGGTGTTTCCGGTGCTGAGCGGCTCGCTGCTGCTCGTGCTGCTGGCCTGGGGCTTCAGCCGTTGGGTGCCGGGGGCGGCCACCTACCCACGCCATTGGTTGTGATGGCGTTGTTGCCGTTGGCCATGGCCTGTGTGGCCTTTCTGTATGCCTCGGTGGGCCATGCCGGCGCTTCGGGCTACATCGCGGTGTTGGCGTTGGCGGGCTGGTCGCCGGCCCTGATCAAGCCGGCGGCGCTGGTGCTGAATGCTTTGGTGGCCAGCCTGGGTTGTTGGAATTTTCTGCGGGCTGGCCACTTCCCCGCGCGCCGGTTTGTGGCCGTGTATGCCCTGGCGGTGCCTTTGGCCTTTGTCGGGGGTTGGCTCCAGATTCCCGGACCCTGGTTTGAACGGTTGGTGGGGCTGGTGTTGTGGGGATCCGCCTGGCGATTGGGCCAGACCCCCCACGATCCCCCCAACCTGCGCCCCGCCTCGGTGCCGGCGTTGCTGAGTGTCGGCGGTGGTTTGGGTCTGCTGGCCGGGCTGACCGGCACCGGCGGTGGTGTCTTCCTCACGCCTTGGTTGCTGACGGCGCGGTGGTGCACCACCCGCCAGGCGGCGGCGGTGTCTGTTCTGTTCATCCTGCTGAATTCCTTGGCCGGGCTGGCCGGTCTGCTATGGGCACGGCCCAGGGCCCTTGATCCGCTGTCGGGCGAGCCGTTGCTGCTGTGGATCGCCCCAGCCGTGTTGGTGGCTGGTGCCCTGGGATCGCGGCTGGGGAGTCGCCATTGGCCCGTGGCTTGGATTCGCCGAGCCTTGGCGCTGGTGTTGTTGTTGGCTGGCGGCAAGTTGCTGGGGCTGCACCCACTGCGCTGAGGCTGGGTTCCCGTCCTCAGCCCCCGAGGTAGGCCATCTCCGCATGGCTGGGGCGCTCACGCTCCAGCTGGGCTTGGCTTCTGTCCTCGCTGTAGCGGTCGTGTCGCCGTTGCCAGAGCGCGGCGAGGCCCTGGGTCAGGTGTGTCTGGGTGCCGGCTGCGGCCAGCCAAGGTTTGAGGTCGATGCCGCTGCCCGGATGGGCAAACAGGCAGGTGTAGGCGATGCCATCAGCGGTGACCCGCAGGCGGTTGCAATCTCCGCAGAACGGCTCGCTGACGGAGGCCACCATCGCCAGCAGGCCGCCTCCATCCCCGTAACGCCATCGGCGGGCGGTGCCACCGGTGGCCCGGCCCAGGGGCTGCAGGGGCCAGCGGTCACCGATGCGCTGCAGCAGTTCCGCTGCGGGCACCACCGCCTCCGGCCGCCAACCATTGCGGTTGCCCACATCCATGTATTCGATCAGCCTCAGCTCCAGGCCCCGTTCACGGGTCAGCTCCGCCAGCGGCAGGAGTTGATCGTCGTTGAGGCCCCGTTGGATGACGGCATTGAGTTTCAGCTCGCCCGCCGCTGGATCAAAGCCGGCCTCGCTGGCGTGGTCGATGGCCGCCAGCACCGACGCCAGGGCCCGCTCGCCGGCGTTGGCATCGGCCAGGCCAGCCATGCGGGCCACGCTGGGGCCATCGGCGCCGTCGAGACTGAGGGTGATCCGATCGAGGCCGGCTTGGCGCAGGGCTCGGGCTCGGGTGGCGGTGAGCAGGGTGCCGTTGCTGGTGAGGGCGACCTCCCGCAGGCCCCGCTTCCGCAGGGGCTGAACCGCCTTCACCAGGGCTTCCAGCTCGGGGTGGAGCAGTGGTTCGCCCCCCGTGAGCCGCAGGCTGCGAACGCCGAGCTCCACCGCCGCTGCCACCACCTGCAGCCGCTGCGGGAGGCTCAGCAGATCCGCCGGCTCCTGCCCATCCGGCAGGCAATAGGGGCAGGCCAGGTTGCAGCGGGCCGTCAGCGAGAGCCGCAGCACGCCGAGGGGTCGCTGAAGCTGGTCGCGGGGGTGTTCGACAGCCGGCGAAGTCGCAGACCCCAGTCTGCTGTTGCCGCAACACGGGGGCTCAGAGCTGGTCAGGTCGGTTGATGTTGTGCAAGAGATCCGCCGTGAAGGGCACGTCGCTGCACGGGATGTTGTCCAGCCAGGATTGAAGCCGCCGCTCCCCTCGCTGGATGCAGCTGGCCAGGGAGTCCGCCAGCCCGGCCAGGCTCGGGTAGACCCCCAGCAGGGGTTGGCGTCGCTGCCCGTCATGGGCCACATGGATTTGCTTCGGCTCCTCCGCGGCCGCGGCCACAAGCCCGTTCAGAACGACCGGCTGCAGGTGTGGCATGTCCACCGGGCACACCAACAGCCGTTGCTGCGGATGACGTTCCATCAGCCGATGCAGGGCCAGCAGTGGCCCCTCCCAAGGGGGTGGCTCGGTGAGGATTTCCAGCGCCGGCAAGTTCATCGCCTGGGCGAGCCTTCCATGCTCCGGCCAGCGGCTGAGCAGGGTGATGGGCTGCCGTTGTGCCGCCAGCAGCCGCAGGGTGCGTTCCAGCCACGTGCCCCCCTCGCGGTGGGGCAACAGCGCCTTGTCGGATCCCATGCGGAGGCTGGCACCACCACTGAGCAGGCAGCACCGCAGGGGGGCGCTGGGCTGTTGTTCAGGCACGGGCAGCCGGTAGCAACGGATGCCCATGGGGCCGCCTTGTATCCATAGGGTCCCGCCCACGTTGCAGCCCTGCCCGAAGGCTCATGACCCTTTCCCCCCTGGCTTCCACTCTGCTTGCGGCCAAGCGTCGCATGGGCCTCAGCTTTGCGGAGTTGGGATCTCGTCTCGGGGTGGATGAGGTGTGGGTGGCCAGCTTGATCCATGGGCAGGCCACGGCCACCGCCGCAGAGGCCTCCAGCTTGCTGGAGGCCCTGGCCATTCCTGCTGCGGAGCAGCCCCCCCTGCTGCACCAACTCAGCACCTATCCCGTGAAGGGAGCGCTGGATCCGGTGATTCCCACCGACCCGCTCCTCTATCGCTTCTACGAGATCCTCCAGGTGTATGGCTTGCCCTTAAAGGATGTGATTCAGGAGAAGTTCGGCGACGGCATCATGTCTGCCATCGATTTCACCCTCACCGTGGATCGCCAGGAGGATGCCAAGGGCGACCGGGTTGTGGTGACGATGAATGGCAAGTTTTTGCCCTATCGCAAATGGTGAAGGCGCCACAGCTGCCCTCGCTACGGTGATGTGGTCGACCTGCTGAGGCGTTTCCTTGGCTGCCCCAGACGTAGAGAGTGCCAAGGCCCAGTGCCCCTATTGCGGGGTGGGCTGTGGCCTGGAGCTGAAGCCACCGGCGGATCCCGCCGATCCCCAGTGGTCGGTGCGTGGTGATCGGGATCACCCTTCCTCCTTGGGGCAGGTGTGCATCAAGGGGGCCACCGTTGGGGAAACCCTGCACCACAACCGGCTCACCACGCCGCAATGGCGCCCGAGTCTGGATCAACCCTTCGAGGCGATCAGCTGGGACCGTGCCTTCGAGCTGTTGGTGGCCCAGATCCGCACCACCCTGGAGCAGCGCGGGCCGCAGGGGCTGGCCATCTATGGATCGGGCCAGTTCCTCAGCGAGGACTACTACGTTGCCAACAAGCTGCTCAAGGGGGCGCTGGGCAGCAACAACTTCGATGCCAACTCACGGCTGTGCATGAGTTCGGCGGTGGCCGGCTATGCCCGCAGCCTTGGCTCCGATGGCCCCCCCTGCTGCTACGACGACCTGGATCTCGCTGATCTGGTGCTGCTGATCGGCACCAATACGGCCGATTGCCATCCGGTGTTGTTTCAGCGGCTGATCAAGCGCAAGCGCAAGCAGCCGGAAGGGCTGCGGCTGGTGGTGGCCGATCCCCGGGCCACCGCCACCGCGGATGCGGCCGATCTGCACCTGGCGATCCGCCCCGGCACCGATCTGGTGCTGTTGCATGGCCTGGGCCATCTGCTGTTGGAGCAGCAGGCGCTGAATCAGCCCTACATCGCCGCCCATACCGAGGGATATGCCGAGCTGGAGGCGCTCTGGCGGCTGTGGACGCCGCAGCGGGTGTGTGATCTTTGCGGCATCGCCGAGGCGGATCTCCGCCAGTTGGCCCAGTGGTGGGCTGAGGCGGCGGGGGTGCTCAGCCTTTGGTCGATGGGGGTGAACCAGAGCCGCGAAGGCACTGCCACGGTGAGCGGCATCATCAACGTGCATCTGGCCACCGGCCAGATCGGCCGCCCTGGCGCCGGACCGTTTTCGCTCACCGGACAACCCAATGCCATGGGGGGCCGTGAGGTGGGTGGCCTGGCCCAGCTGCTGCCGGGCTATCGCTTTGTGGCGGATCCCGAGCACCGCGCTGCGGTGGAACGCCACTGGGGCTTGGCCCCGGGATCGATTTCCGCTGAGAAGGGGCTGGCCGTGTGGGAGCAGATCGAGGCGATGGAGCGCGGCGAGCTGGGGCTGTGGTGGGTGGCGGCCACCAACCCGCTGGTGAGCATGCCCTGGCTGGATCGCGTACGGGCGGCGGCGGCCCACTGCCCCTTCGTGGTGCTCAGTGAGGCCTACGCCGGTACGGAAACCGCGGCCCTGGCCCATCTTGTGCTGCCAGCGGCGCAATGGAGTGAAAAGGCCGGCGTGATGACCAATTCCGAGCGGCGGGTCACCCTCTGTCCCGCGTTCCGTAATCCCCCCGGTGAGGCGCGCGCCGATTGGGCGATCTTCGCCGAGCTGGGGCGTCGCCTTGGGTTCGTGGAGCAGTTCAGCTATGGCTCCGCCGCCGAGGTGTATGCGGAGCTGGTGGGGCTCACCGCCGGCCGGGTGTGTGATCTCAGCGGGCTCAGCCATGCGCTGTTGGCGCAGCACGGCCCCCAGCAGTGGCCCTTCCCCGCCGGCACTGCACCCGGTGGAGGGGCGCCGCGGCTTTACGGCGACCACCACTACCCCACCCCCAGCGGTCGGGCCCGCTTGCTGGCGGATGCTCCGATGGGCCTGGCGGAACCCCCCGATGACGCCTACCCCCTGGTGCTCACCGTGGGTCGGTATCTCGGCCACTGGCACACCATGACCCGCACCGTGCATGTGGCCCGGGTGCTCAAGCAGTTCCCGGAGGCGTTGCTCGAGGTGAACCCCGCAGATGCCGAGCGCCATGGCTTGGTGGACGGCACCTTGGCGGAGGTCACTTCTCGGCGCGGCAGCCTGCGGGCGCGGGTGCAGGTGAGCGACCGCATCCGCTGCGGCACCGTGTTTCTGCCCATGCACTGGGGGGCCAGCCAGCCCCAACCCTGTGAGGCCAATCGGCTGATGCATGAGCAGGCGGATGCCATCTCCAAACAGCCCGAGCTGAAGGCGGCAGCGGTGCGCCTGGCCCCTCTGCCCGCCTGAGCGGCAGCTCAGGCCTCCACCAGTTCCGGTGCGATGCGCAGGCAACGGCCGGGCCCCGCATCCTGCTCAATCAGGCGCTGCTCCCGCAGGCGGGAGAGCTGGCGGGTCACGGTGACGCGGGTGTGGCCGCTGAGTTCGGCCAGTTCGGCGTGGGTGAGCCGCACCGGCAGCTCGTACCACTCGCCGCTACGGCGACCCAGTCGCTCCACCAGCAGTTGCAGCAGGGCCTGAATCCGCTGCTCGGCTTCACCGAGATGGCGCAGCAACAGCAGGTCGAGAGTCCAGTCGTGCAGGCTGTTGGATCCCACCGGCGGTAGGGCGGAGGTGTCACCCACCAAACGCGTGGGGGTCAGGGCCTGCAGATGCAGCCGCGAGTTGCGCAGCAGATCCAGGGGCAGATGGTCTCCCGCCTGCAGGAACCCCAGGGTCACCAGCTGGGCCTGGAGGGCCTCCTGGTCGGGGTTGGAGATGGCCACGCGAAGCAGGCCCGCCTCCACACTGAGGTAGTGGGTGCGCTGCAGCAAATCCTCGTCCAGCAGCATCGTGTGGCCCGCGCGGATTGACAGCATCGTCGCGGCGTCAGTCGTCGTCATGGGCGTAGCGGCGGTAGAGGAAGTCGAGGGCGTGGTTGCGCAGCTGGCCGTAGCGCGGATCCTCCTGGATGCGTTCGAAGTCGCGGGGGCGCTCAAAGGGCACCTCCATGATTTCGCCGATGGTGGCGGAGGGGCCGTTGGTCATCATCACGATGCGGTCGGCCAGGAACAGGGCCTCGTCGATGTCGTGGGTGATCATCAACACGGTGGGCTTGTGTTCCCTCCAGATGGCCAGCAGCTCCTCCTGGAGCTCCTCCTTGGTGATCGCATCGAGGGCGCCGAAGGGCTCATCCAGCACGAGCACTTCCGGTTGCACCGCCAGGGCCCGAGCGATGGCCACCCGCTGGCGCATGCCGCCGGAGATTTCACCCGGCCGTTTGTGGCGGGCCTCCAGCAGCCCCACCATCTCCAGGTGGTGATCCACCACGGCGACCTGGGCCGCCGCATCGAGCTGCGGGCGGGCCGCCTTCACGGCGAGGGCCACGTTCTGCTCCACGGTTTTCCAGGGCAGCAGGGAGTAGTTCTGGAACACCACCATGCGGTCGGGGCCGGGCCCTTCGATCGCCTGGTTTTCCAGGGTGACGCGGCCGCTGCTGGGGGTCAGAAAGCCCGACACCATGTTCAGCAGGGTGCTCTTGCCACAGCCGGAGTGGCCGACCACGCAGATGAATTCACCCTGGGCCACCTGCAGGTTGATGTCCCGCAGGGCTTCGAAGGGGCCGTTCTTGGTGTTGAACACCTGGCCGACACCGTCGAACACCAGGTAGTGGGGGTTGCGGCTCAGGTCGCGCTCAAAGGTGCCGGCGCTGGCGGGGGGACGGGTCATGGCGCTGGTCATCTCACGAAACGGCGGTGGCGGTGGTGCGGCTGAAGGGCAGCTGCTCCAGGTAGCGGAGCGGATCGTCCTGATCGAAGGGCAGGCCGCAGGCCAGCGGGATCGGTTGCCGTTCCGGCCGCAGGGCCGGCAGGCCGGCCTGTTCGAGGGCGGCGCTGCAGAGGTCGTTGCGGTACACCTGCCCCAACAGCTCCAGCCGATTGCCGGGGAAGGGGCACCAACCCCAGCGGCTGAATTGGGTGAGGATCCAGGCCCCCTCCGCGGGGTTGGCCACATGGGCCCGATCGCCGTGGTAGCGGTTCAGGGGCAGTCGACGACCGCTGGCCTCCCCTGGCCCCAGGTCGAATTGCCGTTGCAGCGCCAGGGCTGAATCGGTGCCGAGCCATTGGGGTCGGCTCAGCAAGCCCACCAGGTTGTCGTGTTGGCCGCCGTCTTCGCAGATTTGGCCGCCGCGGATCAGGCCGCTGCAGAGGTCGAGCAGCAGGGCCTCGTTGTTGGCAGCCCAGCCTTCATGGCAGGTGAGCACCTTTTCGGGGTGGTTGCTCCAGATGTCGAGGTCGGTGGCCACCACGTAGGCCAGCCCGGATTCCACCGCTTTGGCCACCCGGTAGCGGCCGGCGATGAAGCCGTCGATCTCGCCCGCCAGCAGGGCCGCCTGCATCGCCATCGGCGAGAGAACCTTGAACTCCACATCGCGATCGGGATCGATGCCTCCGCTGGCGAGCCAGTGGCGCAGCAGCAGTTCCTGCATGCTGCCCTGCTGGCCGATGGCCAGCCGCAGCGGCCACTCCCGCCCCTTGAGCCGCTCCGCCAGGGCGCTTAGCCCGTCGATCTGGAGGTCGCGGAAACGGCGGGCCAGGCAGATGGCATTGCCGTTGCGGGTCACGGTCATCGGGGTGATGGCCGGCCATGCCCCTTGCCCCTGCAGGCCGAGGTTGAGGGCCAGCGGCGCGCTCGCGGAGGTGATCGCCACGTCCAGCTCTCCGGAGCGCAGCTGCTCCTCCATCTGCTGCCAGCGGTGGAACACCACCGGAATGATCTGGGTGTCGCGTTCAGCAAAGAAGCCCCGCTCCAGGCCCACCGCCAGCGGCGCCACATCGAGGCCGGGCAGATAGCCCAGGCGCACTTTGCGGGGCGTCAATCCCGCGGCCTTGGCGGTGGAGCTTGGGGCGGCACCGGCCACCGTCGGGGTGGTGAGGGTTTGGCGGTGCTGCTTGAGCCGGCGCTGCTGCTGCAGGAAGTTGATCAATTCACTGCGCAGCTTGTAGTAGTCCGGGTGCTCCATCACCTCCAGCCGCTGGCGCGGCCGCGGCAGGGTCACGGGCACGATCTGGCCGATGCCGGCGGCCGGGCCGTTGGTGAGGCACACCACCCGGTCGGAGAGGAGCAGGGCCTCATCCACCGAATGGGTCACCATCACGGTGGTGACGCCGGCCTGCTGGCAGATCTGCATCAGTTGCTGTTGCAGGTTGCCGCGGGTGAGGGCGTCGAGGGCCCCGAAGGGTTCATCCAGCAGCAGCAGCTTGGGGCGGATCGCCAGGGCGCGCGCGATCGCCACCCGCTGCTTCATGCCGCCGGAGAGTTCACCCGGGTGCTTGTCGGCCGCATGGCCCAGGCCCACCAGGGCGATGCTGGCTTCAATGCGCTCGCGGCGCTCCGCCTCGCCGGCTTCACGCATCACGTTGTTCACCGCCAGGGCGATGTTCTGCCGCACGGTTTGCCAGGGCAGCAGTGAGTAGTTCTGGAACACCACCATCCGATCCGGGCCGGGATCGGTCACCTGGCGGTTCTCCATCAGGATGCCGCCGGTGTTGGCCTGATCCAACCCCGCCATCAGGTTGAGCAGGGTGGATTTGCCGCAGCCGGAGTGGCCGATCAGGGAGATGAATTCCCCCTCGGCAATCTGCAGATCGATGTTCTTGAGGGCCACATAGCTCCCGCCTTTCGGCAGTGGGAAGCTGCGGGTGACGTCGTCGACGGTGAGGAAGGCTTTGGCCATCACTTGCCCCCCTTGGCCACCAGATCTCCGACGCTGCCCACCAGGCGATCGAGGGCCAGACCCACCAGGCCGATCACCACGATCGCCAGAATGATCTGGCTGGTGCTGCTGTCGCCACCGGCGTTGTAGGCATCCCAGATGAAGAAGCCGATGCCGCCATCGGCCTTGAGCATTTCGGCGGCCACGATCGCCAGCCACGCCAGGCCGATGGCGATGCGCAGGCCCGTGAACACATAGGGCGCCGTGGCGGGCATCAGGATGTCGCGCAGGTAACTGCGCTTCCGCAGCCGCAGCACCCGCGCCACGTTGGTGTAGTCCTGTGGGATCTCATTGATGCCCACGGCGGTGTTGATGATGATCGGCCAGATGGCGGTGATGAAGATCACGAAGATGGCCGCCGTATCCGCCTGCTGAAACAGCAGCAGGGAGATGGGCAACCAGGCCAGGGGCGGCACGGTGCGCAGCACCTGGATCAGCGGGTCGAAGCCGCGGCGCAGGAAGCGGTTGAGGCCGATGGCCAAACCCGCTGCGATCCCCACCACCGCCGCCAGGGTGTAGCCCACCGCCACCCGCTGCAGGGAGATCAGCAGCTGCAGGCCCAGGCCCTTGGAGGTGCCGCCGTCATCGAAGAAGGGGTTCACGATGTAGGGGTCCCAGGTCTGGGCAATCACCGTGATCGGGCCGGGAAACCCCTCGCTGCTGAACAGCGACAGGAATTGCCACAGGGCCAGGGTGAGGCCGATGCAGACCACCGGGGCCTTGATCTGACTGACGAGGGGGGAGCGCAGCCATTGGGCTGAACCCCTGCGCTGGCGGCGGGTGGTGGTGGAAAGACTGGTCATCGCAACGTGGCCGCACGGGGGCGGCACCGGGAGGGCAAAGGAATCAATCGGGGCAGGCGCCGGAGCCCTACACGGGCCACCGGCGCCCGTTGGCTCACTTCAGGGCCTTGATCTTCAGGCCGTTGAGGTAAGCCTGGGGGTTGTTGGCGTCGAATTTGACGCCGTCGAAGAACACCTCAACCCCACGAGAATCGCCGGCGGGACCATTGCCGTAGCCATTGGCCTTGGCGGCGGCACGCCACAGGTCGCTGCGGTTCACCTTGTTCACCAGGGCCTTGATGTTGGTGCCCTTGGGCAGATAGCCCCAGCGGATGTCCTCGGTGATGAACCAGGTGTCGTGGCTCTTGTAGGGGAAGGAGGCGTTGTCGGCCCAGAACTTCATCGAGATGTTCTTCATGTTGGCCACCTTGCCGGTGCCGAAATCGATGGTGCCCCGCAGGCGGGGCAGCAGGTCATCGGCGTTGGCCTTCACATACTTGTCCTTGGCCAGCATCTTGGAGAGCTCCACGGTGTTGGCGGGGTTGTCGGCCCACTTCTGGGCCTGTTGCACTGCCATCAGCAGCCGCAGGGTGGCGTTGGGGTTTTTCTTCACCCAGTCGGCCCGCATGGCGAAGGCCTTCTCCGGGTGATCTTTCCAGAGCTGGCCGGTGATCAAGGCGGTGTAGCCCTGTTTCTTGTTCACCAGGCGCTCGTTCCAGGGTTCACCCACGCAGAACACATCCATGGTTCCCGACTGCATGTTGGCCACCATCTGCGGCGGCGGAATCACCACCAGGTCGGCCTGCTTGTTGGGGTCCACGCCATTGGCGGCGAGCCAGTAGCGCATCCAGAGGTCGTGGGTGCCGCCGGGGAAGGTCACGGCCGCCTTGAACTTGTCGCCGGTTTTGTTCTTTTCGGCGATGGCCTTGGCGATCGTGGGGGTCTGGGTGCGGAATTTGTACTTCTTGAAGTCGTTGGAGGCGGAGATGGCCTGTCCGTTGGTGTTCAGCCGAGCCAGGATGAACATCGGCACGGGCTTTTTGCTCTTGCTGATGGCGCCGGTGGTGAGCAGATAAGGCATCGGCGACAGGATGTGGGCGCCGTCGATGCCGCCGCGGGCACCGCCCAGCTCGAGGTTGTCGCGGGTCACGGCCCAGGAGGTCTGCTTCTTGAGCTTCACGCCGCTCATGCCCTGCTTGGCGAAGAAGCCCTTCTCCTGGGCCACGATCAGGGGAGCGGCGTCGGTGAGGGCAATGAAGCCCAGCTCCACGCTCGTGGTTTCCGGTTTGCCGGGGGCGGCCTGGGCGGGGCTCGCACTCAGCAGGCTGGCCACGCCGCCGAAGTGAACAACCACGCCGGTGGCGGTGGCCAAGCCGGAGAGCAGTGCGTTGCGTCGGGTGATGGATGACATGACAAATCGACCCTGTGGGGCCGTGCGATCAGGGGAAAACACCTGCGGCCATGGGCTGCACAGGGGCCAGAGCCTGACCGGCCTCACAACAACGGGCCGCCGTCAGAGCGAATTCAGTGGTTGGCGCACAAGCTGACCAACGGAGATCAAGAGACCACGCGGTCGGCACCTGCTCCCGTCGCCGTTGTTACGGAATACCGGGTTGCCGCCCCAAACGGTGGCGGGGCGAACCTATCGGCCATGGGTTGGCACCACCTCAGCGAAGGCCGCCTCGAGGTTGTGGTGGTCATGGCCGGGGCGGGCCAGCTTGCACAGGGCAAAGCGATCCAGCTCCCCCATGCGGCTCCAACGCGATCCGTCGAGGGGCACCCCCCGCTGCTGGGCGGCCCGTGCCACCTCCGCGGGGAGCTGGCTGGGGTTTTGCCAGGGTTCCCCCTCAGCGGCCGGCAGGGGCTTGGCCTGGCCATCGGCCATGGCGGCGGTGCAGGCCAAGAGGTGTCGGCGCAACGCCTGCAGCGCCTCTGGGTCATCGGCCCAGTCCACCAAGGCCTGGCGTTGCGGCTGTGTGAGGGCCAGCCAGTGGTTGAGCTTCAGCTTCAGGCCGATCAGATCCAGCTTGCGGCGTACGCACAGGGGGATGCAGCGCCAGGAGCCCACGAAATCCTGTTCGAAGGCGAAGCAGTGGTGGGCATCGGAGGCGCGGGAGGGCATGGCCAGTCAGACGCAGTGCTGGGCCAGGCGCTGGAGGTGGCGCAGGCTGGTGCCGCTCTCCAGCAGCTGGCGGCAAGCCTGCAGACCCGCTTCGTGGGACTCGCTGTGCTCCGCCTGCCACAGATAGGTGCCGGCATTCCAGATCAGGGCGGTGGCGAGGGGCCCCTGTCCCCCCAGGGCCGCCAGGGCCTGGGGGGTCCAGGTGTCCAGGTTGCTCCAGCGGGGATCCTCCCCGTAGCAGCCGTGGTCGCGGGGGTGCAGGATCAGCCGCCCATCGCCGCCGGGCCCCGGCCGCCCGGTGACGCAGGCGCGGCTGATCGGTAGATCGGTGCTGCCCTCCAGCCCCTTCACGGTGAGCACGTTGGTTTCGCCGGCCAGCGCCAGGGCGTGCCAGGCGCGGGTTTCCGTGGGGGGGTGCACAAAGCCACTCACCAGCAGGTGCTCGCCGTGGTGGGGGGTCCAGAGCAGTTCCAGGCTGGCCAACGGCGGGCGTTTGCCGATGTCTTCACGGATGGGGATCAGCACTTCAGCGGCCGCGAAGTGGTCGGGCTGATGCACCAGCGCCAGGTGGCAGTGATCCAGGCAGGACTGCACCCAGGCGAGGCTGCGGCCAGCGAGCCCCAAACCCAGGCTGGTGAACAGCTCCATGGCGGTGACGCCATATTTCACCGGCATGCGTCGCCCCCCCTGGAGCACCACCGGAATGCCGGCGCTGGCCAGCACCAGCGCGGTGAGGGGATAAATGGGAGCCGTGCGGCTGCGTCCGTCGAAGGGAATGCCAAAGCAGACGGCGCGGCTGCCGCTGCGCAGCTGGGGCCCCTGCCCGCGGTACACATCGAGCATGCCGGTGAGCTCCTGGGGCTCGGGCCGGCGGATGCGATGGGCGATCAGGAAGGCGCCGATCTGCGCCGGGCTTGCCTCGCCGCTCAGCATCAGCGTGAGGGCGTCGGCGGCCTCCTCGCGGCTGAGGCCACTGCTGGTGTGCTCTCCGCTCCCCACCTTGCCCAGGTAGGTGCGGAAGCGGTCACGGCCGCAGGGTGTTGCCGCCGGAGGCTGGGGGGGCGCTGTTGGGGCCTGCGCAACCATGCGGCCAGGGGCACGGCAAGACCCTTGATTCTCCTGCATCGACCCTGCGGCCAGTTCAGGGGACCCGTGGCTGGAGGTACGCCGTGTACAGCACTTTGGTAGCGAAGGTGACACTTCTGTGGTGGGTCGGTTGCGCACCCTGGAGCCCCTTGGCCCGTGGTCGCGATGGCACCTGCCCTCAGCAAAATCGAACAGGCCAAGGCTGAGCGTTGTGGCCTGGAGCTGGAGCCCCAGCTGGCCCAGCTGGCGGCCCAGGGCTGGGACACCCTGGATGAAGCCACCCTCACCATTCGGCTCAAGTGGCTGGGGATTTTCTTCCGCCCCGTCACACCGGGGCGCTTCATGGTGCGGCTGCGCCTGCCCAATGGTGTGATTCATGCCGACCAGTTGGAGGTGCTGGCCGACGCGGTGGATCGCTGCGGCGAATGGGGCTCGGCCGACATCACCACCCGCCAAAACATTCAGCTGCGCGGCCTGCTGCTGGAGGACATGGCGCCGCTGTTGAGCGCCATGCAGGCGGTGGGCCTCACCAGCCGCCAATCGGGGCACGACAACCCACGCAACATCACCGGGAACCCCTTCGCCGGCATCGACCCGGAGGAGCTGGTGGACACCCGCCCCCTGGTGGACGCGATTCAGGCCCGGCTGCTGGCGGATGACGCCCCGCGCAACCTGCCCCGCAAGTTCAACATCGCCGTGGGCGGCGCCCCCGACAGCTTCCTGCTGCATAACGATCTGGCCTTCCTGCCCGCCGATCGCGATGGCGAGCTGGGCTTCACCGTGATGGTGGGTGGCTTCTTTTCCGCCCAGCGCAACGAACTGGCCATCCCCCTGGGGCTGTGGCTGCGGGGAGATCAGCTGCCGGGCTTCAGCCTGGCGGTGCTGCGCCATTTCGAGCGCTGCGGCAACCGTCAGGCCCGCAACAAGAGCCGTTTGATGTACCTGGTGGATGAGCTAGGGCTAGAGGCCTATCGAGAGGCGGTGCTGGCGGAGTTCTCTGGGCTCGGCGGGTTGGCCGATCCCCACGATGGCCAGCATCGGGTGACCCGTGCCCCGCGCTCCGGCCTAGGGGTGCAGCCTCAGAGACAGGCCGGCCTGCATTGGGTGGGGCTGAGTGTGCCCGTCGGCCGCCTGGACGCGGAGGCCATGGCCGAGCTGGCCGCCGTGGCCCGCCGCCATGGCAGTGGCGAACTGCGGCTCACGGAGGCCCAGAACGTGTTGATCGTCAACGTGCCGGAGGAGGGCCTGCAGGCACTGTTGGCGGAGCCGCTGCTGCAACGCTTCAGCCCCACCCCCGGTCCGCTGATGGCGGAGGCGGTGAGCTGCACGGGCAATCGCTACTGCAGCTTTGCCCTGATTCCCACCAAAACCACGGCCCAGGCGGTGGTGGAGGAGCTTGAGAGGCGGCTGGAGCTGCCCCATGCCGTGCGCACCCATTGGACCGGGTGCCCCAATGCCTGCGGCCAGCCCTACATGGGCGAGATCGGCCTGATGGGGGCCAAGGCCCGCCACGACGGCCAGATGGTGGAGGCGGTGAAGATCTTTTTGGGCGGTGACATGGGGGTTGATCCGAAGTTGGCTGAATTGCATGACAAGGGGGTGCCCCTGGTGCAACTGGTGCCCGTACTGGAAAACCTGCTGATCGAGCGTTACGGCGCCCGCCGGCGTCCGGCGGCTAGCTGAGGTGTCGATGCGGTTGCCTGTCAGGGTGGAGACGGCCGCAACACGCTGGACCGTGGAGGGGGATCCCGAGCACTGGGCTCAGCTGCAGGCCCTGCGCAGGGGCCGGTTGCCACTGCAGCCTTGGCTCGAGGGCTTGAGTTCCGGCGCGCTGCAGCCTGAGCCGGAGTTGCTGGCGGCCCTGTGGGCGCAGCTCAAGCGTCCGGAGGTGGAACGCCTCCTGGCCAGTGGGGCGGCGGCGGACGCCGGTCCTTGGTTGGTGGCGGCGCGCCAGGAGTTGCCGGCTCTGGTGGCCACGCCCGCCGTGGTGGAGGCCTGGTTGGAGCCTTTGCTGGAGCATCAGGTCCAGTGCCCGGCCCGGCAGGCTCGGCAATGGTTGGAGGTGCTGGCGGCGTTCCAGGATCCACGGGTGGCCCAGCGCCTTCGCCGGGTGGTGCTGGAGGCCAGCCGCCTGGCGATTGAGCCCGGCGCCAGCGACGGGGATCTGCAGGAGCTTTTGCCTCTGCTGCCGCTGTTGGGGCGTCAGCGGCAACGGCAGGATGCGCCGCTGCTGCTCGGTTGCGCTCTGGATCCGGGCCCCCTGGCCTGGCGCCGCGCGGCCCTGGAGGGGGTGGCGCTGGGGCTCTCGACCTGGCCGTTGCCCCTCCTGGTGCCCGCACTTCAGCGGTTGGCGGAGGATCTCTCCAGTGCCCTCGCCGCGGAGGCTCTGGACCTGCTGGCGCGGTTGCCGCAGGGGCAGCGGGCGTTGCGGGCCTTGCGCACGCGTCCCCTCGATCCCGCCGTGGCGGAGCGGTTGCAGCGGCGTCTGCAAAACAGTCCCTTGGTGCTGGTGGTGCACGGCCGCCAGGGGGGGGTGATCCCTGCCCTCTACTGCGACCTCGCCCAGCAGCTGAGCCGTCGCCGCGGGGCCCCCGTGCTGGTGCAGGCCCTCACGGCGGAGGCCCCGGCGGCGGATGCTGCGTTCTGGTTGGCCGCCCAACGGGCTGGGTCGATCACTGTGGTGCCCCTGCTGTTGCTGCCCGGCGAGCATGTGCGGCGCGACCTGCCGGCTCTGGTGGCCGGCTGGCGTGCGGCTACCGCCGGCGCCCTGCCCGAGGGCGCCGGCCCAAGCGTGGGTTGGCGGCCGTTTCTGGGGTCCTGGCCCGCGTGGCAGTCGTTGCTTGGGGATGTGGTGCGCGAGGCTGCTGCCGGTCGCCCCTTCGCCTGGCTGCACCACCCCTTGCAGGGGCAGCTAGCCCAACGCTTTCTCCACCATCTGGCCCGGGTGTGGGGCCAGGAGGGTGTGCCGGCGGTCGAGCCCGGGCCGGCGCTGCGCCTGGCCTTGGACCCGGAAGGACCGGCGCTGCTGGTGCCCTACGGCCTGGCGCCCAGTCGCACCGCCGAATCCCTCAACATGGAGGGCGTGGTTCCCCCGTCCTGGGAGGTGCTGCCCCCCTTGCTTGAGCTGCCCTCCGTGCGCACCTTTCTGTTGGATCGCCTGGAGGCTTTGCCATGAGCGGCGCCGCTCGGGGCACGGTGTATCTGGTGGGCGCGGGGCCGGGGGATCCGGATCTGCTCACCGTGAAGGCTCAGCGCCTGTTGCAACAGTGCGATGCCCTGGTGTACGACTCGCTGGTGCCCCGCGAAGTGCTGGCCCTGGTGCCGGCAACTGCGGAGCGGCACTTTGTGGGCAAGCGCCGCGGCCATCATTCCGTTCCCCAGCCCTCCACCAATGCGGTGCTGGTGGAGCTGGCGGCGCGGCACGCGTGCATCGTGCGCTTGAAGGGTGGTGATCCCTTTCTGTTTGGCCGCGGCGGCGAAGAGGCCGCCCACCTGGAGCGTCACGGTGTGGCCGTGCAGGTGGTGCCGGGCGTGACCTCCGGCATCGCAGCCCCTGCCTACCTGGGCATCCCGGTGACCCATCGCCGCGCCGGCAGTTCGGTGACCTTCGTCACCGGCCACGAAGAGATCGACAAGCGCCGGCCCAGCGTCGATTGGCGCGGCCTGGCCCGCAGCACCGATGGCCTGGTGATCTACATGGGGCTGCACAATCTCGCCCACATCTGCGGGGAGCTGATGGCCGGTGGCCTGGATCCCTCCACCCCCGCCGCGGCGGTGCAGCAGGGAACGGTGCGCGGTCAGCAGTCGGTGATTGGTGTCTTGGCGGACCTGGCTGAAGCCGTTCAGCGGGCGGGGCTGGCTTCGCCGGCCATTGTGGTGATCGGGGAGGTGGTGAACCAGCGGGTGCCCACCTGCGCTCCGGTGCCGGCGCCGGTGGAGATGCCGATTCCGATTCCGCTGGCGGCGGCGACTACGCCCGGTTGAGCTGGCGCTGCGGCAGGCGTGGTCGGCCCAGGTGAAGCGTCTGCAGGCTCCAGCCCCGATGGGGCCGCGGGCCTTGCTGGTTCAGCCAGGCGTCATCCTCGTGCCGTAGGGCCTCCCGGTCGTCGACGTCATGGCCGCTGTACAGCAGCGCGGTGATCCGTTCTGGGTCGATGTCGAGGGCGGCCACCTCCTGCCAGAGCCGTTCGCTGCCACGGGCATCGGCGCGGCGGATCTGGGCATCCGCCAGTTGTTGGGTGAGCAGCAGCACCAGGGCCTGCTGGGTGCTGGCAGTGAAGCGATCGCGGCTGCTGCAGCTTTGGGTGGGTGCGGGCATGGCCCCTGGCCGATCGCATCGGCGTTGGTTGTGTCATCAACGCTACCGATCTCCAAGCCACTTGAATCACTGGCCTGTGGAAAGGTTGTTTGCGTAGTGGTGCGAACCGTGGCGGGCATGCCGTTGCGGTTCATTGGCCCATTCCCCGGCCGCCGGCCACCCCTTCGCCATGTCCGCCCTTCCCATCCAGCAGGACGCCCTGCAGCACGAAAGCCGATCCCAGGGGCCCGATGGTCGGGCTCCGATGTTTGAGCTGATTCCCTACGAGAAGTTCCGCGATACCCCTGCCGTTCGGTTCTTTGACATCACCGTTGCCGCGTCGAACGCCCGCGACCTCGTGATCCACGCAGGCCCCGCCGTCAGCCCCCCCGACGAGGAGAAGACCGGCGCCTGGCAGTTCTATTTGCACCCCCACCAGGAGGACAACCTGCTGGCCCTGCACGGCGGCCGCACCTTTTACCTGGTGAATTTCGGTTGGAATTACCCGTATCACATTGTTCGGTTGGAAACCGGCGGCGACATCCTGCGCATCCCGCCAGGCACCTTCCACCGCTCTGTCTCCGATCCCGACGGCTCCGTGGTGCTCAACCAGGCGGTGCGTGAGGAGGGCGCCAGTGTGGTGCGCGAGTTTCGCGTGTACAACAGCCGGCTGATCCCGCGGCTGTTCGCCACCACCTTCAAGACGGCGCCCCTACCCAAGCTGCACGGGGTGAGCTGGTAGGCCTCAAGCCTCTTGGCGCCAGCGGGGCAGGGCCATCGATTCCCGCTGGTTGAAGCGTTCGCACACGGCATAGGCCGCGGGCAGGTTGGCCACCCGCTCCCAGGCCCCTTCGGCCTGCTCGTGGTTCACCACGTAGCCCCCGCCGCCGTCCCGGGCGATCCGGCATCCATCCCCTGTGATGCCTACCAGATGAAGCTGACCGCCCATGGACTTCGCTCCGAACTGCATTGGTTCTACGCCCGCTGCCGGGGCCCTGGCCTGTGTGGCTTTGGCCACGCAAACAATCTTGAGCCTGTTGAAGCAATGCTGAATCGGGCTACCGGATTGCTTCTGATTTGAGCCCGCTCAGAGGCGCAGATCCACTGTGCTGCAATGCTCCCCGAGGGTTTGGGGCGCGCCGGTAGCGGTTGCGACCGAGGCCCGTGCAGTGGCGCCCTGCGTGAGCGCTTCAAAACCTGTGGACTCGCTCACCAGCCGCCAGGCGGCCACCACCTGACCCCCCTCCAGCAGCTCCAGATCCAGGGGCACGTGCACCGGCAGGCAGGGGTGCAGGCAGGGGAAGAGGGCCTCCTGGCGGAAGCGCACCGCCAGCGGTTGTGTGGGATCCACCGGCCAGGGCAACTGCCGCCCCTGCAGCCGCAGGCCGTAGCGCTGGCGCAGCGCCGTCGAGGCGATCAGCTCGAAGCGCCGTAGGGAGCTGTCCACAAAGCGGCTGGTGCTGCCCCCCTCCACCGGCGTGTCGCACAGCAGTGGCCAGGGCTCCAGCGCCTGGCGGATGCTCAGCTCCGCCTCCCCCTGGCGCCAGTGCAGCAGCTCCGGGAAGCGCCAGCCCCAGATGGCCCGGAAGGGCTCCGGATCCAGGTGCAGCCCGGCCGCCGCCAGGTCGGCCAGCACCTGCTCGAGATCCGCCCACAGCTGGCTCGGCAGCAGGGCCCGGTCGTGCAGTTGATCCCCCCAGGGCCGCAGCCCCGTGGGGCGCTGCGGTTCCTCCAGTAGCCGCACCACCAGGGCGCGGAACAGCAGCGCCACGGCACTGCTCCAGCGGTGATCCGGCATCGATTCCAGCGCCCGGAACTCCAGCAGCCCCTGGCAGCCGGCGGTCCAGGCGGGGTTCCAGAACTTGTCGAGGCTGATCTCGCTGCGGTGCGTGTTGCCGCTGCGGTCGGCATGCAAGTGCCGCAGGGTTTCGCCGATGGCCACCCGCTGATCCCCCGGCGGCAGCTGGGCCAGGGTGCGGTGCGCCAGCTCTAGATCGAGGGCCGCGGCGCTGCCCTCATCGGGCCGCGGCGCCTGGGAGGCCGGGCCCACGCTGCGGCCGCTGAACAGATACGCCAGGCAGGGGTGGTGCTGCCAGTAGCGCAGCACCGCCACCAGCCAGGCGGGCCGGCTGAAGAAGGGATGCTGCTCCAGGTTGGGGCCCCCCAGCAGCAGGTGGTTGCCGCCGCCGGTGCCCTCGCTGCGCTCCCCCTGCTGTTTCCAGCTGCGCAGTCCCACCGCTGCGCCCGCCTGCTCCAGCAGCTCCATCCAGTCGGCGTACTCCCGCCAGCTGTGGCACACCGGCAGGTTGATCTCCAGCACGCCCGGGTCGGCCGTGAGCCCCAACACCCGCCAGTGCTCGCCCGTATCCACCGGCAGCAGGCCGCTCAGCTCCGGCGGCCGCCACCCCTGGCCGTGCCCGGCGATCAGCCCCAGCAGCTGCTCCAGGGGCAGCCGCTCCAGGGGCGGCAGGAACAGCCCCCAGCCTTCGGCATCCAGCTCCAGGGTGAGCACCTGCCGCAGGGCGCCTGCGGGGAAGTGCTCCAGGGGCAGCCGCAGCCCCGCCGGTCCGGGGGCACCGCTCAGCTGCCGCAGCTCCTCCTCCAGGGGCCAGGGCACCGATTGCCAGCTCCCCTGCTCACAGCTGAGGGGCAGGGCCCAAACCCGTTTCTCGGGGGAGAGGGGATCCCGCAGGGGCAGGGGCTGCACCGGGCAGCCCAGGCCCTGGCCGAGGGCCTCCAGCAGCCTGAGGGCCTCGGCAGCGCTGGGGCAGGGGGCCCCGCCGTTCTGGGGCCAGGGCACCAGGGGCTGACCCTCCCGGCCGGTGATCAGCCGCAGGGCCCAGCGGGGATTCACCTCGCCGTCGTAGCGCTTGCCGGGGCAGAAGAGCAGCAGGCTGCCGGGCCAGGCTCGCCGTTGGAGCTCCGCCGCCAGGGCCCGGGCGTAGCGCAGCTTGGTGGGGCCATCGGCCGCCACGCTCCACTCCGCCCCCTGGGGATCCACGGGCACCAGGGTGGGTTCGCCCCCCATGGTGAGCTGGATGCCGGCCCGCTGCAGCCGCTCCTCCACCGCCGCGGCCGTGCTCTCGAAGGCGGCGGGCAGGTGGGGCATCGCTAGAGCCGTGCCGAGTTGCTGGAGCCGCTCAGGATCTCGGCGCTGATCGCCCAATCCAGCTCGCTCTCCACCCCGGGCGGCCCGGAAAAGGTGCCGCTCACCGCAGCGGTGAGATCGGAGCGGGAGGAGGTGGCCACGGGGATGTAGCGGTCGTCCACCGCCCCCTTGCCGCTGGGGTCGAAGCCCCGCCAGCCGGCCCCCTGCAGGTACACCTCGGCCCAGGCGTGCAGGTCATAGCGCTCCGGGGCGGGATCCACCAGGTGGTAACCGCTCACGAAGCGCGCCGGCAGCCCCAGGCTGCGGCAGCACTCGATCATCAGCATCGCCAGATCGCGGCAGGAGCCCACCCGTTCCTTGAGGGTGCGGCCGGCGGGCCACGCGGGCCCCACGTGGCGCTGGGTGTACTTCACCCGGTCCTGGATGATTTCGATCAGCTGTTGCAGGAAATTGAGGCTGCGGCCATCGCTGCCGATCAGGGCCTCCTGGGCCAGATCGGCGGCGGAGGCATCGTGCTGGCCGTTGGGCAGCCAGCCCTGCAGGTTGCTGAGCAGGTCGGGGTTGAGCTTGCCGATGGCTACGGGCAGCTGCGCCATCTGCTCATCCAGGCAGGCCTCAATCAGCGGAGGGGTGAAGGTTTCCACCTCACTGGTGGCCACCACCGTGAAGCGCTCGGTGTCCCCCAGGAAGCGCGCCCGGGTGATGGTGTCGCCACCGGCGGCCATCAGCTCATAGAGCTGGCTGGGGTCGGGGCTGATCTCCAGACGGAAATCGAGCAGGCGCTGGAAGCCATGGGGCCGCGGCCGCAGGCAGATGCGATGCGGCCCCAGCTGCACCGGCTTGCTGTAGCGGTAGTCGAAGCGGTGAATTAGGCGGGCGCGCATGCCAGGTCGGGACTGGAAACAGAAACGGGCTCGGCCAGGCCCGGCAACACGAAGTAGCGGGCGTGGATCAGACCATGCAGGTTATTGAGATCGCTCTGCAGCGCGTCGATCGCTTCATGAAGCCCACCGCTGATCAGCTCATCAATGCCGGTGTAGCTCCAGCGGGCCAGGGTGAGGCCGCTGAGGCATTCGAGCTCATCCGGGGCGCCGGGCACTGAACTGCCGGCCACCAGCCGTAGGGTTTCATGGATCCGCTCCATGCAGTACCGCACCGAGCGGGGGAAGGCGGGATCGAGCAGCAGGAAGGCGGCCACCGCCTTCGGCGTGATCACCCCCAGCTGCGACTGGCGGAACATCTGATAAGCGCCGGCACTGCGCAGCAGTGAGATCCACTGCAGTTCATCCAGCACGCCGCCCACCTCCTCGGGGGTGGGGAGCAGCAGGAAGTACTTCACATCGAGGATGCGGGTGGTCTTGTCGGCCCGCTCGATCAGCCGCCCCAGCCGGCTGAACTGCCAGGAGAGGTCGCGGCTGAGGGTGGCGTCGGTGACCCCATAGAACAGCTGGCAGCCGCGGCGGATCTCCCGCAGCTGCTCCTGGGGGGGTTGATCCCAGAAGCTGTCGCTCTCCAGCAGGGTCCAGTAGAGGCTGTTGATCTGCTCCCACATCTCGGTGGTGATCACATCGCGGATCTGGCGCGCGTTCTCCCGGGCCAGGGCGATGCAGTTGACGATGCTGTTGGGGTTGGCCTCCGCCTTCACCAGGCACTCCACCACCTGCTTGGCGCCGCCGCCGGGGTAGAGGCGGTCGAACAGCTCGCGGTCGCCGCTGGCATCGATCAGCGGTTGCCAGGGCTCGGCGCTGCCGGGGGGGCAGTCGAGCGCCATGGCCTCGCTGACTTCCACAAAGCGAGAGATGTTCTCCGCCCGCTCCACATAACGGTTGATCCAGTAGAGGGAATCGGCGACGCGGCTCAGCATGGGGCTACCTCCTGGGCACCCTCTTCCACGATCCAGGTGTCCTTGCAGCCGCCCCCCTGGGAGGAGTTCACCACCAGGGAGCCCCGTTTGAGGGCCACGCGGGTGAGGCCGCCGGGGGTCACCCAGGCCCCCTGGCCCCGCAGCACATAGGGGCGCAGATCCACGTGGCAGGGGTAGAGCTCCCCCTCGCTGAGGGAGGGCACCGTGGAGAGCTCCAGGGTGGGCTGGGCGATGAAGTTGCGCGGATTGGCGCGGATCTTGTCGGCGAATTCGAGGATCTCCGCCTCGCTGGCGTGGGGGCCGATCAACATGCCGTAGCCCCCGGCCTCCGACACCGCCTTCACCACCAGCTCGCCCAGGTGGGCCAGCACGTAGGCCTGGTCGTCGGGTCGGGAGCAGAGGTAGGTGGGCACGTTTTCGATGATCGGCTCCTCACCGAGGTAGTACCGCACCATCTCCGGCACGTAGGCGTAGATCAGCTTGTCGTCGGCCACGCCGGTGCCCGGGGCGTTGGCGATGGCCACCCGGCCCCGCGCGTACACCTCCATCAGGCCGCGCACCCCCAGCATCGAGTCGGCGCGGAACACGGCCGGGTCGAGGAAGTCGTCGTCGATGCGGCGGTAGATCACATCCACCGGCTCCAGGCCGCTGGTGCTGCGCATCCAGACGCGGCCGTCCTGGCAGGCCAGGTCGCGGCCCTCCACCAGGGGGATGCCCATCTGTTGGGCCAGGTAGCTGTGCTCGAAGTAGGCGCTGTTGAACACCCCCGGGGTGAGCAGCACCACCCGCGGCGCTTCGGTCCAGGGGGCCAGCTCCCGCAGGGTCTGCAGCAGCTGGGAGGGGTAGCTGTCGATCGGCTGCACGGTGCGGCCGGCGAACAGGCTGGGGAACATGCGCTTCATCACGCGCCGGTTCTCCAGGAAGTAGGCCACCCCCGAGGGGCAGCGCAGGTTGTCCTCCAGCACTCGCCAGGTGCCCTGGCCGTCGCGGATCAGGTCGAGGCCGGAGATCTGGCACCACTTGCCCAGGGGCGGGTGGAAGCCCTGCATCTGCGGCCGCCAGCCCTGGGAACTCTCCACGTCTTCCCGGGGGATCACCCCATCCCGCAGGATCCGCTGCTCCCCGTACACATCCGCCAGAAACAGATCGATGGCCTCCAGCCGTTGGATCAGGCCCCGCTCCAGGCGCCGCCAATCGGCGTGGTCGATCAGCCGGGGCAGGGGATCAAAGGGCAGGATCCGCTCACCGCCGCGGTTGCCGGAATCGTTGAGCCGGAAGGTGGCCCCCAGGCGCTTGAGCAGCATGCCGGCGGCGGCATGGTTGCGGTTGAGCTCCTCCAGCCCCAGGGCCCCCAGGGAGGAGAGCAGCGGTTGCAGGGCCCGTCGCGGCTGCTCGCTGGCGCTGAAATACTCGTCGTACCCCTTGCTGGGGCGGTACTCGGTGAACATCGCCGACCTGCGGTGGCGTGATCATGCAGAGCGGCCTGGGCCTTCCGGGTGCGGGTTGCTACCGAACGGATCGTTGGAGCTGGGCCCTCAGAGCAGGAAGTAGCGCTGGGCCATGGGCAGCACCGTTGCCGGTTCGCAGGTGAGCAGCTCCCCGTCGGCGAACACCTCGTAGGTCTGCGGGTCCACCTCCACCCGGGGCAGGGCGGTGTTGTTCTTCATGGCGGCCTTACCGATGCCGCCGCGGGTGTTGAGCACGGGCACGCAGGTGCGGCTGAGGCCGAGCTGGCGGGGGAGGTCGCACTCCAGGGCAGCCTGGCTCACGAAGGTGAGGCAGCTGGGGGCCAGGGCTTTGCCGAAGCTGGCGAACATCGGCCGGCCGTGCACCGGGCCGGGGGTGGGGATCGAGGCGTTGGCATCGCCCATCTGGGCCCACACGATCGAGCCCCCCTTGAGCACCAGCTCGGGCTTCACCCCGAAGAACCCCGGTTTCCAGAGCACCAGGTCGGCGAGTTTGCCCACCTCCACCGAGCCCACCTGGTGGTCGATGCCGTGGGCGATGGCCGGGTTGATGGTGGTCTTGGCGATGTAGCGCTTGAGGCGGGTGTTGTCGTTGCGGGCGCTGTCCTCCGGCAGGGCGCCGCGCTGCACCTTCATCTTGTGGGCGGTCTGGAAGGTGCGGGTGATCACCTCACCCACCCGGCCCATGGCCTGGGAGTCGCTGGCGATGATCGAGAAGGCGCCGATGTCGTGCAGGATGTCCTCGGCGGCGATGGTTTCGCGGCGGATGCGCGATTCGGCAAAGGCCACGTCCTCCGGGATGCGCGGATCGAGGTGGTGGCACACCATCAACATGTCGAGGTGCTCCTCGAGCGTGTTCACCGTGTAGGGGCGGGTGGGGTTGGTGCTGCTGGGCAGCACATTGGCCTCGCCGCAGATCTTGATGATGTCCGGGGCATGGCCACCGCCGGCCCCCTCCGTGTGGAAAGTGTGGATGGTGCGGCCGCCGATGGCGCGGATCGTGTCCTCCACGAAACCCGCCTCATTGAGGGTGTCGCTGTGGATGCACACCTGCACATCGAACTGATCCGCCACCGTCAGGCAGCAATCGATCGCCGCCGGTGTGGTGCCCCAGTCCTCGTGGAGCTTGAGGCCGCAGGCGCCGGCCCGGATCTGCTCTTCGATCGCCTCCGGCGTGCTGGCGTTGCCTTTGCCGTAGAAGCCCAGGTTCACCGGCAGCCCTTCGGCGGCCTGCAGCATGCGGGCCAGGTGGAAGGCGCCCGGGGTGCAGGTGGTGGCGTTGGTGCCGGTGGCTGGGCCGGTGCCGCCCCCCATCAGGGTGGTGACCCCGCTGGCCAGGGCGGTTTCGATCTGCTGCGGGCAGATGAAGTGCACGTGGGTGTCGATGGAGCCCGCGGTGAGGATGTGGCCCTCGCCGGCGATCGCTTCGGTGCCGGGGCCCACCACGATGTCCACCCCTGCCTGGGTGTCGGGGTTGCCCGCCTTGCCGATGGCCACGATGCGGCCATCCCGCAACCCCACATCGGCCTTCACGATCCCCCACCAGTCGAGGATCAGGGCGTTGGTGATCACCGTGTCCACCGCCCCGGCGGCGCGGGTGGTCTGGGCCTGGCCCATGCCATCGCGGATCACCTTGCCGCCGCCGAACTTCACCTCATCGCCGTAGACCGTGAAGTCGCGCTCCACCTCCAGGATTAGATCGGTGTCCGCCAGGCGCAGCCGATCACCGGTGGTGGGGCCGTAGGTCTCGGCGTAGGCGCGGCGGGAGATGCGGTAGGGCATGGGGGGTCAGTCGAGGGGGCCGTTCACCAGGCCGTTGAAGCCGAACACCCTGCGGTCTCCGGCGAAGGGCACCAGCTGCACCTCGCGGCTGTCGCCCGGTTCAAAGCGGATGGCGGTGCCGGCGGGGATGTCGAGCCGTTGGCCGCGGCAGGCCTCCCGGTCAAACAGCAGCGCCCCATTGGCCTCAAAAAAATGAAAGTGCGAGCCCACCTGCACGGGGCGGTCGCCGTTGTTGGCCACCAGCACGGTGGTCACCGGCCGGCCGGCGTTGAGCTCCAGCTCACCGGGTTCGGGGATCAGTTCGCCGGGAATCAGGGGGGCCATGGCTTGGAGATGGGATCAGCGGATGGGGTCGTGCAGGGTGACGAGCTTGGTGCCATCGGGGAACACCGCCTCGATCTGCACCTCGTGCACCAGTTCCGGCACCCCCTCCATCACCTGCTCGCGGCTGAGCCAGGTGGTGCCCTCCTGCATCAGCGCCGCCACGGTCTTGCCGTCGCGGGCCCCCTCCAGCACCTGGAAGCTGAGCCAGGCCACCGCCTCCGGATGGTTGAGCCGCAGGCCGCGGTTGAGGCGCCGCTCCGCCAGCAGGGCCGCAGTCACGATCAGGAGCTTGTCCTTCTCCTGAGGGGTCAGGTGCATGGCAGGCGCAAGGGGGGCGCAGGGGAGGCGCAGACCAACTGCGCTGTGGGCTCACTCTGACTGGCCTGGCAACGGCCGACCGGTTCAGGCTGAACAGTTCGGCGCCGCCAGCGCCGCCAAGGGCTGCTCCTGAAATGGCCACACCCTTGGCAGCTCCGGCGCCGCCTGGCCCCGCTCCGCCCGGATCAGGGCCCAGAGCCGGCTGAACCAGAAGCGGGCCGCCTGGCTGGAGCCGCCGCGGTAGCGGGCCACAAGCCCCTGCTCCAGGGCCCCGCAGGCCATGGCGCCCTCGAGGCCGCGGCGGGCATCCCGGGCCGCCGCCAGCAGCGCCGCCAACGCTTCGGCCGCCAGTGGTTGCGGCGCCGCCCACACCAAAGAGCCAAACACCGGCTCCCCCGCCAGGCCGTGCTCCCCCTCCAGGGCGGCACCCCCCAGCTCCAGCCGATCCACCAGTTCAAATCGGGGCCCGCTGGGCCCCTGGCGGCGAATCTCCAGGCTGGAGCGCCAGCAGCCCTGCTCCAGCCCCTCACCGGCGGCGGTACGCCCCAGCCGCACCACCTCCGCCGCCAGAAAACTGGCGTCCGTCGCCAGCTCCACCGTGGCCTGCTGGTCATACAGCGCACCGGCGTAGAGCACCAGCTCCTGGGGCAGCCACTCCAGGTCGCTGCCGGAGTCCAGGGCAAACACCAGCTGCTGCTGTGCCCAGCGGCCGGCCGGATGGCTGCGGGAGCGTCCGATGCTGCCGTACACCTTCTGGGCCGCCACGCTGGTGAGCAGGGCGCGGCTGCCGGCCCCGAGGCTCGCCTCAATGCGCAGCTGATCGCCACCCACCAGCCCACCGGCGGTGTGCAGCAGCGGCAGTTCGCAGTGGCCGCTGGCCTGGGCAAAGGCCCGCTGCAGCTTCAAGGGGGAGCGGGCACCCCCCTGGTGGCGGGTCTGGCCCCGGTGCTGTTCAAAGCGCAGGCTGGCGCTGCCCCGCCAGGGGGCTGGGGCCGGGGCTGACTCTGTGGCGGCGTGCATCAGCCCATGCTCCGCGGCCATGGCCCGTTGTTTGGTAGTTCTGGTGACACAACTCTGCGCCGCCGCTGGCGAGGCTGCGCCCTGTGATCGATCGGCCATGCAGCAGAGCGGCGCGGTGACCCTGGTGGAGCGGCTGGCCCCCTCCGATCAGCGGCCGCTGCCGCTGCTGCAGTTGCCCCTCGATGCGGATCAGCGCACCAGCCTGCGCGGCCACCGCCGCAGCGCCTGCGGCCGCGATCTGGTGTTGCAGTTGCCCCGGGGCGCCGCCCTGCAACCCGGAGAACGGCTGCTCAGCGCCGATGGCGCCCTGCAGGTGCAGGTGGTGGCGGCACCGGAGCCGGTGATGGAGGTGCGCAGCGCCGACCCCTTGGCCCTGCTGCAGGCCGCTTATCACCTGGGCAATCGCCATGTGGCCATGGAACTGCATGCCGACCGGCTGGTGCTGCTGCACGACAGCGTGCTGGCCGATCTCCTCGAGCGTCGGGGGCTGCAGGTGGTGAGCCGCAGGGCGCCCTTTGCGCCGGAGGCCGGCGCCTATGCGGGACCTGAGCATCATTCCCACAGCCATGGCCACTGAGGCGGCCCGGCTGCGGTTGTTCCAGCTGGTGAGTCCGGCCCTGCCGGTGGGAGCGTTCAGCTACTCGGAGGGGCTGGAGGTGCTGGTGCAGCGGGGTGCTCTGTCGGACGCGGCGGCCGTTGAGGTCTGGCTGCAGGCGGAGCTGCAGCGGGGTGCCGTGGCGGTGGAGGCGGCGGCGCTGCAGCCCCTGCAACGGGCCCTGGCCACCGCGGATCGGGCCGCGGCCACCGCCTTGGATGGATGGTTGCTGGCCCAGCGGGAGGCGGCGGAACTGCGGGCCCAGCAGCGCCAGATGGGCCAATCGCTGCTGCAGCTGCTGGCGGATCTGGGCTGGCCGCTGCCACCGGTGCTGGCGGACGCCGGCCTGGCCTGGCCAGCGGCCTTCGCCTGGGCTGCCCACTGCCTGGAGCTCGATTCCCCCGCCGTGGAGGAGGCCTATGTCTACGGCTGGGTTGCCAACCAGCTCAGTGCGGCGGTGCGGCTGGTGCCGTTGGGGCCCACCCAGGCCCAGCGGCTGCAGCTGCAGCTGGCCGAGCTGATCGCCGAGCGGGCCGCCGCCCTGGCCGTCGCGGACCCCCACAGTCTCTGGAGCGGTGGGGTGGGGGCGGGATTGGCTCAGCTCCAGCACGCCGAGCTTTATTCGCGCCTGTTCCGCAGCTGAGCAGCGCCGCGGGAATCCCCCCACAATGCGCCCATGCTTGCCATCTGGATCGGCGCCATCGACCAGGGCCTGGCCTACGCCGGCCTGGCCCTGGGGGTGTACCTCACCCTGCGGGTGCTCAACTTCGCCGACATCACCGTGGACGGCTCCTTCGCCCTCGGAGGTGGCAGTGCGGCCCTGTTGCTGAGCCAGCAGGTGGCGCCCCCGCTGGCCCTGCTGGTGGCGGTGGCGCTCGGAGCCCTGGCGGGCACCGCCACCGGCCTGATCCACACCCGTCTGGGGGTGAATGACCTGTTCGCCGGCATCCTCACCACCACCGGCCTCTACTCGATCACCCTGCGGCTGATGGGCCGCTCCAACATCCCGCTCACCGATCTGCACCTGGCCTTGGATCAGCTGCCGGATCTGGGGCTGGGCTCCGATGGCCGTTGGCTACTGGCCCTGCTGCTGGTGATGGTCGGCCTGATCGCCCTGCTGGCGCTGCTGCTGGCCACCGACCTGGGGCTGGCGCTGCGGGCCATCGGCAACAACGCGGTGATGGCCCGCTCCAACGCCATCAGCACACGCCGCGGCCTCACCCTCGGCATCGCCGCCGGCAATGGTCTGGTGGCCCTGGCCGGTGCCTTGGTGGCCATGTACCAGGGCTTCGCCGACGTGACCATGGGCATCGGCTCCCTGATCCTCGGCCTGGGGGCGGTGATCGTGGGCGAATCGGTGCTGCGCCCCCGCACGGTGCCCCAGGCCCTGCTGGCGGTGGTGCTGGGCTCGGTGCTGTTCCGGGCCATGATCGCCCTGGCCCTGCAGCTGGGCATGGAGCCGGTGGACCTCAAGCTGGCCACGGCCCTGCTGCTGCTGGCGGCCCTGGGGCTGGGCCGTCTGCGCATTCCCGGGGTGTCGGATCCGGGAGGTGGCCGGTGAGCCTGGAGATTCAGGATCTGGCCTGGGGCCATCCGCAGCCCGGTGGCGGTTGGCGGCAGCTGTTCGAGGGCTTCCAGCTCAGCTGCCCCACGGGTCAGTTTGTGGTGGTGATCGGCAGCAACGGCTCCGGCAAGTCGACGTTGCTCAATCTGGTGGCGGGCACCCTGCGGGCCAGTGGCGGCTCGGTGCGGCTGGAGGGCCGTGAACTGCTGCGGCTCCCGGAGCACCGCCGCGCCCGGGCCATCGGCCGGGTGATGCAGAACCCCCTGGATGGCACCGCCCCGGGGCTCACCATCGCCGAAAACCTGCGGCTGGCGGAATGCCGCCGCCGCCCCCTGTTCAGCCCCCGCGCCCTGCTGGGGCTGCACCCCTCCCGCGC
>VGQL01000012.1 GCA_016882415.1 Cyanobacteria bacterium M_DeepCast_200m_mx_001
GGAACGGGATCTGGATCGACGTCTGAAACAGGAGTCAGGGGGCTTGGCCAGACACCAGAACCGCTGGAGAGGCAGGGACTGAACCGGCAGCGTCTAAACAGGCACGAGCTGATCACGCTGGGGCTGAACCGGCTCCAGCGGCGGGGCTGGTCCGGAACCAGGGGGCGCAGGGGCCGTGGGGGGCGGGACGGGGGCGTCCCGGGGACATCAACGGAACAGACTGGACGGGCTGACTCGGTGGGCCGCTGGCCCGGGCAACGCTGTCAGGGGTGTTCACAGATCGGGGGCTCAGGGGTCGCCTGGCCGGCCTCGCATCTTCCCTCTGGACGGAACTTTGCCTGGTTCCGACGACAGCACAAGGCTGCTCAACAGACTCATCCTAAGAAACGCCCGTGAGCTTCGCAAGGTTGAGCCCCAGCCCATCGGCACGAGCGGCGGTCCCCTGGGTGCAGGTGTGGCTGGAGGCGGGTCGCGAGGGGCAGGTGTTCACCTATGCCAACCCCCTCGGCCTGGAGCTGGGCTGCGGCGACCTGGTGCAGCTGCCCCTACGGGGCCGGCGCCACTGCGGCCTGGTGGTGGAGCTGCTGCAGGAGCGCCCCGCCGCCCTGGAGGGGCGCAACCCCGCCGCGATCGAGGCCCTGCAGCAACCGGCGGCGGTGGATCCCCACTGGCAGCGGCTGATCGAAGCGGTGGCCCACGGCTGCCGCACCACCCCCTTCCGCACCCTCAAGGCCGCCCTGCCGCCGGGCTGGCTGGGACAGCAGCGCCCCGGCCGGGCCAGCGGCCTGCAGCGCCAGGCCTGGCTGGCACTGGAATCCGAGGCTCCCGCCCCCTGGCAGCCCACCCAGCAGCAGACGCGCCTGCTGGAGGCCCTGGAACGGCAGGGGGGAGCGGGCTGGCAACGGGAGCTCCTCAAGGAAGCCCAGGTGAGCCGCGCCGTGGCCGATGGGCTGGTGCAGAAGCGGCGGCTGCGGCGGGAGCTGCGGCCCCGCGGGCCGGAGGCCTGCCAGCACCCCCTTGAGCCCCCGCAGCGACTCAACGCCGACCAGGCCACCGCCCTGGAGGCGATCGAGGCGGCGCCGGCGGGCCAGCCCCTGCTGCTGTGGGGGGTCACCGGCGCCGGCAAGACAGAGGTGTATCTGCAGGCGGCGGCGCGCCGCCTGGAGCAGGGCCAGTCGGTGCTGCTGCTCACCCCGGAGATCGGCCTGATCCCCCAGCTGCTGGATCGCTGCCGGCGCCGGTTCGGGGCCGCCGTGGCGGAATACCACTCGGGCTGCAGCGAGGGGCAGCGCATCGCCACCTGGCGCCGCTGCCTGGAGGCGGGGGCCGAGGGGCAGCCGCCGCTGCTGGTGGTGGGCACCCGTTCGGCGGTGTTCCTGCCGGTGCCGCGGCTGGGGCTGCTGGTGCTCGATGAGGAGCACGACCGCTCCTACAAGCAGGACAGCCCCATGCCCTGTTACCACGCCCGCGACGTGGCCAGGCTGCGGGCCCAGCTCTGCGGCTGCCGGCTGCTGCTGGGGAGCGCCACCCCCAGCCTGGAGAGCTGGCTGGCCTGCCAGGGCCAGCCCGGCGGCACCACCCTGCTGCAGCTGCCGCGCCGCATCGCCGATCGCCCCCTGCCGCCGGTGCACCTGGTGGACATGCGCCAGGAGCTGGCGGAGGGGCACCGGCGCCTGGTGAGCCGCCCGTTGATGGAGCGGCTGGAGGCCCTGGCCGGCAGCGGCAACCAGGCGGTGGTGCTGGTGCCCCGCCGCGGCTACAGCAGCTTCCTCAGCTGCCGCAGCTGCGGCGAGGTGGTGCAGTGCCCCCACTGCGACGTGGCCCTCACGGTGCACCGCCAGCGGGAGCGCTCCTGGCTGCGCTGCCACTGGTGTGACCACCGGGCCGAGATCAGCAGCCACTGCGGCCACTGCGGCTCCACCGCCTTCAAGCCGTTCGGCGCCGGCACCCAGCAGGTGCTGGAGCACCTGGAGCAGGAGCTGGAGGGGCTGCGGCTGCTGCGCTTCGACCGCGACACCACCCGCGGCCGCGATGGCCACCGGCTGCTGCTGGAGCGCTTCGCCGCCGGTGAGGCGGACGTGCTGGTGGGCACCCAGATGCTGGCCAAGGGCATGGACCTGCCCCAGGTGACCCTGGCGGCGGTGCTGGCGGCCGATGGGCTGCTGCACCGGCCCGACCTGCGCTCCGCCGAGGAAAGCCTGCAGCTGCTGCTGCAGCTGGCGGGGCGGGCCGGCCGGGGCGACCGGCCGGGCGAAGTGCTGGTGCAGACCTACAGCCCCGACCACCGGGTGATCCGCCACCTGGTGGATGGCCGCTACGGGGCCTTCCTGCGGGAGGAGCTGGAGCAGCGGCGCAGCGGCGCCCTGGTGCCCTTCAGCCGGGCCTGCCTGCTGCGGCTGGCGGGCCCCTCCGCCAGCCGCACCGCCACCGCCGCCGCCAGCCTGGCGGAGCGGATCCGGCCCCAGGCGGACGCCCAGGGGTGGCTGATCATCGGGCCGGCGCCGGCCCCCGTGGCCCGGGTGGCGGGCAACAGCCGCTGGCAGCTGCTGCTGCATGGCCCGGCAGGCTCCGAGCTTCCCCTGCCGGTAGAGACGGAGCTGCGCCAGCAGCTGCCCCGGGATGTGTCCCTGGCGATTGACCCGGATCCGCTGGAGCTCTAGGGCTCGGGGCTAGGCGGGCAGCTGCGGCAGCCCGAACCCCGCCGCCAGCCGCAGCCGCTGCAGCAGGCTCACCAGGGCCAGCAGCAGCGCCACCCCCAGGGCCCCGAGCCCCAGGCGACTCCAGCGCCAGCAGCTGAGCTCCAGCCGGTTGAGGGCGCCGGGCTGCAGGCGCCAGCGCAGGGCCGGTGGGGCCTTGGATCCGTTGCCGCGGGGCAGGGGCCGGGCCGGCAGCGGCTCGGCCCGCAGCACGGCCCGGGGCTGCAGGGGCTCCAGGGTCACCGCCAGGTTGAGCCCCGGCAGGGGCTGAAGGGGCCGCAGGTCCAGCTCCAGATCAATCCGCTGCCGCACCCCCAGCAGCCAGTTGCGCTCCACACTGCGCAGCTGGGGCGGCGGCAGGTCGATCGCCGCCAGGTCGGCCGCCTGGTCCACGCTGGCGCTCAGCAGCGCCAGGGCCTGGCCCGCCGGCAGGCTGGGGGCCCGCAGCCGCAGCTCCCCATGGCGCTGGCGGATCTGGAAGGGGCTGTCCTGAAGGCTGCGGGCCAGCTGCCGCTGCCAGGGCAAGGGCTGACCCGTAAGGGAGCGGCTGGTCTGGCTGATCTGCAGGCGGCCGGGGGCGGTGAACCGCAGTTGGGTGTCCAGGTCGACGCAACCCGCCAACAGGGCCGTGAGCAGCAACAGCACCAGCACCACCACCGCAAACCCCAGGGGGGCCTTGGTGGCACCGGTGGGTGGGGGCGGCGGCGGCTCCGGCAGGCGGCGGCGGCGGCCCCGCCGGGCCAGGGCCCGCACCTGGCCCTCCAGGGGCTCCATCTCCCCCAGGCTCGGCAGGGTCATCGACCATTCCCGGGGTCGCTGCAGCGCCGGCGCCTCCAGCACCTCCTGCAGCTCCCGCGCCTGGGTGCGCAGGTTGGCGTCGCGGCAGGCCCGCAGGCTGCGGCAGGTGGCGGCCGCCGCCTCGGTATCCCCCTGGCCCATCTGGGCGGTGGCCAGCAGCAGCCGCAGCTCCGCCCCGAAGCGGGTGCTCACCCCGTGCTCCTCCAGCAGCGGGGCCAGCAGCCGCTGGCAGCGGCCGTAGTCACCGCACTCCAGGGCCGCCCGGGCCTGCTCCAAGCCGTCCGCCACGGCCCGGTCAGGCCCGGGCGATGCCGGGTCCGCCCGGATCGGAGCGGCCCACCACCATGGTGCCGATGCCGGCGTCGGTGAACACCTCCAGCAGCAGGGCGTGGGGGGTGCGGCCATCCACGATGTGGGCCGCCGCCACCCCCTGGGCCAGGGCGCGGATGCAGCACTCCGTCTTGGGGGTCATGCCGCCGGCCACCACGCCGGAGGCGATCAGCTCCCGGGCGCCGGAGAGGGTCACCGAGCGGATCAGGGAGGCGGGGTCCTCCCGGTTGCGCAGGATGCCGGGGGTGTCGGTGAGCAGGATCAGCTTCTCCGCCTGCAGGGCCGCCGCCAGCTCGCCGGCCACGGTGTCGGCGTTGATGTTGTGGGCCTGGCCGGAGCGGTCCGCCGCCACCGAGGAGATCACCGGGATGTAGCCGGCATCCAGCAGGGGCAGCAGCACCGCCGGATCCACGGCGGCCACATCCCCCACCAGGCCGTTGGCGCCATCGCCGTAGGTGCGCGCCACCACCAGGGCACCATCGCTGCCGCAGAGTCCCACGGCCTTGGCCCCCAGGCGGTTGAGGCCATTGACGATGTGCTTGTTCACCCGGCCCACCAGCACCATCTCCACCACGTCCATGGTTTCGGGGGTGGTGACCCGCAGGCCGTTGCGGAATTGCGGCTCGATGTTCAACCGCGCCAGCCAGTCGTTGATCTCCGGGCCACCGCCGTGCACCACCACCGGCTTCACCCCCACGGAGGCCAGCAGCACCAGGTCGCGGTACACCGCATCGCGCAGGTCTTCGCGGGCCATGGCCGCCCCGCCGTACTTCACCACCACCCGCCGGCCGGCGAAGCGCTGGATGTAGGGCAGGGCCTCACTCAGCACCGACACCCGCAGGGCATCGCTGTGGTCGCTGGCGGCGGAGGTGGCGCTCAAGGCTGGCTGGGGATCTACAGGAACGGTATCCAGGCGGGGAAGGCCAGCCCTAGGCGGGCAGCAGTTCCAGCAGCACCTCACCGCTGCGGGGCTGGGAGAGGCGGGCCTGCAGGCCCTTGTCGAAAAACCGCCCCAGGCGATCGCGCTTCTCCTCCCAGCGGCCGTAGGGCACCCCCTCGGCCCGGAAGCGCAGGGCCACGCCATAGGCACCATCGAGGGCCAGCTCGGTGACACTCAGCAGCTGGGGGGGCGCATCCTCATCCCAGAGCTTGAGGGCCTCCAGGGAGCTCTCCAGGTGGGCCTTCTGGCCGTAGCGCCAGCGGGTCACATCCTTCACCAGCTTGCGCAGGGTCTGGCTGGCGGGCAGCTGGCGCAGGGGCTCCACCGCAGGATCCGCCGGCAGCAGCTCCGCCGGGGGCAGTTCCGAGGATTTGAGGGCCAGCCCCCCCAGCAGGATCGGAATCCCGTAGAAGATCGTGGGCAGGCTGAGGTTGGGATTGGCGGTGGCGTAGCCAATCCAGCCGATCACCGACAGGGCTGCCCCGGCGATGGTGACTAGGCTTCCGGGGGAGGTCAGGGATCGCATGGCGCCATCTTCGGTCAACGGGGAGAACGGTGCGGCGGCGGCCGCCACAGCCCAGGGGGAGCCCAGCACCGCGGAGCTGCTGGAGCAGTTGCGCCGCGACCGCCTCTGGCTGCTGCAGCAGATCGATGGGGGCCGCTGGCCGGAGCTGCGGCTCGACCTGGCGGCCCTGGAGCGGGAGCTGGGTCAGCTGCTGGAGCAGGCCCAGGAGCGGCTCGGCGGCCCCCAGGCCTGATCAGCGGGGCGCGATGGGGGCCTCAGAACGGAATCTCGTCGTCGCCCTCCGGCAGGTCGGGCACCAGGGGGGAGGTGTTCCAGGTGGGGGGCTCAGGGGCGGCGGCCGCTGCCGCGGCGGCGGGGGCAGCGGCCCGCGTGGGCCGCGGGGCCGCCTGGCGGGCCGGAGCGCCGCCCGCGGGGACCGCGGCCGGGCTGGGCGCACCGCTGGGGGCTGCGCTGGGAGACAGTGCGGCGGCCATGGGGGCGGAGCTGCCGCCGGCGGCGCCGATCGGGTGCAGGCGGGCCAGGGTGAACTCGGCCCGCTTCTCCTTGACGCCGTCCTGACGGGTCACGGTGTTCATGCGCAGGCGACCCTCCACCATCAGCCGCTGGCCCACCTGCACGCGGTTCTGCAGGTCCTGGGCGAGGTTGCCCCAGCCCACCACCTTGAGCTGGCCCGGCGGATCATCGGGGCGAAGCCCCTCAAACTGCACGGCCATCTCCGCCACTGGGGTCTGGTTGTCCTGGGTGTAGCGCACCTGGGGCGCCTCCAGCACCTCCACCTCCAGCAAGCAATGGTTCACAGGACCGGCCAACAGCAAGGGGCCACATCCTGATGCAAGGGCCGCCATTGCACCAGGGGGGGGCCACGCCAGCGCCGCTGATCTGGCTGCTGGCGGGCACCGCCGACGGCCCGCCCCTGGCGGCGGCCCTGCTGGGGCGGGGCTGGCGGGTGCGGCTGAGCGTGGTGAGCACCGCCGCCACACGGGTGTATGCCCCCCACCCCCGACTGGAGCTGCGGGTGGGGGATCTGGCGGATGACGGCGCCGTGGAGCGGGAGCTGCAGCAGCACCGCCCCCGCTGGGTGGTGGATGCCACCCACCCCTTCGCCCTGCGCATCAGCGAGCGGCTGGAGCGGGTGTGCCGGCGCCGCGGCCAACCCCTGGAGCGGCTGCAGCGGCCGGGGCTTGGGGGCTGCGGCGCCGCCAGCACGCTGGAGCTGCCGGATCTGGCGGCCCTGGCGGATCTCAACCTGCGGGGCGAGCGGCTGCTGCTGGCCATCGGCTCCCGCCAGCTGGGCCAGGCCCTGGCCGCCAGCAACGCCGACGCCCACTTCGCCCGCATCCTCGACCGCCCCGCCAGCCTGCAGCTGGCCCTGGCGGCGGGCCTGCGGGACCACCAGCTGGCCTGCCTGCGCCCCAGTGGGCCCTGCGGCGACGACGGTGACGCCGGGGCCCTGGAGCGCGCCCTCTGCCGGCGCTGGCGCATCAGCGCCGTGCTCTGCCGTGCCGGCGGCGGCCGCAGTGAGGCCCTCTGGCGCCAGGTGTGCGGCCAGCTGGGGCTGCGCCTGCTGCTGCTGCAACGGCCCGACGGCCCCGGCGGGGATGGCTTGCCGCTGCAGCCGCTGCTGGAGAAGCTGGGGCACCCCTGACGGCCCCGCCGCCGGCCCATGGCCTCGCCCCTCTCCCTCTGCCTCACCACGGAGGCCTCCGAGCCCCTGGCGGAAGCCCTGGCCCAGGCCCTGGTGGAGCGGGGCCTGGCGGCCTGCGTGGCCCTGAGCCCGGTGCACTCCCTCTACCGCTGGAAGGGGGCCCTGGAGCGCAGCCGGGAGGTGCAACTGCTGATCAAGACCCACCCCCACCGGCTGGCGGAGCTGGAGGCGGCGGTGCGGGAGCTGCACAGCTACGACACCCCGGAATGGATCCACTGGCCGGCGGAGGCCAGCGCCGCCTACGGGGCCTGGGTGGCAGAGGGCTGCAGCTGAGCCGCCAGCTGGCGCAGGTCCGCCTGGGGGCGGGGGCCCAGCTGGGTCACCACCTGCCCGGCGCAGAGGGAGCCCAGGCGGCCGCAGTCCAGCGGGTCGCGGCCCTGGCAATGGGCATGCAGAAAACCGGCGGCGTAGAGGTCACCGGCGCCGGTGGTGTCCACCAGGGGGCCGAGTTTGTAGGGCTCCACCACGTGGGTGGAATCGCCGCTGAGGATCACCGAGCCCAGCTCACTGCGGGTGAGGGCCGCCACGCGGCACCGGCCGCGCACCTGGTCGGCCGCCTCCTCAAAGCTGTTGGCCCGGTAAAGGGAGGTGATCTCCATCTCATTGGCGAACAGGATGTCGACATGGCCGTCCACCAGCTCCAGGAAGCTGTCGCGGTGGCGCTCCACACAGAAGGCATCCGAAAGGCTGAGGGCCACCTCGGCGCCATGGGCGCGGGCCACCTCGGCGGCGGCGATGAACGCCTTCTTGGCGTCGTCGCTGTCCCAGAGGTAACCCTCCAGATAGAGCACCCGGGCCTGGGCCACCAGGTCGAGGTCGAGGTCGCCGGGGTCCAGCCCCACCGAGGCCCCCAGGTAGGTGCACATGGTGCGCTGGGCGTCGGGGGTGACCAGGATCAGGCAGCGGGCGGTGGAGGGGCCGGTGGTGGCCGCCGGGGTGTCGAAGCGGGCCCCCACGGCGCGGATGTCGTGGGCAAAGATGCCCCCCAGCTGATCGTCGCGCACCCGGCCGATGAAGCCGGCGCGGCCCCCCAGCTGGGCGATGCCCGCCAGGGTGTTGGCGGCGGAGCCGCCGGAGGTTTCCAGGCCGGGGCCGACGCTGCCGTAGAGGCGCTCCGCCTGCTGCTCATCCACCAGGGCCATGGTGCCCTTGGTGAGGTCAAAGCGATCCAGCAGGTCGTCGTCCACCTGCACCAGCACATCCACGATGGCGTTGCCGATGCCGACAACGTCGAGGCTCTTGGGGGCGGTCATGGGGTGGGGGTGCGGGGCGGTCAGCGGCTGAGCAGGGCCCGCTTGGGCCCGTGGATCGGATCCTCCACCACGATCGTCTGGTCCCGTTCGGCCCCCAGCGACACGATGGCGATGGGCACCTCCATCAGCTCCGCCAGGAAGCGCAGGTAGCTCATGGCGGTGGGGGGCAGGTCCTCGAGGGCGCGGCAGTGGGCCGTGGAGGTCTGCCAGCCGGGCAGGGTCTCGAAGATGGGCTGACAGCGGGCGAAATCCTCGGCGGAGCTGGGGAAATGCTCAATGCGCTGGCCATCGAGCTCATAGGCCACGCACACCTGGATCTCATCGAGCTCATCGAGCACATCCAGCTTGGTGATCGCCAGGCAGTCGAGGCCGTTCACCTCCACCGCATAGCGGCCGATCACCCCATCGAACCAACCGCAGCGGCGGCGGCGGCCGGTGGTGGTGCCGTACTCACCGCCGCGGTCGCAGAGGTGGTCGTTGAGGCTGCCCTCCAGCTCCGTGGGGAAGGGGCCTTCCCCCACACGGGTGGTGTAGGCCTTGGCCACGCCGATCACCCGGTCGATCAGGGTGGGGCCCACCCCCGCGCCGATGCAGGCGCCCCCGCTCACCGGGTTGGAGGAGGTGACGTAGGGATAGGTGCCGTGGTCCAGGTCGAGCAGGGTGCCCTGGGCCCCCTCGAACAGGATGTTCTTACGGGCGCGGGCCGCCTGGTGGATGGCGCGGGTGCAATCCACCACGTGGGGCGCCAGGCGGCGGCCATAGCCCACGTAATCCGCCACCACCTGCTCGAAGTCGAGCGGCTCCAGGCCGTAGAGCTTCTGCAGGATCTCGTTCTTCTCCGCCAGGGGGCCCGCCAGGCGATCCCGCAGCCGGGCCTCATCCAGCAGATCGATGATGCGGATGCCGTTGCGCTCCGACTTATCGGCGTAGGTGGGGCCGATGCCCCGGCCGGTGGTGCCGATGCGGCGGTCGCCGCGGCGCTGCTCCATCGCCTGGTCCAGCAGGCGGTGGTAGGGCATGGTCACGTGGGCGGTGGAGGCCAGCTGCAGGCCGTCCACAGCGATGCCGTTCTCCGCGAGCATGTCCAGCTCGCCGAGCATCACCTTGGGGTCCACCACGGTGCCGGAGCCGATCAGGCAGACCGTGTCCGGATACAGGATGCCGGAGGGGATCAGGTGCAGCTTCAGCACCTTGTCGTCCACCACGATGGTGTGGCCGGCGTTCACGCCCCCCTGGTAGCGCACCACCACATCGGCGGAGCGGCTCAGCAGATCGGTGATCTTGCCCTTCCCCTCGTCACCCCACTGCGCACCGACGACGACGACGTTGGCCAAGGACACAGCGGCCCGAAGCCGCTTCTAAGCACAAAGGAAGAGGATCTCAGATCGAGCCACCCTCCGTCAAAAGGGGCGAGGGCCGGGGCCCTGGCCCCCGGGGGATCAGGCGCCCCGGGTGGCGCCGGTTTCAGCCTTCTTGAGCTCCTTGGTGAGGCGCTCCCGCAGGCTGTCGGGCACGGGGCGGTTGGGGTAATTGGCGTAGTGGCCCGCCAGGGAGTTGAGGGCGGTCTGCATGGTGGTGAACGACGCCAGGCCGTTCACATCGGGGCGGGGGCGATAGCGGGCCATGTAGCTGTTGATCAGGGCCCGGGCCTCGGTTTCGGAGTCGCCACGGCCGGGGTCATCGGCCGCCACCCCAAGGGTGCTCAGCAGGGCATCCGCCACGCTCACCGTGTCCTCCACGTAGTTGCCGGTGATCGGGCCGCCGCCGCCGGAGCAGGCGGTGAGCAGCAGCGACAGGCAGAGACACAGCACCAGGCAGGGGCCCAGCAGCAGCGTTTTGAGGGCTCCACCAGCGGCAGCCTTGAACTGATGCCATCCAGCCGCCATGGGGGTCCGATTCGGTTGCAGCGGATCCTAGGTGCCCCCCCTAGGCCGCCAGCAGCCCCTGGCGTTCCCGCGCCAGCCGCTCCAGCAGCAGCGGCTGCAGATCCGCCACCGCCAGATCCTGGCGTTCGCCGCCGGCCCGCTGCACCAGCTCCACCTGGCCCTCGGCGGCGCCACGGCCCACCACCACCCGCCAGGGGATCCCCAGCAGGTCGGCATCCTTGAACTTCACCCCGGCCCGTTCGGCGCGGTCGTCGAACAGCACGTCCACGCCGGCGGCCTGGAGCTCGCCGTAGAGGCGCTCCGCCAGCTGCAGCTGGGCGGGCTCGGCGGCGTTGGCCACCACCACGATCACCTCATAGGGGGCGATGGCGGTGGGCCAGCAGATGCCGTTGGCGTCGTGGTGCTGCTCCACGGCGGCCTGGGCCAGGCGGGACACGCCGATGCCGTAGCAGCCCATCCAGAGGGGCTCCTCCTGGCCCGCCTCCGTGGTGAAGGTGGCCTCCAGGGCGGCGGAATACTTGCGGCCCAGCTGGAAGATGTGGCCCACCTCGATGCCGCGGCTGGCCTCCAGCACCTGGGCGGCATCGTGCAGGCAGCGGTCCCCCGGCTGGGCGGCCCGCAGGTCGAGGGCCTCGGGGGCCGGACAGAGCGCCCCCCAGCTGGCCCCCACCAGGTGGCGGCCTGTGGCATTGGCGCCGCACACAAAGGCCCCCAGGGCGGTGGCGGTGGCATCCGCCAGCCGCAGGAAGCGCGGCTGCCAGCTGCGGGCCGCCGCCAGGGCCGTATCCGGCAGCTGGGGCCCCAGGTAGCCGAAGGGCAGATCGGTGATCCCCTCGCGGGAGGCGGCCTCCGGGCTGAGGGGCCCCAGCTCCAGCAGGGTGCCGTGGGCCTCGCCGCAGCGGGCGCTGACGGCGTTGGCCAGCTTCACCTCATTGAGCTGCTGGTCGCCCCGCAGGCACACCAGCAGCGGCTGCTGGCAGCCGTCCTCAAAGCGGGCCAGCAGCAGCAGCACCTTCACCACCTGGGTGGGGTCGAGGCCATGGGCCTGGCCCAGCTGCTCGATGCTGCTGGCACCGGGGGTGTCCAGGGGCTCACCGGCGCCCCCCTGGCGGGGCCCCGAGGCCAGGGGCACCGCTTCCGGGGCCAGGGAGACGGCCCGCTCCTGGTTGGCGGCGTAGGAGCCATCGGCGCTGGCGAGGATCAGGTCTTCGCCGGCGTCGGCGGTCACCATGAACTCCTGGCTGGCGGAGCCGCCGATGGCGCCACTGTCGGCCTCCACGGCCACCGCCCGCAGGCCGCAGCGGCTGAAGATGCGGCGGTAGGCCTGATCCATGGCGCCGTAGGTGCGCCGCAGGCAGGCCTCATCGGCATGGAAGGAATAGGCGTCCTTCATGATGAATTCGCGCCCCCGCATCAGGCCGAAGCGCGGCCGGATCTCATCGCGGAATTTGGTCTGGATTTGATAGAGGTTCACCGGCAACTGCCGGTAGGAGCGCAGCAGCTCCCCCGCCAGGGCGGTGATCACCTCCTCATGGGTGGGGCCCAGCCCCAGCTCGCGGCCCTGGCGATCCTCCAGGTGAAACATGATCCCCTCGCCGGCGGTGTAGCCGGCCCAGCGGCCGCTGCGCTGCCACAGCTCAGCCGGCTGCAGCTGGGGCAAGAGGGTTTCAAGGGCGCCTGTGCCGTTGAGCTCCTCCCGCACGATGGCGGAGATCTTCTGGAGCACCCGCCACAGCAGGGGCAGATAGGCATAGATGCCGCTGCCCACCCGCCGGATATAGCCGGCCCGCAGCAGCAGCTTGTGGGAAGGGATCTCCGCCTCGGCGGGGTCATCCCGCAGCGTCACCAGCATCAGGCGGGAGACGCGCATGGAACCCTGAACAAACGGTGAGGCCGGAAGCTACCACCGTGGTTTGCATCGAACCGCCTGAGAAAGCGCCACATCGGCAGCCGAAAAGAACCGAAAATTCCAATTCGCCAGAGAAAAGCCTGCTAGGTTCCGGCGAAAGTCCCAGTTGTCGCAGACCGATCTCATGAGCACCCATTCGATGGCGTCGGGCCTGATGGCGTCTGGCTTGGGTGCTGCTCTGGGGGGTGGTTTGGGCTCAGCCGCGGAGGCGGCCGCCAACAGCGCCGAATCCGCCGAAAACCTGATCGGCATCGATGAGGTGCAGCGCAGCCTCAACCGCTCCCGCGCCTCGGTGTATCGCTACACCAACACGGATCCGCGCAACCTCAACCCGGCCTTCAACCCCCGCAAGCTCAATCCGGAATACCGCAGCGACCAGAAGGAGCCGCTGATGTTCCACCCCAACGAGGTGGCCCGCTTCGCCCGCGATGTGCTGCGGATCAAGGAGGTCACCGTTGAGGTGCTCAACTCCCCCTCCACCGCCACCCAGCAGCTGCTGGGCTCGATCCTTGAGGAACTGCGGACGATCCGCGGTCTGCTCAGCAGCAGCGGCTCCGGCACCAGCGACCTGGATGCCCGCCGCGAACAGCACGACCAGGCGCGCCCGGCGGCCTAGTTAGGCTGCAACGCAGGCCCCATCGGGCCGCACCTGCATGACATCCGACTCCTCCGAACCCCCTCCCCGAACCGGCGCTCCGAGCCCGCTCACCCCAGACAGCGGTGACCCCGGCGAGGAGCCCTACCGTTCCACCAGCCTGTTCCACACCGCCGCGCCGCTGCTCGGGGTGCTGCTCGGGCTGTGCACCCTGACGCTGCCCCTGGCCGGGGTGATCACCGACCGCGACCCCAGGCCAGCGGCACCTGGGCTGGCCACCGCCCGGACCCCCTAGGGCCCTAGGCGCGCCGCTGCAGCAGGAAGCCCTCGAAGCCCAGGGCCTGGAACACCCGCGCCGGATCGCCGAAGCCGGCGGCGTTCACCAGGCTGGTGAGCCGCGCCAGGCCGATGGGATGCAGCCCCTGGTTGGGGGCACCGGGCTCAGCCGCCAAACCGCTGGCCTGCTGGAATCCCACCCAGGCCGCCTCCAACTGCCCCTCCAGGGAGGGCAGGCTGGTCTGCATCAGGTCCACCAGCACCAGCTGGGCGCCGGGCTTGAGCGTGCGGGCCAAGGCGGTGAGGAAGGCCAGCTTGCTGCCGTCATCCGGCAACGACTGCAGCACCAGCACCGACAGGGCACCGTCGAAACGGCCGGCGACACCGGGGCCATCCACCAGGGCCTCCACCGTGGTCTGGAGCCAGTCAATGCTGGGCTGCTCCCCAAGGCGCTGGCGCGATTCCGCCAGCATCTCGTCGCTGGGGTCGATGGCGGTGAGGCGCCAATCGGGCCGCTGGGCCACCGCCTCCACCAGTTCGGCCCCGGTGCCGCAGCCGGCCACCAGCACCTCGGCGCCGGGGGCTGCGGCCACGGGGGAGGCCGCCAGCAGCGCCACCGCCAGGCGCGCCAGGCTGCCGTAACCGGGGATCACCTGGCTCTGAAGCCGTTCGTAGCCCGCAGGATTCAAGGCGGTCCGCCGCTGATGCCCCAACGCTAAGGCCAATGCCAGACAGCGTTTGATGTCAGCCTCGGGTCGGGTCAACGGAAACCGGCCCCGGCCAGGTAAGTTTGTCGGCGCCGAAGATCCCCGTCCGACCGTGCCCACCATCCGTTTTGAACAGGAAGGCCAGCAGGTCGGTTGCATCGAGGGGGCCAACCTGCGCAAGGCAGCCGTCGATGCCGGCATCAACCCCTACAAGGGCCTCAACAACCTCAACAACTGCGGTGGCGTCGGCCAGTGCGGCACCTGCGTGGTGGAGGTGGTGGAGGGCATGCAGAACCTCTCCCCCCGCAGCGACGTGGAGCAGGTGTACCTGGCGGATCGGCCCGCCAACTACCGCCTCAGCTGCCGCACCAGCGTCAACGGCGATGTGACCATCCGCACCCGCCCCCAGGGCGGCGTGGGCAAGGGCTCCAACAGCCTGGTGGGCGCCCTCAAGTCCCTCATCGGCAAGTGAGCCGCGGCGCGTGAGCCAGCCGCCCCTGCGCCTCTACAGCTATCCCCAGTGCGGCACCTGCCGCAAAGCCCTGCAATGGCTCGCCCAGCGGGGCTTTTCGGTGTCGGCCGGTTCGCTCGACCTGGTGGACATCACCCGCACCCCACCGGGCCCCGCTGAGCTGCGCCAGGCCATGGCGGCCGTGGGGCGCAAGCGCCTGTTCAACACCAGTGGCCAGAGCTACCGCGCCCTGGGGAGCGCCGCGGTGGCGGCCCTCAACGACGACCAGGCCATCGCCGCCCTGGCGGCGGACGGCAAGCTGATCAAACGGCCCTTCGCCATCACCGCCGGCGGTGCCGCCCTGGTGGGCTTCAAGCCGGAGGAGTGGCAGGCGGCCCTGGGCTGAGGGCGTCCGCCGAAGCCGAAGCCGCAGCTTCAGCGGGGCTGGTGAGCTCATCGAGCTCCTCCATCAGGGCATCGATGCCGGCCCGGTTCATCTGGGCCAGGTAGTTGAGCTTGAGCTGCTGCAGCAGGGTCACCAGCAGCTGCTGACTGCGCTGCAGGGTGCCCCCCTGCTCCAGCCCCGCCGCCAGCTCCTCCCAGAAGCGATCGCCGAAGCGCTGCAGCAGCTCCACCTGGCGGGTGTCGCTCTGGGCCAGCCGCTGGGCCGTGCCCCGGGCCAGGTCGAGCAGGCTGTCCACCATGCCAACGGCCACCTGGCGGCTGAGCACGGGCGGCAGCACCGCCCCCCCGGGCACCTCCCGCAGGCTCTGCTGCAGGGCATGGCCCAGCAGCGACTGCAGCTCCGGCGCCAGCCTCGGGGTCACCTCCCCCAGCAGCAGGGGCCCCCACAGCTTCACCAGCTCCAGCAGCTGCTGCTCGTCGCTGGCGCTCACGCTCTGGTGGCTGCGCAGGCTACGGATCCAGCGGGGCCACTGGGGGGAGCGGATCAACGACTGGGTGCCATCCACCAGCTGCAGCGCCAGCACCTCAAACAACTCCAGGGCCAGCAGCGACACCACCGCGCGGCTCACCGCCGCCCGCAGCGGTTCGATGTTGATCAGCCGCGCCTGGCTGAGGCGCTCCACCACCGGCACCACCCGCAGCCAGCACCAGAAGGGCAACAGCAGGGGCAGGTCGATCCAACGGCGCAGCAGCGCATCGCGCCAGCTCAACCCCGGGAAGCGGCGCCGCAGCCGCACCATCCGCAGCAGGATGTCGAGGGCGAACACGCTCTGGAACAGCAGCAGATCCGTGCGCCAGAAGTGATCCGTGGGGCGGCCGTTCCCATCCACCGCCCGCCAGTAGCTGGTGGACACCAGCGGCAACACTTGCTGACGCCAGAAACGTCGCTCCTCCGCCCAGCTGCGGCGCGCCAACCAGCCATCGCTGAGCAGGCGATCGGCGGAGGCCTTGGCGGAATCGAGGCCGGCCCGCTGGCGCAGGCGGCTCTTGATCTTCTCGAGGGTGCCGCCGTTGCCGGAGGCGGCGAAGGGGTTCTCATTGATCATCTCCAGCGTCAGGTCCACCTGACGGCGCCGCAGTGGCGCGGTGCTGGCGACGGGTTCACCGGCCTGCAGGGCCCGGTCGAGCTGCTGGAAGGCCGCCAGATACTGCTGGGTTTCGCGGTGGGGCTCGATGCCCTTCACCGGGTCGTAGAGGGGGGTGATGTCCGGCAGCAACGGCAGGGGCACCACCAGGGGCATTTGGGGCAGCGGCATCAGGTTGCGCTGCAGCCAGAAGGTGCGCAGGGGGATGTAGGTGATGTCAAACAGCACCCACACCAGGTTGAGGGTGGCCCACAGGGCCACGGCCCGGTCCCAGTGCAGCCAGAGCCGCGAGGCCGTGACCCTCTGGGTCGACAACCAACGCGGACGGACCATCGGATGCTGCGGGCAACGGCCCTAATCTGCCTGAGCTACAAGCGCTGGCCAGGCCCCCGTTGTCCCCCGAAGAAACCCCCTCCGCCGGCCAGCCCCAGACCCAGCCCCACAACCCATCCGGCGGCGAGCGTGAGAGCCCGTGGGTGTTCTGGCGTGGGGTGCTGCTCACCCTGGGGGTGGCCCTGGGGGTGCGCCAGGTGCTGTTGGAGGCCCGCTACATCCCCTCCGGCTCGATGTTGCCCGGTCTGCAGATCCAGGACCGGCTGCTGGTGGAGAAGCTCACTTACCGCAGCCGGCCACCGCGTCGGGGGGAGATCGTGGTGTTCCATGCCCCGCACCACTTCGATCCGGTGCTGCGGGCCGGCCGCGAGGTGGGCCCCCTGCGCTGCCTGGTGGTGAACCTGCCGCTGATCAACGGCATCCCCGGCCTGCAGGAGCCCGCCTGCGACGCCTACATCAAGCGGGTGGTGGCCGTGCCCGGCGACCGGGTGGTGATCAACCCCCGCGGCCAGGTGCAGGTGAACGGTCAATGGCTGCGGGAGCCCTACGTCAGCAACTCCTGCCCGGTGGATCAGCAGGGCATGGGCCCCTGCCGCACCCTCAACGCCGTGGTGCCCCCCGGCCACGTGCTCACCCTGGGGGACAACCGCGGCAACAGCTGGGATGGCCGCTTCTGGCCCGGGGGGCCCTTCCTGCCCCAGGGCGAAATCATCGGCCGCGCCTTCTGGCGCTTCTGGCCCCTGGGCACCGCCGGGCCGCTGCAGACCCCCGATCCGCTTAAGTCGCCGTCGGCCCCAGCCAAAGCTCCGGGTTGAGGCCACTGGCCAGCACCCGGCCGCAGAGCTCCGCCCGGGCCAGGGGTTGGTTGGCCGCCAGCGGGGCCCAGGGGTCGTCGCTGGCGTGCCAGCGGCGGGCCGGATCGAACAGCAGCCAGCGGCGGCTGCCGGGCGCGAGCCGCGGCGGTTCCAGCCCCAGCAGGGCCGCCGGGCCGAAGCACAGGGCCCGCCAGAGCTGGGCCGGGCTCCAGCCGGCGCCCACCACCAGCTCCTGCCACAGGCAGGGCAGCACAAAGCGATGGCCCGCCACGCCCGGCTTGCGCTGATCCAGGGGCAGCAGCTGCTCCTCCGGATCCAGGGCCTGGTGGTGCACCGCCACGGCGGTGATCAGCCCCTCCGCCAGCCCCCGTTGCAGGGCAAGGCGGTCGGCGCCGTTGCCGAGGGGCGGCACCATCCGCCAGCCCTCCGCCAGGGGGTCGAGGCCGGCGCTGTCCGCCAGCAGGTGCCACCAGCAGACGGTGGCCTCGGGGCGCCCCTGGGGCGGCAGGGCCGCTAACAGCTCCACCGCCGCGGCGGTGGAGAGATTCATCAATTGCAGCCGCACACCGGGGTGGTGCTGGGCCAGGGCCAGCAGGCCCCGCAGGGGCACCGTTTCACTCACCACCGGGTCGGGGGGCCAGCCGGCCCGCAGGGTTTCCACCCCCTCCCGCACGAAGCCGTGGTGGCTGAGGGCGGGGTCGCGGGGGGCCAGCAACAGCGGCGCCCGGCCGCATTCCCCCAGGCTCAGGCCCCGCTCCAGCAGCGCCAGGGGGGGCGCGTTCTCCCCCTCCGCCAACCCCACGGCGCCGGCCGCCAGCTGGTCGCCATGGCCCGCCAGCTCCTGGCCCTCACCGCCGCGGCTGAAACTGCCCCAGAGCAGCCACTGCAAACCAGCGGCGCTGCCTAGGGGCTGCAGGCGATCGGGGCGGTCCCGCCAGTCCTGAGCCTTCGGCAGCAGGGCCACGCTGCCGTAGCCGGCGGCGATGGCGGAGCGCTCCAGGCTGGCCAGGGTTTCAGCGGTGCCCAGCCACGGGGCCTCCAGTTGGGAATGGGGGTCGATCAGGCAGGGGGCCAGCCACCAGCCCTCCGCCTGCAGGGGGGTGAGGCCCAGGGCCGCGCCCCGCTGCCGTGCTGTTTCCCCCTGGGCGCTGAAGGCCCCCGCCTCCAGCAGCACCGTGGTGACCACGGGCGGCTGATCCGGCCCCTCCAGCAGTTGAACCTGCTCCAGCAGCAGGGCGGGGGGGGCGACGGAACTCACAGGGCGCCGGCGGCGGTGCGGTCAAGGACACCCCCAAGATGGGCCGTCTGGTTGAGACAGACCACCACCGGCGGCTGATCCGCCCCCTCGGGGTAGTCGATCACGGTGACGCCACCGTTGCCCTGCTTCACGGCCCAGATGTCGGCGGGGCCCAGCCCCAGCAGAGCGCAGAGGATGGTCTTGTTCACGGCATCGTGGGCCACCACCAGGGCGGTCTCGTGCTCCGCCAGGCCAGCGGCGATGCGGTTCCAGCCCCGCAGGGAGCGCTCCCACACATCGTGGATGGTTTCCCCTTCGGGCATCTGCACCGTTTCCGGTGCCCGCTTCCAATCCGCCAGCAGCGGCCCCCATTCGGCGGCGATCTCCTGCTCCAGGCGCCCCTCCCAGTGGCCGTGGCCGATCTCCACCAGGTCGCTGACGCTGGTGAGCGGCACGCCGGGGTGGTGCCGCAGGATCCCTTCGGCGGTTTGGCGGGGGCGGGCCATGGAGCTGCTGTAGGCGCGCTCGAAACGCAGCCGCCGCAGGTACTCCCCGGCGGCGGCGGCCTGGGCGTGGCCATTGCTGTTGAGGGGAATATCGATCTGCCCCTGGAAGCGCCCCTGGCGGTTCCAGTCGGTTTCCCCATGGCGCACCAGCAGCAGCCGCGGCCCGGGGCCCTTGGCCGGCAGATGGGATGCGCACGGCTGCCCGTGCAGATGGGCGGTGCCGTTGAGGGATTCGATCTGCACGCTGAAGCGGCGGGCGCTGCCGGGCTCCGCCACGGTGAGGTTCAGCACCGAGAGGGAGGCGTTGTCCAGCCGCAGCCGCCGGAAGCCGGAGGCCGGCAGGTCGAGCAGCACCAGCAGCAGGCAGCGCAGGATGGCGTTGTGGCCCACCACCAGCACGGTGTGGTGGCCGGGGGCCGCGGGATCATGGGCCGCCAGCAGGCGATCGGCGAAGCGGCGGGCCTGGGCCATCAGCTCCGGGATCGGCCGGTAGATGCTGCCGTCGGCGCGCTGCAGCTCCAGCGCCTCGGGCTGCTCCCGCCACAGCCGCTGCTGCTCGGGAAAACGCTCGCGCACCTCACTGCTGAGCAGGCCGGTCCAGGGGGCCAGATCCACCTCCAGCAGGTCGTTATCGAGCTGGGGGGTGAGGCCGCCGCCCTGGGCCGCCAGCAGGGCCTCGGCGGTGTGGAGTGCCCGCCGCAGCGGTGAGCTGTAGGCGGCATCGAGCCTCAGCTCCGCCAGGGCGGCTCCGGTGGCAGCGGCCTGCTGAAGCCCCTCCTCGGTGAGGGAGGAGAGGTCGTCACGCCCCTGGATGCGGTGCTCCAGATTGAAGCTGCTGAGGCCATGGCGAACCAGCAGAATCCGCAGTGACACAGGGGCTCAAATCGGCAGAAGCCATCGTATGGGAGGGGTTTCTGCTGAGATGCTGAGCGCAGCCCCGCCGCCCGCACCCCGCCCGTGACCCCAGGCAACCAACCCGGCCCACGGGGGGAGCAAGCGGCGGCACCCCGCTGGAAACAGCTGCTGGCGCTGCTCAGCCTGGCCCTGAGCCTGCTGCTGTGGTTGAACGGCCTGCTGGACAGCCTCAGCCGCCCCTCCGTGGGCGATGCCCTCAACCGGCGCCAACTGGAGTTGGCGGTGCTGGCGGAGCCCGGCCTGCCCGCCCCCTGGCGCCCGCTGCTGGCGGGCCCGCGGCCGCGCCAGGCCCTGGCGGAGGCCCTCAACGACACCGTCGACGCCGGCGCCGAAGCCGGCACCCCAGCCGCTCCGCCGCTACAACTGCTGCAACGGGGGCTGAGCCTGCTTGAGGCGGGCCAGGGGGAGCAGGCCCGCGCCCCCCTGGAGCAGCTGCTGGCGGATCCGGCCCTGGCCCAGCGGCCCGAGCGGCGCCTGGCGGCGGCCCTGCTGCACCCCCAGGACCCCGCGGTAATGGCGGAATCCCGCCGCGCCACCCTGCGGTTGGTGGGGGTCACGGTGGTGCCGGTGCTGGTGCTGCTGCTGGGCATCGGCCTGCTGCTGCGGGAGCTCTGGCAGCGCTGGCGCGGCCGCGGCCCGGAGGCGCCCCCCCTGCAGGGCCCCGCCCTGGGGGGCCTGGATGTGGTGCTGCTGATCGCCGGGGGCTTCGTGGTGGTGGGGGAACTGCTCACCCCCCTGCTGGTGGCGCCGCTACTGCAGGGGCTGCTCAGCGCCGGGGCGGTCGCCAGCCCCCTGCGGGAGGGGCTCAGCGTGCTGGGGCTCTACCTGGCGCTGATGGCGGGACCCCTGCTGATCCTGCAGCTGCAGCTGCGGGGCCTGGGGCCGGCCCCGGAGGGGGGCTGGCTGCAGTTCCGCTGGCGCCCCCTGGGGGGGTCCCTGCGCCGGGCCCTGCGCACCCTGCTGATGGTGCTGCCGCTGGTGAGCCTGGCGGGCTGGCTGCTGGAGCGACTCTGGAGCGAGGGCAGCGGCAGCAACCCCCTGCTGGAGCTGGTGCTGAACAGCCACAACCGGCCAGCCCTGGCCTGTTTCGCCTTCACGGCCGTGGTGCTGGCGCCGCTGTTTGAGGAAATGATCTTCCGGGGTGTGCTGCTGCCGGTGGCCACACGGCAGCTGGGCCCCGCCTGGGGCGTGCTGCTGAGTGCGGCGGTGTTCGCCGTGGCCCACCTCAGCCTGGGGGAACTGCTGCCCCTGCTGGTGCTGGGGCTGGGGCTGGGCTGGCTGCGCTGGAGCGGCGGCCGCCTGGGGAGCTGCGTGCTGATGCACGCCCTCTGGAACGCCCTCACCTTCAGCAATCTGGTGCTGCTGGGCTGGTGAGTCTCGATTGACCCACGGGCCCTTGCTGGGGGCCTGGGGGCGTGGTTCACTTGCGCAGTTCCTTTCCCTGCCGTGGTCGCCGTTCCGGTACAGCAGGCCCCCCAGGGGCAACGGAGCCCGACCCCCCGTCCCCTGGAGCTGATCCAGGGCTCCCTGTCGGCCAACCGGGCCGACCGGCGCTCCCCCTGGCTCGGCAACCTGCACCGCATCGCCGATGGCGGCCTGCTGGGGCTCGGCGTGGCGGTGCTGGGGCTCAGCGCCCTGACGCTGCACTGGCAGGGGCAGTGGACCAGCAACTTCCAGCAGCTGGAGGCGTCCCAGCGGCTGGAGCACCGCCTCCAGGAATCGGCGGCGGTGCTGGAGCAGCACCACCTCACCATGACCGGCAAGCCCACCCTGCTGGAGCCCACCAGCAGTGAAAAGCTGGTATACCTCAACGCCCCCGGCGCCAGCCAGCCCAGCGCCTTCCGGTCGTTCCTGGCCCAGGTGAACCCCCGTGTGATCCTGCCGGGGTATTGAGGGTGGTTCAGGGTTTGGAGGGTCGCCGGCCAGCGGCACGCAGCGGTGGCACCCCCGGCCGCTCGCGGCGCGTGCTCACGTTTCAACCGATCCCGGCCCGACGGCTGTGGTTGGTGTATCTGCTGCTGGCGGCGGGCCTGGGGGGCCTGGCCCTGCGGCTGGCCTGGGTGCAGCTGGTGCAGGGCAACGAGCTGCTCACCCGCGCCCGGGCGGTGCAGACCCAGACCATCTCCCCCCTGGGGCGGCGCCGGCCGATCGTGGATCGCCAGGGGCGGCTGGTGGCCCTCGATGAGGAGCGCTTCACCCTCTGGGCCCACCCCCGCTATTTCGCCTTCCCCGGCGACGACATCGGCCGGTTGCGCAGCCCCCTGGATGTGGCCCGCAAGCTCTCAGCGGTATTGGCCCTGCCCATGGCCGACCTGGTGCGCGGCATGGAGGGGCGCAAGTCGGGGGTGAAGCTCGCCACCGACCTCGACCCCGAAACCGCCCAGCGGGTGCGCAACCTGGGCATCAGCGGCCTGGATCTGGAGGCCTACCCCCAGCGCGTCTATCCCCAGGGGGGCCTGTTCGCCAACGTGGTGGGCTTCCTCAACCTGGAGCGGGTGGCCCAGGCGGGCCTGGAGCAAAGCCGCGACCGCGACCTGCGGCGCCATGAGGCCACCCGCAGCCTGCGGCGCGGCGCCGATGGCACCCCCCTGCCCGATGGACTGCGGGCGGGGGTGCTCTACGGCGATGACCTGCGGCTTCAGCTCACCCTCGACGCCCGCCTGCAGCAGGTGGCCCAGCTGGCCCTCAGCAAACAGGTGAAGCAGTGGTCCGCCAAACGCGGCGTGGCCCTGGTGATGGACGTGCGCAACGGCGAGTTGCTGGCCCTGGCCTCCACCCCCACCTACAACCCCAACCAGTTCTGGAACTACAAACCGGGGCTGTTCCGGGAATGGTCCGTGCAGGACCTCTACGAACCGGGCTCCACCTTCAAGCCCATCAACCTGGCCATCGCCCTGCAGGAGAAGGCCATCGACCCGGCGGGCAAGGTTGCCGACAACGGCCAGCTCACCATCGGCGGTTGGCCGATCTTCAACCACGACCGCAAGGGCAACGGCGTGATCGATTTCCCCACGGTGCTGCAGGTGTCCAGCAACGTGGCCATGGTGCAGGCGATGCGGCGGGTGAAGCCCGATCGCTTCTGGCACTGGCTGCACACCCTCGGCATCGACAGCACCCCCGACACCGACCTGCCGGGGGCCCAGGCGGGCCAGCTGAAGACCCTGGAGGTGTTCCGCACCCAGCCGATCGAACCGGCCACGGCGGCCTTCGGGCAGGGGTTCAACCTCACCCCCCTCAAGCTGGTGCAGCTGCACGCCATGCTCGCCAACGGCGGCCGGATGGTGAGTCCCCACATCACCCGCGGCCTGCGCTCCGGTGATGACCTGGCCACCGCCCCCCCCGCCGGTGGGCTGCAGCTGTTCCGCCCGGAGATCACCCAGACGGTGCTCCATTGGATGGAAACCGTGGTGGAAAAGGGCAGCGGCAAAGGGGTGAAGATCCCCGGCCACCGCATCGGCGGCAAGACCGGCACCGCCCAGAAGGCGGAGAACGGCGTCTACATCCCCGGCGCCCGCATCACCAGCTTCGTGGCGCACCTGCCCATCAACGATCCCCGCTACGTGGTGCTGGTGGTGGTGGATGAACCGAAGGGGGGCAACGCCTACGGCTCCACCGTGGCGGTGCCGGTGGCGCGCCAGATCATCGAAGCGCTGCTGGTGATCGAGAAAATCCCCCCCACCCGGCCCACCGCCGCCGCCGCGGCCAAAGCCAAGCCCAAGGCGGGCTGAACCCCACCGCCGCAGGGCCCATCACCGCTTGATAACAGAGCGGGCCGGGCCCAGTTGCGCTGGCTACGTTGTGCCCAACTCCGGCCCCCCGCATGGCCAACCTTCTCGATCAGCTGGCCGCCATGACCGTGGTCGTCGCCGACACCGGTGACATCGACGCCATCCGCCAGTTCACGCCGCGGGATGCCACCACCAACCCCTCCCTGATCCTGGCTGCGGCCCAGATCCCCACCTACCAGAACCTGATCGACATTTCCCTTCGGGAATCCCGTGAGGTGTGCGGCGCCGATGCCCCCGCCGAGGAGGTGGTGCGCGAGGCCCTCGATGAGATCTGCGTCACCTTCGGCAAGGAGATCCTCAAGATCGTGCCCGGCCGCGTCTCCACCGAGGTGGATGCCCGCCTCAGCTACGACACCGAGGCCACCATCAGCAAGGCCCGCAAGCTGATCGGCCTCTACCGCCAGGCGGGCATCCCGCGGGAGCGGGTGCTGATCAAAATCGCCTCCACCTGGGAGGGCATCAAGGCCGCCGAGGTGCTGGAGAAGGAGGGCATCCACTGCAACCTCACCCTGCTGTTCAGCTTCGCCCAGGCGGTGGCGGCGGCCGAGGCGGGGGTCACCCTGATCTCCCCGTTCGTGGGGCGCATCCTCGACTGGTTCAAGAAGCACACCGGCCGCGACAGCTACCCCGGCCCCGAGGATCCTGGGGTGGTGTCGGTGAGCCAGATCTTCAACTACTTCAAGACCTACGGCTACAAAACTGAGGTGATGGGGGCCAGCTTCCGCAACATCGAGGAGATCATCGAGCTGGCGGGCTGCGATCTGCTCACCATCTCCCCGGCCCTGCTCGACCAGCTGCGCCAAACCCAGGGGGAGCTGAATCGCAAGCTCAACGCCTTCGATCCGGCCCCCACGGAGCCGCAACTGCACCTGGATCGGGCCGGTTTCGAAGCGATGATGGCCCAGGACGCCATGGCCACCGAGAAGCTCGATGAGGGCATCCGCGGCTTCAGCAAGGCGATCGAAACCCTCGAAGCCCAGCTGGCCCACCGCCTGGGGGAATTGGAGGGGGCCCAGGCCTTCCAACACGCCGCCCAGGAGATCTTCCTGCTCAACGACCTCGACGGCGACGGCTGTATCACCCGCGAGGAGTGGCTCGGCAGCGATGCGGTGTTCGATGCCCTCGACACCGACCACGACGGCCGCCTGCTGCCCGCCGATGTACGCGGCGGCCTGGGGGCCGCCCTGGCCATCAGCGCCCCTTAACCTTCCTGCCCCAGACTGGCGGGAACGCCATCCCACGCCACCCCACCCCGTTGAACGCCCTCGACACCATGCGCGCCCTGGCCAGCAAGGGCGAAGTGCTGCAGATCCCAGCCGGTGAGCTGATCTTCAGCTCCGGATCCACCGGCGACTGCATGTTCGGGGTGCTGGAGGGCAGCGTGGAGCTGAGCTGGAACGGCGAGGCCGGCCAGGAGATCATCCAGGCGGGTGATGTGTTCGGCGCCGGCGCCCTGGTGACCCCCGAGCACCGCCGCTACGGCAACGCCAAGGCCCTCAGCGACTGCCAGCTGCTGGTGATGAACCGCGAGAAGTTCCTCTTCGCCGTGCAGGAATCGCCGATGTTCGCCATCGAGCTGCTCGGCTCCATCGACCAGCGCCTGCGGCAGCTCAAGGACTGCACCAAGGTGAGCTGAACACCTGATCGCAGCCAGAATCGCAGCCAGGCTCAGCCCCGCTGGAACAGCAGCCGCTTGATCACCCGCTGGGCGATGTCGCCGTAGCCCATCTCCCCGGAGAGGATCTGGGCGATGCGCTGGGGGGCCGTGGGGCGCTTGATGCCGATCTGATAGCCCACCTTCGGCACCCGGTAGAACACCTGGGCGATGCGGCGCCCCCAGGCCATCGAATCCCCCCAGGCGCTGCGCATGGCGCCGCTGTAACCCTCCAGGGCCGCCTCGGCGGCGGCGCCGTCGCCGGCGGCAACCGCCACCAGGTAGCGATCGAGGGCCTCGGCCGCCTGCACACCGCTGAGCAGGGCCGGCCGCAGCCCCTCCGCCAGGAAGGGATCGCACAGGGAGGCCGCATCCCCCACCGCCACGGCACCGCCGCCGGCGTGGAGCGGATGGTGGCCGTCCCACACCCGCAGCGGCGAACGCACCCGCCGGCCCGCATCGGGGGGTAGGCCAAGGCTGGGCAGCAGCTGGGCCAGCACCGCATCGGCATCCGCCGCCTCGCGGCCCACGAAGGTGCCCACCCCGATGCTGTAGCCCCCCTGGCGGGGGAAAGCCCAACAGAAGCCGTGGCGCACCAGTCCGAATTCAAAGCGGGCCGTGCTGGGCTCCAGCACCGCCGCCTCCACCTCCGCCGCCACGGCGGCGGCGTAGCGGGGGCGCGCCGGCCCCAGCCCGAGGGGCTGCGCCAGCGTTGAAGCGGAGCCATCGGCCACCACCACGGCGCGGGAGTGGTAGCGGTGCCCCCCCGCCTCCACGCACCAGCGGTCGCCATCGCGCTGGATCGTCTCCACCGCCGCCCCCTCGATCAGCTCCGCACCGGCGGCCACGGCCCGCTCCGTGAGGAAGGCATCCAGCCGCGCGCGCTGCACGATCCAGAAGGGGGAATCGCCCGGCAGTTCGGCGATCACCGGGTCCTCGAGGCACCAGGTGAAGCGCACCCGCTCGATCACCTGATCCACCACGGGCTGGAGGTCGAAATCAAACCAGCGCTGCACCGAAGCGGCCATGCCACCGCCGCAGGCCTTGGGCCGCGGCAGCCGCTCCCGCTCCAGCAGCAGCACCCGGTGGCCGCGACGGGCGAGGTGATAGGCGGCGGAGGCACCGGCGGCGCCGGCGCCCACCACGGTTACGGCAAAGGGGGTCACGCCGCGCGCTCAGACCTTGAGGATGTCGGCTTCCTTCTCCGCCAGCAGTTTCTCGATCTCACCGATGAACTTGTCGGTGAGCTTCTGCACCTGGTCCTGGGCGTCGCGGCTCTGGTCCTCGGAAAACTCGCCGTCCTTCTCCTGCTTCTTCACCTTGTCGATGGCGTCGCGGCGGATGTTGCGCAGGGCCACCTTGCCCTCCTCGGCGTACTTGGCCGCCAGCTTGCACAGCTCCTTGCGGCGGTCCTCCGTGAGGGGGGGGATGTTGATGCGAATCAGCTTGCCGTCGTTGTTGCAGGTCAGGCCCAGGTCGCTCATCGAGATCGCCTTCTCGATCACCCCCAGGGAGCCGGCATCAAAGGGCTGCAGCTGGATCGTGGAGGAATCGGGGGTGGTGATCGTCGTCAGCGACTTCAACGGCATCTCGGAGCCGTAGTACTCCACCTGGATCTTGTCCAGCAGGGAGGCGTTGGCCCGGCCGGTGCGGATGGTGTTGAAGGTGCGCTGGGTGGCATCCACCGACTTGCGCATGCTGGCTTCGAGATCCATGGCGGTTGGGCGGGGAGGGGGCAGGCGGGTGGGGGCGGATCAGACCGCCGGCAGGATGCTGGTGCCGATCGGTTCGCCGCGCACGGCGCGGCCGATGTTGCCGGCACCGAACAGATCAAACACCACGATCGGAATGGCGTTGTCCTTGCAGAGGGCGATGGCGGTGCTGTCCATCACCTCCAGCTCGCCGCTGAGCACATCGAGGAACGACAGGCTTTCGTAGCGCACCGCATCGGCGAACTTGTTGGGGTCCTTGTCGTACACCCCATCCACCTTGGTGGCCTTGAACACCACATCGGCGCCGATTTCCGCGGCCCGCAGGGCGGCGGTGGTGTCGGTGGTGAAGAAGGGGTTGCCGGTGCCGGCGGCAAAGATCACCACCCGCCCCTTCTCCATGTGGCGGATCGCCTTGCGGCGGATGTAGGGCTCGGCCACCTCCTGCATGGAGATGGCGCTCTGCACGCGGGTGGGCACACCGGCGCGCTCCAGGCCGTCCTGCAGGGTGATGGCATTCATCACCGTGGCCAGCATGCCCACGTAATCGGCGGTGGCCCGGTCCATGCCGGCGGCGGAGCCCTTGAGGCCGCGGAAGATGTTGCCGCCCCCCACCACGATCGCCAGCTGGGTGCCATCGGCCACGCAGGCGGCCACGTCCTGGGCGATGGCGCTGACGATGGCGGGGTCGATGCCATACCCCTGATCACCCATCAGGGCTTCACCGCTGAGCTTGAGCAACACGCGCTGGTAGCCCATCCGTTCGCGCTTGCACGTCAGTCGGCCGAACAGTAGCAAGCGTCTGCGGTCTTGCCCCGTGGCCATCGGCCCGCTTGACTGCCGCCAAATCAGGTTGAGGTCCGCGGCCATGCAGGACGCCCAGACCGGTCCCCGCCGCAGCGACCTGCTGGCGCGCCTCACCCTCTCGGCCCTGGAGCAGCTGGCGGAGGACCCCAGCTGCTGGCGCGAGCCGATGGTGCACCGGGCCCTGCTGGTGAGTGGCCTGTCGGTGCTGATCAGCAGCCTGGCGGTGGTGGAGAACGGCGGGGCCTGAGCCCCTCAGAACTCAATGCCCGCCTGGGCCTTCACCCCCTGCTCCCGGAAGGGGTGGCGCACCAGCTTCATCTCGGTCACCAGGTCGGCCCGCTCCAGCAGCGCCGGCGGCGCACCGCGGCCCGTGAGCGCCACGTGGGTGAGGGGCGGCCGCAGGGCCAGCCCCTCGATCACCTGCTCCACCGCCAGGTAGCCCAGCTTCAGGGCCACGTTCACCTCATCCAGCACCACCAACTTCCGCTCGGCATCAGCCAGGTAGCTGCAGGAGCGCTGCCAGGCCTGCTGCACCAGCTCCCGGTCGCGGTCCCGGTCCTGGGTTTCCCAGGTGAACCCCTCCCCCAGGGCATGCCAGTGGAGGGCGTCGCCGAACAGCTCCAGGGCCTTGGCCTCCCCGGGCTGCCAGCCCCCTTTGATGAACTGCACCACCGCCACCCGCTCCCCATGGCCGAGGGTGCGCAGCACCAGCCCCAGGGCCGCGGTGGTCTTGCCCTTGCCGTCGCCGGTGAACACCAGCACCAGCCCCTTCTCCAGGTTGCGCTCCCCCACCCGCTGCTGCTGCACCTCGCGGCGCCGCGCCATGCGCTTGCGGTAGGCCTCGGCGCTGGCCTCCGGCGCCAGGTCGCCCCCCATGCCCAGGGCGCTGGCCGCCCGGTCGAGTTCGGTGTCGGGGGTGGGGGGCATGGCGCGCGGGGCGGCGGCGGATCAGGTGCAATCTGCCGCGTTCAGGCGGCCCGTGAGCGGGCCAGGGCCGCATCCACCGCCTGCTGCTGGTCGCGGCGGGTGATCCAGTGGTGGTAAGTGCGGGTGTGGATCGCCACGGAGTGGCCCATCATCCGGGCGGCCACCGTGTCCGGCAGGCCGATGTGGATGGTGCGCACCGCCCAGGCATGGCGCAGGTCGTAGGGGGTGAGGGGCAGGGCGTAGCGGCGGAACTGCTCCGCCACGCGGCGGCCCACCTGCTGCAGGGTGGTGCGCCGCAGGTCGGTGGTCACCGCCGGCAGCAGGGCCCGGTCGAGCCCCAGCCGGGCCAGCTCAAAGCGCTCCACCCACTCCGGCTGAAACGGCCACACCTGGTGTTCGCCGGTCTTGCTGGTGGGCAGCACCCGCAGCACCCGGTCGCCGCCGGGAGCCAGGGCGGAGAGGTCGGTGAAGAACACCTCGTGGTTGCGCAGGCCGTAGGTGGCCATCAGGCCATAGGCCAGGCGCCAGCCGGGGTTGGGGATGCGCTCGATCCACTCCAGGATCTGCCCATCGCTGGGCAGCTGCCGGAACTGGGCGGCGTGCAGGCCGTAGCCGCCGGCCCGCTCCCCCCAGTCCGCCGGCAGGGCCAGCCCCTCCTGGCGCGCCAGGGCCGCCAGGGCCGTGCCGCACTGCTGGCGGCCGCGGCTCGCCAGCGGGTAGCTCTCCAGCACCTGCTCCAGCAGCGGCAGCCCCAGGGCCAGCCCCTGCTGCTGCGCCAGCCGTTGCAGCCGCCGCAGGTAAGGGAGGTAGGCGCTGGTCCAGGTGGTGCGGCAGCCGGCGGGATTACGGCGGCGGCGCGGATCGGCGAAGAAGCCCTGCTCAAAGCGCTGCACTGCCGCGGCGGCGGACATCCCGGCGACTGGGGTCGCGGCCGGGGTGGCGCGTTCGGGCGGCGGGCCCCAGGCGGCCCAGTCGAAGCTCTGCTGCTGCAGCTGCTGCTGCACCCGCCGCAGGCGCTGGCGGGCCTCCTCCAGCCCCGGGCCATCGGCCGCCAGCCCCAGGCTGAGGCGCTGGACGCGGAAACGGCCGCCCCCGTGGCGGCAGGGCAGCGGCCCCCGCAACCCCAGGCGTTGGCCGCGGCGCTCCAGCCGCAGGGCCACGCCCCCCTCCGCCAGGAGGGTGTTGTGGGCACGGATCGCCCCATCCAGGGGATGGGCGTCGCTCGCGTGCGCCGCGGGGGTGGCCAGGGGGTCGGCTGCGGCCATGCCGGAGCGGCGGCGGTGCAACGGCTGTGGGGCCGACCCTATCGAGCCGAAACAGGAACGGCCAGGGCCGGGGCGGCAGCGTTACGCTCAGCCCCATCGCTTGTCTGAACCCCCGGCATGGCCAAGGTCGGCGTGCTGTTGCTGAACCTCGGCGGCCCTGAGCGCATTCAGGATGTCGGTCCGTTCCTGTACAACCTGTTCGCCGATCCGGAGATCATCCGGCTGCCGAACCCGGCCCTGCAGAAGCCCCTGGCCTGGTTGATCAGCAGCCTGCGGGCCGGCAAATCCCAGGCGGCCTACCGCTCCATCGGCGGCGGTTCACCGCTGCGGCGCATCACCGAGCAGCAGGCCCGCGAGCTGCAGAGCACCCTGCGCCAGCGCGGCATCGAAGCCACCAGCTACGTGGCCATGCGCTACTGGCACCCCTTCACCGAATCCGCCGTGGCGGACATCAAGGCCGACGGCATCGATGAGGTGGTGGTGCTGCCCCTCTATCCCCACTTCTCGATCAGCACCAGCGGCTCCAGCTTCCGGGAGCTGCAGCGGCTGCGCCAGGGGGATCCGGGCTTCTCACGGCTGCCGATCCGCTGCATCCGCAGCTACTACGACGACCCCGGCTACATCGGCGCCATGGCGGAGCTGATCGCCCGGGAGATCCAGGCCTGCCCCGACCCCGCCCAGGCCCACGTGTTCTTCAGCGCCCACGGCGTGCCCAAGAGCTATGTGGAGGAGGCGGGCGACCCCTACCAGCAGGAGATCGAAACCTGCGCGCGGCTGATCATGCAGCGGCTCCAGGCCGACCTCGGCCACGGCAACCCCTACACCCTGGCTTACCAGAGCCGGGTGGGTCCGGTGGAGTGGCTCAAGCCCTACACCGATGACGCCCTGCACGAGCTGGGGGCCGCCGGCGTGAAGGATCTGGTGGTGGTGCCCATCAGCTTCGTGAGCGAGCACATCGAAACCCTCGAGGAGATCGACATCGAATACCGGGAGATCGCCACGGAATCGGGCATCACCAACTTCCGCCGCGTGCCTGCCCTCGACACCACCCCGAGCTTTATCCAGGGGTTGGCCAACCTGGTGCAGCACGCCCTCGAGGGGCCGGAGGTGAACCTCGACCAGGCCGCCGCCCTGCCCACCCAGGTGAAGCTCTACCCCCAGGACAAGTGGGCCTGGGGCTGGAACAACAGCTCCGAGGTGTGGAACGGCCGCTTGGCGATGCTCGGTTTCTCCGCTTTCCTGCTGGAACTGCTGAGCGGCCGTGGCCCGCTGCACGCCCTGGGACTGCTCTAACCCCGCCGCCGGCGCCGCCCTGGCGGTGCTGCTGCTGGTCTGCGGCACCGGCACGGCGACACCCAGCCAGGCGGAACCCCGCTGGCGCCAGGGGGTGTTTCCCGTGGCCAGCTTCTCCGGCTACACCAGCCATTTCGGCAACCGCATCGGCCCAGGCGGCAGCCTCGAGCCCCACCACGGCCTCGACATCGCCGCGCCCCTGGGCTCCCCCATCCGCAACTGGTGGGGCGGCCAGGTGAGCGAGGTGATCCACGACGGCGGCTGCGGCCTGGGGCTGGTGATCCGCTCCGGCCCCTACGAGCACATCTATTGCCACCTGGCGGGCACGGTGGAGGGGGGCGTGTACCGCAGCGGCCCCGTGGCCCTGGCGGTGGGCAGCCCCGTGCGGGGCGGCCAGCTGATCGGCCATGTGGGGCTCTCGGGGCGCAGCAGCGGGCCCCACCTGCACTGGGGCATCCGCCACGGGGGCCGCTGGCTCAACCCGGCGGCGATCCTGCGGGCCATGGCGGCGGCACTTTCCAGGGCCAGACCTTAAGTTGGGTCTTGGAGTTGCCCGCCGCCAGCCGCTGTCGTGACCGTTACGTCCGCCTCGCCAACGACGTCCGCCTCGCCAACGGCCGCCCCAGCAGCCGGATCCGCACCCCAGGCCGCTGAGGCCGCTTCAGCCGCCATGCCGCAGCGGGTGAACGGTGGTTACGCCCTGATGGACAGCCTGCGCCGCCACGGCGTGCGCCACATCTTCGGCTACCCCGGCGGCGCGATCCTGCCGATCTACGACGAGCTGCACAAGGCGGAATCCCGCGGCTGGCTCCAGCACATCCTGGTGCGCCATGAGCAGGGGGGCACCCACGCCGCCGACGCCTACGCCCGCGCCACCGGCCAGGTGGGGGTGTGCTTCGGCACCTCAGGCCCCGGCGCCACCAACCTGGTGACCGGCATCGCCACCGCCCACATGGACTCGGTGCCCATGGTGGTGATCACCGGGCAGGTGCCCCGGGCCGCCATCGGCACCGACGCCTTCCAGGAAACCGACATCTTCGGCATCACCCTGCCGATCGTGAAGCACTCCTGGGTGGTGCGCGACCCGCGAGACATCGGCCGCATCGTGGCCGAGGCCTTCCTGATCGCCGCCAGCGGCCGGCCCGGCCCGGTGCTGATCGACGTGCCCAAGGATGTGGGCGTTGAGGAATTCGACTACATCCCGGTGGAGCCCGGCAGCTCCGTGCCCGCCGGCTTCAAGCCCTCCCCCCAGCCCGATGCCGCCGCCATCGAGGTCTGCCTGGCCCTGATCCGCCAGGCCCGGCGGCCCCTGCTCTACGTGGGCGGCGGTGCCATCAGCAGCGGCGCCCACGGGCTGGTGCACCAGCTGGCGGAGCGTTTCCAGCTGCCGGTGACCACCACCCTGATGGGCAAGGGGGCCTTCGATGAGCAGCACCCGCTGGCGGTGGGCATGCTCGGCATGCACGGCACCGCCTACGCCAACTTCGCCGTCACCGAGTGCGATCTGCTGATCGCCGCCGGCGCCCGCTTCGACGACCGCGTCACCGGCCGACTGGATGGCTTCGCCCCCCGGGCCCAGGTGATCCACATCGACATCGATGCGGCGGAAGTGGGCAAAACCCGCCTGCCGGATGTGGCGGTGGTGGCCGATGTGCACCAGGCCCTCGAGAGCCTGCTGGCCGCCAGCGCCGGCGAAGGGGCCGAGGGCCGCACCGAAGCCTGGCTGGAGCGGATCGACACCTGGAAGCGCAACTACCCCCTGGTGGTACCGGCGCCGGAGGGGGAGATCGCCCCCCAGGAGGTGGTGGCCCTGCTGCAGGAGCTCGCCCCCTCCGCCTACGTGACCACCGACGTGGGGCAGCACCAGATGTGGGCCGCCCAGTTCCTGCACACGGGCCCCCGTCGCTGGATCAGCTCCGCTGGCCTGGGCACCATGGGCTACGGCATGCCCGCCGCCATGGGGGTGCAAACGGCCTTCCCAGAGGCGCAGGTGATCTGCGTGGCCGGCGACGCCAGCATCCTGATGAACATCCAGGAGCTGGGCACCCTCAGCCAGTACCACCTGCCCGTGAAGGTGGTGGTGCTTAACAACGGCTGGCAGGGCATGGTGCGCCAGTGGCAGGAGAGCTTCTACAGCGAGCGCTATTCCGCCTCCGAAATGACCGGCGGCATGCCCGATTTCCCTGCCCTGGCGGAGGCCTTCGGGGTGAAGGGTGTGCGCATCAGCGAGCGCGGCAGCCTGCGGCAGCAGCTGGCCGAGGCCCTGCAGCACAGCGGCCCCGCCTTCATCGAGGTGGTGGTGCGCCGCAATGAGAACTGCTACCCGATGGTCCCGCCGGGGGCCAGCAATGCCCAGATGGTGGGCCTGCCCTCCCACCCGGAGCTGGCGATCGACACCAGCCGCGAGTGCCACAACTGCCACCACACCACCGACAGCAGCAGCCTCTACTGCCCCCATTGCGGCTCCAAGCTTTGAGGCGCCAGCTGGCGGCCCTGGCCCTGCTGCTGGTGTGGGGCCTGGCCCTGCTGCTGCAGCCCGTGGCGGCGCAGGCGGCGGAGGTGCTGCAGGTGCGCAGCGGCACCCTGCTGCAGGTGGGCGACCACAACCGCACCTACACCGTGGAGCTGGCCTGCCTCGACATCCCGGCGGGGGGTGATGCCGCCGCCGCCGAGCGGCTGCGCCAGGAGCTGCCGCGCCGCACCCGGGTGAACCTGCGGCCCCTCGGCAACCACGGGGGCACCCTGGTGGCCCGGGTGCAACCGCTGCAGGGGGGCTCCCCCGGCGGCGACCTCTCCGAGGGGCTGATCGCCGCCGGGCTGGCCAGCCCCAGCGCCGACTGTGCCTAGCCACGAGCCATGAGCCTCAACCGCACCGCCCGCGGCATCGTGCTGGTGCCGAGCCTGTTGCTGGGGGGCGCCTTCCTGGCGGCCGCCGCCTGGGGCGGTGAGGGGGCCGCCGGCGATAACCGGCCCCTGGCCCTGGGGATCGGCGCGGTGCTGATGGGGGCCGGGCTGCT
>VGQL01000013.1 GCA_016882415.1 Cyanobacteria bacterium M_DeepCast_200m_mx_001
GATGCCACGGTGCGGGCGGTCACCGTCACGGCCGGTGCCGGTGCGGCGGCGGGGGCCGGCGCGCTGGCGGGTTTGGCGGCGGCAGCGGGGATGGCGGTCACCGGGGTGACCGGCTTGGCGGCGCTGCTGCTGGCTTGGGGTTTGGGGGTGGCCATGGCGGAGAGGGGCGGAGCCCGGAGGTGATCGCGGAGGAACGGAAGCGGGGGGAAGCCCCTTATCCGTCCGGCGACCAGTGGTCGATGATGCCGCCGATCGTCAGATCGGTGAGCAGGTCGCCGTTGCCGGTGGCAAAGCGGGCGGCGGAGCCGCTGGCGGTGAACACCCAGTTGCCTGGGGAGGCGCCCACCGGGTCACAGGCCACGTTGAGCTTGCCCTTGGGGGTGCGCAGCACCCGCAGGTTTTGGTGGGCGAAGCCCGGCACCCGGTTGGTGCACACCAGCGAGCCCATCACCTGCATGATTTCCATCAGCCGGCACCCCCCGGGGGTTTGGCTGGGTTGGCTGTGGGATTTCCAGCGGCCATCTCCTTGGCGGCGTCGGGATCCCAGTGGTCGATGATCCCCACGATGGTGAGATCGCTGGGGTACGACTTGCTGCCGGCGGCCTCGCGGGCGGCGGAGCTGCCCACGCAGATCACCCAATCCCCCGGGATGGCGCCCACGGCATCCACCGCCACCTTCTGGGTGCTGCCATCGAGCACCACCTGCAGGTGCTTGTGCTGGAAATCAGCGATGCGGTTGGTGGAAACCAGTGGTTTCAGCACTTTGCAGATCAACATCTCAGTGCCCGCCTCCGGTGTTGAACGTGATTGAGGAACTTACGGTCTCGGCCGGGACATGCCGGTCGCGATCCCGCACGGTGAGCAGGGTGTGCAGCAGCCCCTGCTGGCAGAGGTCGCTGTAGCGCGCCTCGATGGCGGCCTTGACGCGCCCGCAGTGGGCGATGGCCCGCTCGCGGGCCCCGGGCACGGCACCGTGGTAGTCGAAGCGCAGCACCACCGGGATCGGCAGCCCGCGCGACACATTGAGGCCGCTGAAGATCTTCACCCCCACGTCAAGGTCGGGGGCCCCTTCCTCCACCGTGTCCATGTAGGCGAAGTAGGTGAGGTTGCGCAGGTGCACCTCCTTGAAGCCGATGCCCACGCCAATGAAGCGCTCGGCGTGGCCGAAATCGCTGTAGCTGCCGCCGTGGTACTGGCGCACGTAGTCGATCTGGGAGAGGTTGTGCTCCAGCAGGCGTGCCACGAGCCGCACCATGCCCGCATCGGGGGCGGCGGCGGCGGTCCCTTGCACCAGCTCGGTGAGGCGCTGGCGGGCCTGGTCGGCGGGGAGGGAGCGGGTGGCCTCGTAGACGTCGCGGGCGTCGAGCCAGGTGTCGAGATCGGTGCTGCCGTCAGCGCCGGGCACGTGCACGCGGATGGCGTCGGTGTCGGTGTCCATGCCGATCAGCAGCAGGTCCACCGAAGCGCCGCAGCAGAAGCTGTTCTCCACCGCCTGCTGGAAATCCTTGAGGCGCTGCAGGCCCTGGGCGGCGGCGGCCTTGTCGTCGCTGCCGTGGGCGGCGCAGCCCTCGTGGCAGGGGTCCTTGGAGCTGAAGTGATACACCACCACCTTGAGGTAGCGGGTGTCGCTGTGGGCGGGGTTGGGCAGCCCCTCGCGGTAGCGGCGGTGCTCGGTTTTCACCCAGCGGTCCACCGTGTTCTCCACGTCGAACATGGCGCCGGCATGGGAGCGGCGGCGCACGGAGCTGAACGGCAACCGCAGGGCGTAGGCGATGGCGTGGGCCAGGCGGCCGTCGGCGCAGGGGGTGATGTCCAGCAGGTGGAAGCCACAGTCGAGCAGGAAGGCGTCGAAGGCCTCGGCGTCGGGGCTGCCGGCCTGACCCGCCAGGGGATCATCGTTGTAGAAGGTGAGGCTGGTCTGCTCGTAGGCCTCGAACACGCACCAGGCGAACAGGGTGCGCATGTCCAGCTGGCTGGTCCAGGCCTGCTCCAGCACCGGCTGGGGCAGGGGATGGCCCAGCTCCGCCTCCGCTAGGCGCTGGGCTTCGGCCACGAAGTTGCCCTCGTGCTGCAGGGCTGAAAGCCGTTTGAGCACCGGCACGATGCGGTCGAAGGCGCCGAGGGTGCGTTGCTCGTAGGCCCGCAGGGCCGCATTCGCCTGGCCGTTGCTGAGGGGGTGCAGGCCGGCGCCGCCGCGGTGGCCGGCCGGGCGCAGCACCACCGGTGAGGCCACCGGGCGCACCCGCTTGGAAAGGCCTGACACCGGATTGAGGGGAGCTGGTGTCAGGGGATTGGCCGTGGGCTGCTCAGCAGCGGCTTGCTCCGCAGCGGGTCGACGTCGCGGTGCCGTTGGGGCCAGGGGCCGCTCCAGATAGGCGGGACGTCGACGCATGCGTGAGGGCCTCAGCCGCGGGCCCCACCGGACACCGTGATCAGGGAACCCTGGTCGGTGCTACCGCTGGAGCCGGTGATTTTGGTGTTCGGCGCTGGGATTTCCTCATTGCGCTTGCGCTGGAAACCGGGCATGGCGCCCATGGGGCCCACGCGGGTGGGGTTGCGGCGGCGGGCGGAGCTGCCCTCGGTGCCGGTCACGCGGTCACCGCGGTCCCAGTCGTCGCCGGTGATGCGGGAGCCGTTGCCCTCGCCGGTGACGCGGGAGACGGGGCGCTGATCCTCATCCATGCTCACCGGGGCCGGGGTGGCGGCGGGGCGGCGATCGAAGCGGAACTGCTCGGTGCCGGTGATTTTGCCGGTGGCCATGTCGAACGGGCCGGTGATGCGGCCACCCTGCTCGTAAGTGCTGCCGGTGACGCCACCGGTGGTTTCCCGTTGCACCTGGGCGGCGCGGGCGGGGGATTGCACGCTGAACTGCTGCCAGGCGGCGGCGTTCAGGGGCTGGGGGAAATCGGCGTCGCGGCTGGGGGCGGTGCCGCAGGCGCTGGCCTGCTGGTCGGCGCCCACGTAGGGGGTGCCGGTGACGTCCTCACAGGCGCCACGCTCGGCGCCGGTCATCACGCCGCCGATGCCGGGCTGGATGCCGGTCATGCGGTTGGCGTTGCGCACGGGGGTGCGCTCGCGGGTGGCCCGCACGGCCTTGGTGTTGCAGAAATCGCCGGGTTGCTCGAGGCCGGCGTAGGGGGTGCCGGTGACCACCTTGCAGGTGCCGGGCTCATCGCCGGTGACCTTCTCGCTGCGGCCGGTGCGGGTGCCGCTCACCACCTGGTTGCGGTTGGTGATGCTGAAACCCACCTTGGCGGCCTCGGGGGCGGGGCGAGTGCCGCAGAAGCCTTCGAACTGCTGGCTGCCGATGTACTCGTCGCCAGTGATGTTGCGGCAGCTGCCAGGCTCATCGCCGGTGACCTGCTGGCTGCGGCCCACGGCGGTGCCGGTGACACCGGTGCCGCGCAGGGTGTTGAGGCTGCTCACCTTGGTGGGGGCGCGGCCGGGGGCGGCGGCTTCGGCGCCCAGGTATTGGTCGCCGGTGAGCTGGCGGCCGGAGCCGGGCTCATCGCCGGTGACCTTCTCGCTGCGGCCCACCAGCACGCCGCTCACGGGCTGGCCGCCCAGGGTCTGGCTGCGGCCCACCTTGCGCACGGCGGGGGTGGTGCTGCCGCAGTAGGTGGCGGATTGGTTGGCGGAGATGTATTCGGTGCCGGTGACGGCCTTGCAGGTGCCGGGCTCATCGCCGGTGACCTTCTCGCTGCGGCCCACCTCATTGCCGGTAACCCGGTTGCCGTGGCTGGTGGCGGTGACGCGCACCTTGGCGGGCTGGATCGGGGCGGCGGGCTGGTTGCCGCAGAAGGTCTGGAACACCTCGGCGCCGAGGTATTCGGTGCCGGTGATGGTGCGGCAGGTGGCGGCCTCATTGCCGGTGGTCTTCACCGAGCGGTTGGCCTGGGTACCGGTGACGGTCTGGCCGGAGAGGGTTTCGCTGATGCCCACCTTCCAGGCGGCATCGGCGGCGGCGGCTTGCTTGGAGCCGTGGCGGTTGGGGCCGCTGGGGCGGGTGCCACCGCTGCGGCTGCCGCCGGCGGCGCCGCTCTTGCTCTTCAGTTCGCGCACCTTTTGGGCCAGGTCGCGGCCGTTGAGGTCGGGGTTGATCTGGCGGGCCACCGCGGCGGCGCCGCTCTTAGAGCCGGTGCTGGCGGACTTACCGCGCTTGCTCAGGGCTTCGCGGCGAGCGAGCACGAGGGCCCGGCTGGGGTTGTGCTGGGAGCTGGCTTTGCGGGTGGTGGCGCGGCTGGCGGCGTTGCTGCTGCCGCCGGCGCGGCTGCTCAGCGACAGGGTGGCGCCGGCGTCACGGCTGGGCCTGTCGTCACTCTGGCGGGGCTTCTCAACCGCCGCAGCTGGGGCGGAGCTGGCGGCGGGGGCGACGGCCGCTGCGGTGGTCACACCCAGGTCGGTGCGGGTGCGGTCTTTCGAGGTGCTGGCGCGTTTGCCCCCGCGGGAGAGGGCTTCGCGGCGGGCGAGCACCAGATCACGGCTGGGGTTGCTCACCTTGCGGGCGTTGCCGCTGCGGGGGGTGGAGCTGGGGGCACTCAGACTGCGGTTGGCCGTGCGGCTGGCGCGGGGGGCCGGCTCACTGGCTACGGCCTCGCGCACCTCAGCGGCGGTGGCCACCGGGGTATTGGTGCGGGTGGGTCGGGCGTCGGCTGCGTTGCGCACACGACCGGAATTGTTGCTGTAGCGGCCAGCAGCCTTTTTCCCGCCATCGGCGAGAGCCTTACGGCGCTCCAGGGCTGCTTCGCGACTCGATTGTGTGGCCATGTCCGCCCGACGATTGAAGTTCTGGGGGTTGCCGATGGTGATCGGGTGAAGGATCACGTTCGGCAGATAAGAGAGGGTGTGGTCCCGATCAAGTCGGGACCACATTGCGCTCTGTGGTTTTAAAAGAAGGCGCTGAAATCAGCGGCCTTCGAACACCACGAAGCAGGAGCCCTGGCTCTGGGTGTAGGCGTCGTAACCCACCAGACGCACGTGGTGGTCGGGGTAGGCACGGTGACAAGCTTCGAGCTCGTTCACGATCACGCTCAGGTCCTTCTCGCCGAAGAAGGGCAGCTTCCAATAGGACCAATAGGTGGCCATGGAACGGCTGGGGTGCACGTGCTCAACGAGCGGGCTCCAACCCTGGGCAATGATGTAGGCGATCTGGTCGTAGATCTCGTCCTGGGTCATCGGCGGGAGGAAGCCGAAGGTCTCCAGGGTGGCGACTGTTTGGTAGTCACCCACGGTGCTCTTGAAAGGCATGGGGTTCCTTGAGGTGGATGGATTGAATGAACCCGATCAGGGATGCCTGAGGCATCCCATGGATCGCGTTCGTCGATGACTCAATCGACGATCAGTTGACGTCGAGCTTGTCGACGGTGTCGAACTCGAACTTGATCTCCTTCCAGGTCTCGAGGGCGATGGCCAGCTCGGGGCTGTGCTTCGCGGCTTCCAGGAGGATGTCGCGGCCTTCGCGCTCGATTTCGCGACCGGCATTGCGTGCCTTGACGCAGGCCTCGAGGGCCACACGGTTGGCAGCAGCACCAGCGGCGGAACCCCAGGGGTGACCGTGGGTACCACCACCGAACTGGAGCACCGAATCGTCGCCGAAGATGCTCACCAGGGCCGGCATGTGCCAGACGTGGATACCGCCGGAGGCCACGGCGAACACGCCGCCCATGGAACCCCAGTCCTGATCGAAGAAGTTGCCGCGGCTGCGATCTTCGGGAACGAAGGATTCACGCAGCTGGTCGATGTAGCCGAGGGTCGACTGGCGGTCGCCCTCCAGCTTGCCCACCACGGTGCCGGTGTGGAGCTGGTCACCACCGGAGAGACGCAGGCACTTGGCCAGCACACGGAAGTGAATGCCGTGCTTGGGGTGACGGTCGATCACCGCGTGCATGGCGCGGTGAATGTGGAGCAGCATGCCGTTCTTGCGGCACCACTTCGCCAGACCGGTGTTGGCGGTGAAGCCACCGGTGATGTAGTCGTGCATGATGATCGGCTGCCCGAGTTCCTTGGCGAACTCGGCCCGCTCGTACATCTCCTCAGGGGTTGCGGCGGTGCAATTGAGGTAGTGACCCTTGCGCTCGCCGGTTTCCTGCTCAGCCGCTTTCACAGCTTCGGCCACGAACTCGAAACGGTTCTGCCAGCGCTGGAAGGGCTGCGAGTTGATGTTCTCGTCGTCCTTGGTGAAGTCGAGACCGCCACGGAGGCACTCGTACACCACCCGGCCGTAGTTCTTACCGCTCAGGCCGAGCTTCGGCTTGATGGTGCAACCCAGCAGGGGACGGCCGTACTTGTTCATCCGGTCGCGCTCCACCTGGATGCCGTTCGGCGGACCCATGCAGGTCTTGATGAACGCCATCGGGAAGCGGATGTCTTCCAGACGCAGGTGGCGCAGCGCCTTGAAGCCGAACACGTTGCCGACCAGGGAGGTCAGCACGTTGGTGATCGAACCCTCTTCGAACAGATCGAGGGGGTAGGCGATGAAGGCATAGAAGGATTCCTTGTCGCCAGGAACGTCTTCGATGCGGTAGCAACGGCCCTTGTAGAAGTCGAGGTCGGTGAGGAGCTCGGACCACACAGTGGACCAGGTGCCGGTGGAGGATTCAGCGGCCACAGCGGCTGCCACTTCTTCCTTGGGCACACCTTCCTGGCCGGTGCACTTGAAGCAAGCCAGCAGGTCGGTGTCGAGGGGGACGTAATCAGGAGTCCAGTACGTGTCCCGGTACTCCTTAACCCCAGCGTCGTACTTCTTAGCCATGGAGAGTCTCCGTATGGGTCGAGGGAAAAAGAATTAGAGGTGGACGCGGCCCTCAGGCTCGCGACTCAGACCTCAGTCCTTCGAACCAACGAAGCCGGCGCTGCTGTTCAGAGCAGGCTCCACTTCACGGTGGGGGCGGGCGATGATGTGGGCAGCCACCAGGCCGTCGCCCACGCGCTCGCAAGCATCAGCGCCGGCGCGAACGGCAGCGTTCACAGCACCGGTTTCGCCGCGCACCAGCACGGTCACATAACCGCCGCCGACGAACTCGCGACCGATCAGGCGCACTTCGGCGGCCTTGGTCATGGCATCAGCCGCTTCAATCGCGGGAACCAAGCCCCGGGTTTCGATCATGCCGAGGGCGATGCCCATGGTTTCGTTAGCCATTACCTGCTCCTGGAGGAGGGGTGGAATGTTCGTTTGCAACCTTGCTCTCGCGGCGAGCCCTCCGTCAAGCCATTTGGGGCGTTTGTGCCATCACCGTCTGCGCTGTCACTGATAAAGCAGGCTGATCAGTACATCACAAAACTTTGGGATCCCTGTTGTCCGGGTTCGGCGATCCGGCCCCAAACCGTTGCCGTTGCCACCGCCCTCACAGGGGTTCGGCATCCGACACGTACGCCACGCCACCGTAGTAACCGAGCAGCGGTTGGATCTCCTGGCGCAGCCGCTCCAGGATCTCCGGCTGGCAGAACACGATCACGTGGGCGTTGGCGCCGAGGCCGCTGAAGTCCATCGCCTCCGACACCGACCCATGGGGCCCCTTGCCGGTGACGTGTTTCATCACCGTGTACCCAGGGGATCCGGCCGCATCGATGGCCTTGAGCACGGAATCCAGTTCCCGCTCGCTGATGATCAGATCGAGGCGTTTCATCCCATCAACCGGCGGACACCACCAGTTTGTTCACCAGCGCCATGTAGAGCGGAATTCCCACAATGATGTTGAAGGGGAAGGTGAGCCCCAGGGCTGTGGAGATGTAGTAGCTGGGGTTGGCCTCCGGCACGGTCATGCGCATGGCGGCGGGCACGGCGATGTAGGAGGCGCTGGCACACAGCACCACAAACAGCAGGGCATTGCCGGCCTCCAGCCCCAGCCCCCGGGCGATCAGGGCCCCCACCAGGGCGTTGAACAGCGGCATCAGCACGGAGAAGCCGATCAGGAAGCTGCCGGCGCGGCGCAGGTCCGACAGCCGCTGGGCGGCCACGATGCCCATGTCCAGCAGGAAGAAGCTGAGGGAGCCGTAGAAGAGCTTGTCGGTGAAGGGCAGCATCTTCTCCACGCTCTGGGGGCTATTGGCCGCGGAGAGGTAGCCGATCAGCAAGCTCCCCACCAGCAGATACACCGAGCCATTGAGCAAGGCTTCGTGCAGCACCGCCCCCCAGCGCATGCGGCCGTTGTCGGGCCGTTGCTGGGTGCTGGCCAGCTTCACCAGCAGCAGGCCCACGATGATCGCCGGCGATTCCATCAGCGCCAGGGCCGCCACCATGAAGCCGTCGTGGGGGAGATTCTGGGTTTCCAGGAAGCTCTCGGCGGTGATGAAGGTGACGGCGCTGATGGAGCCGTAGGTGGCGGCGATGGCGGCGGCGTTGAAGCCATCCAGCTTCAGCCTCAGCACCAGAAAGCTGTAGAGGGGCACCGCCAGCGACATCAGCACCGCCGCGGCGATGGTGGGCAGCACCGGGCCACTGATGCCGCTGTGCTGCAGCTCCAGGCCCCCCTTGAAGCCGATGGCGAGCAAGAGATAGAGGGAAAAGAGCTTGGGCAGGGGGGCCGGGATCTCCAGATCCGAGCGCACCAGCACTGCAATCACCCCCAGGAAGAAGAACAGAACCGGAGGGGTGAGCAGGTTCTGCAGAACCAGACTGGTATCCATTCCTGGTGGGGCCATGCCGCGGCTTCAAGCTAGGCCTGGGGTGAAGCTCTGTTCCCGGCCGCACACATCTCGCCGCACGGGCTTGCCGCCCCTGGATGCCCTCCCTACGGTTTTGCCCGAGGCAGGAGCCCCTGGACTTGTTCGGGGGGTGGAATGTTCAACCCAACCTGCCTCACACCCTCTCAACACCGCTAACCGGCACAATGGGGCCCCCTGCGGCGGAGCCGGCCCGGTTGGAGGAGCGCGTCAGCCCCTACGGCGCCTACGGCCGTTCCCCGGAGCCGCCGGTGCTGGTGATCGCCAGCGGCAATGCCCACAAGGTGGCGGAACTCACGGCGATGCTCGATGCCGTGGGATTGGAGGTGCGCCGCCAGCCGGAGGGGGTGGAGATCGAGGAAACCGGCTCCACCTACCTGGAGAACGCCCGCCTCAAGGCCACCGCCGTGGCCCAGCTCACGGGCCAGTGGGCCCTGGCGGACGATTCGGGCCTGGAGGTGGATGCCCTGGGTGGCGCGCCGGGGCTCTACTCAGCGCGCTATGCCGCCACGGATCAGGAGAGGATCGCCCGGCTGCTGCGGGAGCTTGGGGATCGCCCCTACCGCAGCGCCAGCTTCAACAGCGCCATGGTGTTGGCCAACCCCGCGGGGGAGGCGGTGCTGGAGGCCCAGGGCATCTGCCGCGGCGAGATCCTGCTAGCCCCGGAGGGCCACGGGGGTGGCTACGACCCCCTGTTCTGGGTGCGTGAAGCCGGCATGACCTATGCCCAGATGCCGGCGCACCTGCGCTTCAAGCTGGGCTCCCGGGGGAAAGCGGCCCGGGCCCTGGCGCCGGAACTCAAGCGGCTGCTCAGGATTGGGCGCGGCGGTTGATCTGCTCCACCGAGCGCATGGCGGCGGCGGCGGCCTCCTCCACATCCCCCTCCCAACCCGCGAGGGTGAGGCGGCCGAAGGCCCCCACGGCTTTCACATCCACCACGGTGATGTTGCTGGCTTTTTCGGCTTCATTGGCGGCCAGCAGCACATAGCCGGCGGGCTCGGTTTCCAGGATGTACATGCTCATGCCGGCCTGAATCATCGAGCCGCGGCGGTTCTGGCGGTTGATCAGCACCGCGTGGTCCGGGGTGATGGCGCGGATGATCTCCGTCCAGGTGACGCTGCAGCGGGTGCGCTTCTCAACGCTGCTGCCGATGGCCTCCAGCACCACATCGCCGGAGTGGAGCACATTGCTCTGGTCGCGGTGGTAGAGCGCCAGGGAGCCGAAGGCCCGCTCCACCACCATCTGCCCCAGGCGCACGGTGCTGGCCTTGAGGGAGATGTCGGTGACGCGGTGCACCGCCATGCCGGGGGACACCTCCAGCCACAGGCAGGCGTCGCCCGGGATCGGCAGGAAGCCCTGGCTCACGGTTCCCATATAGGCCGCCAGCTGGGGCTGCAGCGAATCGAGGAACACGTAGGTGCGCAGTTCGATCGATTCCACCGCGCTGGCTTGGCTCACCAGCCGGGCTTCGCTGTCGGTGGTGATCACGCAGCTGGCGGCTGAGGGGTGCAGCTCATCCAGGGGCGTGCCACTGCCGCTGAACCCCAGGTCGGTGCCCGTGATCTGCACCGCTGTGGTGCGTCGCCTGGGGTTGCTTGCGGGCAAAGAGAAGAAGCGCTCCAGGGGGCCGTTCGGTTGCGGGATGCGCACACCGGTTGGAGCGCGGCGATCTTACCGCTCTGCTCCGGTGGCCTCCGGCGGCCCCTGGCGTGGTCGGATCCTGACCGGCGGACCTGAACCGTGCCCAAGGACACAGCTGCGCCGCCCGCCGCGGCTATCACGGGCCCACCGCCGGCCTGATCCGATGCTCACGCACGCCACCCGCATCCGCCTGCAGGACATCCTGGAGCGCATCCGCAGCGACGCCGCCGTGTCGCTGGAGGAGCGCATTTACGTGCAGAAGTTCGCCGATCGCAACCACATGGTGGCCGGCTGGCTGCATCAGGCCCGCCGCGAGCAGCAGGCGGCCTGTGGTGATGGGCTGGAGCGGCTGATGGCGCAGCTCGACCTGGGGCCGGTGGATCCGCAGCCGCCGTTCCGGCCCGATTCCGAGGATCCCGGCGACCTGGGGGATTGGTTCGGGCGGGCCCCGGACTGGTTGCGGCGCAGTTGACGGGCCGGTACGGTCCGGCCATCCTCCGCAGCATCGCCCGTGGCCGCCAAGCGCACCGCTTCCACCGCTTCTTCGGCTTCCACCAAAACCGCCGGCAGCGCGGCGGATGAGGCCAATCTCAAGCCGGAGCAGGCCCTGGCCCTGGTGGGCATGGGGCTGATGCAGAAGATGGCCGCCAATGGTGAGCTGCCCTGGATGTGGAGCGAGGCCGAAGACGGCGGCAGCTGCGATGTGGGTGCCCTGCGCCAGCGGCTGGAGCTCACCGAGCTGGCCCTCAACACCGGTGCCCCCCTGAGCACGGCGGAGGTCACCTATCTGATGGGTGCGCGCCCCGGTTCCGCCCGGGTGGAGCGGGGCGGCCTGCGGGCCCGCCGGGTGAACCGCAATGTGTGGAAGCTCTCCCGCGCTGAGGGCGGCGCCGAGCGCGCCGGCGAGGTGGCCAGCTTCGGCGGCTTCAACGATGGCCGTCGCCGGTTCGGCTAGGGCAATTCACCACCCAGGCTGATTTCCCGGTCCCAGCCGGTGATCAGTTGATCCCGTAGCCATCCGGCCTGGGTGAGGGCGGCATCCAGCCCGCCCCACCAGTTGATCAACGCCACCGGGATCGGCATGGCGTTGCACTCCAATTCAAAGGATTGGATCTGGTCTTCGCCGTCGGCGAGCACTGTGATCGTGAACTCCAGCAGCCCCTGCTGCCAGGGGTGCAGGGTCACGGTGGTCACCTGCCCCCCCTCGGGGCTGCCCAGGTCGATGCTCCACCAGGGGCCGGTGGGGGGTGGCCGCGGCACCCCGCGCTGCAGATCCAGCTTGGGCCAGCCGCGTTGCACCAGCTGCTGGAGCAGAGCGTTGAGGGTGGAGCGCACGGGACCTCCCCCGTTGCGTTGCCTCTGTCATGGCACCGGTGGGGTGCGGACAGCAAGGTGCTGCGCCGCTATTCCTGGGATGGAACGGTCTTATGTGGTGTTGCAAGCGTTGACCCGTCGGCTGCTGGGGCAACCCCTGCCCCGGAGTGCGGCGGAGAGCGAGACGCTCACGGGCGTCTTCGCCCTGCCGATCCTCAGCTCTGACGCCCTCTCCTCAGTGGCCTATGCCACCGAGGCGGCCCTGGGGGTGTTGCTGCTGGCGGGCAGCCGGGCCCTGGAGCTGTCGTTGCCGATCACCGCGGCGATCGTGGTGTTGATCGGCATCGTCGTGCTCTCCTACCGCCAGACCATCGAGGCCTACCCCCAGGGTGGGGGCTCCTATGTGGTGGCGCGGGAAAACCTGGGGGTTGTGGCCAGCCTGGTGGCGGCGGCTTCGCTGTTGGTGGATTACGTGCTCACCGCGGCGGTGAGCCTGATGGCGGGCACCCAGGCGCTGTCGTCGTTGTGGCCCGCCCTGCTGCCCCATGAAACCTCCTTGGCCCTGCTGTTGCTGGCGCTGGTGGGCTGGGTGAATCTGCGGGGGTTAAAGGAGGCGGGCCGCGCCTTTGCACTGCCCACCTATGGCTTTGTGGCCATGCTGGCGCTGCTGGGGATTTGCGGGCTCTGGAATCTGGTCCGGGTGCACGGTTTCCAGCCGGACCCACCGCCGTTGGTGGCGGCGGTAGAGCCCCTGGGGCTGTTCCTGATCCTGCGGGCCTTCAGTTCCGGTTGCTCCGCCATGACGGGCATCGAGGCCATCGCCAACGGCGTGAAGGTGTTCCGGGCGCCGGCGGCGCCGCGGGCCCGCCGCACGTTGGTGCTGATGGGCCTGATGTTGGCCGTGCTGTTCATCACGGTGAGCGGCCTGGGCTTCCTCTACGGCGTGGCCCCCCACCCCGATCGCACCGTGCTGGCCCAGATCGGCATGCGGGTGTTCGGGGCGGGCAGCCCCCTGTTCTGGGCCCTGCAGCTGTTCACCCTGCTGATCCTGGCCTTGGCGGCGAACACCGCCTTTGCCGATTTCCCGCGGCTCTCCGCGATGCTCGCCGAGGACAGCTTTCTGCCCCGTCAGATGGCCTGGATCGGCGACCGCCTGGTGTTCCAGAACGGGATCCTGGTGCTGCTCGCCATGGCGGCCGGGGTGATCTTGGTCTGTCGCGGTGACACCACCGTGGCGGTGAATCTCTATGCCCTGGGGGTGTTCACCGCCTTCACCCTCTCCCAGGCGGGGATGGTGGTGCATTGGTGGCGGAGTCGCAGCGCCGCCTGGGGGGGCATCTGCTGATGAATGCCCTGGGGGCCTTCACCACCAGCGTGGTGCTGGTGGTGATTGTGATCAGCAAATTTGAGGAGGGCGCCTGGACCGTGGTGGTGGCCGTACCGGTGTTGGTGCTGCTGCTGGCCCAGGTGCGGCGGCGTTACCGGCAGGTGACCGCCGCCATCAGCCTGCAACCCGAGGATGATCAGCGGCTGGTGTTGCCCCAACGGCAGGAGCCCTTGGCCAACACCAGCCTGGTGTGGCTGGCTTCGTGGACCCGGCCCAGCCTGGAGGCCCTGCGCTACGCCTGCAGCATTTCGGATCGGGTGGTGGGCGTGTGGGTGTGCTCCGAGCGGGATGACCCCCGCTGGATTCGTGAGCTCTGGCATCAGAGCACCGCCGATGCGCCGGGGTTGGAGCTGCAACTGCTGGAGAGCCCCTTTGCCTCCCTGATGGATCCCTTTGTGGCCTTTGTGGAACGCGAGGAGCGAAGCCAACCCGATCAGCAGTTCACGATCGTGATGCCGATGGCGATCCCCCGCTATCGCTTCGATGGGGTGCTGCTCAACCAGCGGGGTGTGAATTTGCGGCGGGCCCTGGATGCCCATCGCAACCGCGTGTTCACCCAGGTGAGTTTTCACCTGCCGGGCTGAGGGGCCACCGGCCGCGGCGGGGCACTGATCAGCAGCGCTTGCCGCAGCCATGAGCAACAGCTCTGGCCGTTCACCCCAACGGCCATCGGCGGTTTCTACCGTTCGCCTCACTTCGCGAGCACACTCCGTGTCCTGGCTTGGAACGGCCTGGCTGGTGCCCCTGTATCCCCTGGTGGGATCGGCCTTCAGCCTGCTGTGGTCGCCGGGGTTGATCAAGCGCAGCGGCCCCCGGCCGTCGGGCTACATCAACCTGCTGATGGTGTCTGTGGCCTTCGCCCACAGCCTGCTGGCCCTGATCAGCCTGCACAACAACTCCGCGGCCGGCGCCTCGGCCATCTACGCGCCCCCCAGCTTCGGCTGGACCTGGATCAACACCGCCGGCCTGCGCATCGGTTTTGACGGCCTGGTGAGCGAGCCCGCCCTGATCGCCATGACGGTGATCACCGGCCTGCACGTGCTGGTGCAGATCTATTCGATCGGCTACCTGGAGATGGACTGGGGCTGGCCCCGTTTCTTCGGTGGCCTGAGCTTCTTTGAGGCGGGCCTCTGCGGCCTGGTGCTCACCGATTCGGTGTTCTTCAGCTACGTGCTGCTGGAGCTGCTCACCGTGGGCACCTACGTGATCGTGGGCACCTGGTACAACCAGTCGCTGGTGGTGAAGGGGGCGCGGGATGCCTTCCTCACCAAGCGGATCGGCGACATCGTGCTGCTGGCGGGGGTGATCGCCCTGCTGCCGCTCACCGGCACCTGGAATTTCCATGGCCTGCAGGGCTGGGCCGCCGACCTCACCAACAACGGCCAGCCCCTGCCCGCTGGTTTCCAGCTGATTCTGCTGGCCCTGATCGCCGGCCCCATGGGCAAGTGCGCCCAGATCCCCCTGCACCTGTGGCTGGATGAGGCCATGGAGAGCCCGCTGCCCTCCACGGTGCTGCGCAACTCCGTGGTGGTGCTGGGGGGCGCCTGGGTGCTGCTGCGGCTGGAGCCCCTGATTGCGCTCAGCCCCCTGGTGCAGGGGGTGCTGGTGGTGGTGGGCGGCACCACCGCCCTGGTGGCGGCCCTGATCGCCCTCGGGCAGATCGATGTGAAGCGGGCCATGAGCTTCCTGGTGAGCAGCTGGCTGGGGCTGTTGTTTGTGGCGGTGGGCCTCGGCGGCATCGAGGTGGCCGATCACCTGCTGCTCGTCTACCCCCTGCCGATGGGCCTGATGCTGATGGCGGTGGGGGCGATCGTGATCAGCAATGTCTCCCAGGACCTCACCCAACTGGGGGGCCTGTGGAGCCGCCGGCCGCTGATCGGCATGGCGTTTCTGGCGGGGGCCTTCGGCCTGATGGCCCTGCCCCCCTTCGGCGGTTTCGCCGCCCTGCGGGAGTTGCTGGAGCTGGCCGTGGCCAGCAAGGCTCCGGTGCTGCTGGGCGGGTTGGTGCTGATCACCAACACCCTGCTCTGCGCCTCGATGATGCGGGTGTTCGGCCTGATCTGGGGCGGCGTGCCCAAGCCGTTCACGGTGCGCTCCCCGGAGGTGCTGTGGCTGATGGTGCTGCCCACGATGGTGCTCACGGGCCTGGTGCTGCACATCCCCCAGTTGCTGGTGCATCTCGGGGTGTATCAACTGAGCCCCCTCCCGGGCTGGGGCCCCCTGGGCTGGCCCCTGGTGGCCTCCACCCTGCTGGGGGCCGGCAGCTCGCTTTGGTTCTATCTGCGGCCCCACCCGCTGGCGGAACTGCCCTCCGGCCTGGGGGGGATCCAGCACTGGCTGGCGGAGGACATGCACACCGAGGCCTTTTATCACCGCACCGTGGTGGCGTTTGTGGTGGGCCTGGCCCGTTTCAGCGCCTGGAGCGACAGGGCCCTGGTGGATGGCTTCAGCAGCGGCACCGGCGGTGCCGCCATGGCCGGCGCCCGCCAGCTGAGCCTCACCACCAGTGGCAATTCCCAGGCCTACGCCCTGTCACTGGTGCTGGGGGTGCTGGTGATGTCGGCCTGGCTGCTGGCCCGTTGATCCGGAGGACCCCATGACCCTGCTGTTGCTGTTTCTGATTCCTCTGCTGGCCGCCTGCGGGCTGCAGCTGTTGCCGCCGGCCAGCCCCTGGGTGCGCCGCACGGCCCTGGCCGCAAGCCTGGCCCAGTTGGCCACCGCTGTAGTGGCCTGGCGCCTGCCCCCCGCGGATGTCTCCCTGAGCTGGCTGCCGAAGCTGGGGCTGCGGCTCGATCTCGGGATGGATGGCCTCAGCCTGCCGTTGGTGCTGCTGGCGGCGCTGATCACCGCCATGGCGGTGCTGGCCACCCCCCTCGAGCAGCAGCGGGCGCGTCTCTTCTATGGACTGCTGCTGGCCACCAATGTGGGGCTGATGGGGGCATTTCTGGCCCGCAACGCCCTGCTGTTTGTGCTGGCCTATGAGCTGATCCTGATTCCCACCACCCTGCTGGTGGCCATCTGGGGCGGCGAGCGCCGGGCCGGGGCCGCCATCCGCTTTCTGATCTATGGGGCCGTGTCGGGCATCGCCCTGCTCACGGCGGTGCTGGCCTTCGGCTGGCTCAACCCCGGCGGGCTCGATTTCAGCTTCGCGGCCCTGGCCAGCCACCGGATCCCACCGGATCAGCAGCGCATCCTGCTGGCGCTGGTGTTGCTGGCCTTCGGCCTGAAGCTGCCGATGGTGCCGCTGCACGGTTGGCAGCCCCTCACCTACAGCCAGGCCCCCACGCCGGTGGCGATGCTGCTCAGCGGTGCGGTGTCGAAGTTGGGGGCCTATGGCCTGTTGCGCTTTGGCATCGGTTTTCTGCCCGACGCCTGGAGCGATGGGTCGGCCTGGATCGCCGCCATCGGTGCGGTGACGGCCATCTATGGCGCCCTCAACGCCATCGCCCAGCTCGACATGCGGCGTCTGGTGGCCTACAGCTCCCTGGGGCACATGGGCTTTCTGCTGCTGGCCCTGGCCGCGGCCACACCCCTGAGCCTGCAGGGGGTGATGGCCCAGATCCTGGCCCATGGCTTGATCATCGCCCTGCTGTTCTGCCTGGTGGGCCTGGTGGAAACCAAAACCGGCACGGCTCAGATTCCGGAGCTGTCGGGTCTGCTGAATGCGCAGCGGGGGTTGCCGTTCACCATGGGTCTGATGCTGCTGGCCCTGATGGCGGCCGCCGGTGTGCCGGGGCAGGCCGGCTTCGTGGCGGAGCTGCTGGTGTTTGAAGGCAGCTGGGTGGCCTACCCCATCCCCACCCTGGTGTGCCTGCTCTCCTCCGGCTTCACCGCCGTGTATGCCGTGCGCCTGTTCAACCGGGTGGGCTTTGGCCGGCTCGATAACGCCAAGGCCAACTGGGCCAGCACCAGCTGGGTTGAGCGGGCTCCGGCCCTGGTGCTCACCGCCCTGGTGCTGGTGGGTGGCATCTGGCCCACCCTGCTCACCGGCCTGAGTGAAACCGCCACGGCCCCCCTGGCCCTGCGCTCCAGTGAGGCCGTCACCGTGATTGCCTCCGCCGCCTCTCTCGCCCCCTCGCAGCTCCCCGCATGACCACCAGCATTGCCCCGGAGCGTGTCAAGGCTCCCCTGATTCCCCCCTCCACCCACCGCTACGCCGAGGTGATCCATCGGCTGGAGGCGGGCGGCTCGATGCTGCCCGACACCCCCGAAAACCTCCAGCAGATCATCGGCATCTACAAGGCCTACGCCGTGCCGATGGACTTCTATTGGCGTGATCTGCTGTACATCGCCGAGCGGGTGTTCCTCAACCCGCTGCCGGCGTTCAAGTACTTCATCTCCCAGGAGTATCTGGATCGCCCCTGCTCCTATTCGGGTGAGCAGTCGAAGCTGCGCATCTGGCGGGGTGGCGAGAAGGCCCACCCGGAATTGCTCGAATTCATGGAGCGGGGCGAGACGCGCCGCATGCCCAAGCTGCTGCATCACCTCTGGCACGACCGGGTGAACATGGAGTTCGCCGAGGCCTGCATGCAAGCCATGCTCTGGCACCAGGGCATGGGCGGCCGCTTCAACGACTACCTGGAGAGCGACGCCTACAAGGCCAACGCCGATCGGGCCATCAAGGCCTACTTCCGGGGGAACCCCCTGATGCTGGGGCTCTACAAGCTGTTCCCGGAGATGTTCCTGGAGCAGGTGCGGCAGCTCTCCTACGCCGCCAACCTCGGCCTGTTCTGGGAGGTGATGGCGCCGGTGTTCTTCGAGATGAGCGACCTCTTCGACGAGGGCAAGCTCACCACGGTGCCCCAGGCGATGGACTTCCTCGTCAACGGCATCTTCGCCGTGGCGGGTCGCCCCATCTACCACCACGTGTATATCGGCGACGAATGCATCGAGATCATCCCCAAGAGCGAAGGCTTCACCTGGCTCTATGAGGCGGCGCTGCCCTACGTGGAGGCGGTGTTCTACCGCACCTCACCCTTCCGGGGCACCAAGAGCTACAACGCCCAGGCCCAGCAGGTGCCCGACAACCAGGCCGACTTCCACTACGGCATCCTCTACGCCGATGTGTACCCCGTGGGCTCGGCTGGTATTCCCCCCACCCTGCTGATGCAGGACATGCTCCATTTCCTGCCCCCCTATCTCAAGGAGATCTACCGGGAGCATCGCCGCGGTGAGGAGGATGAGCTGGTGCAGCTGGGGATCACCTTCCAGCGCTCGATGTACAACGTGACCTCCGCGGTGATTCAGGCGCTGCGCTGCGCACTGCTCTATCCGCTCGATGACACCGACCCCGAGCACCTGATGGCCAACCGCCAGTTCTTTGAGGCCCAGATGGACCGCTTCCTACGGCCGGAAGCCCGTCTCTCCGATATCCAAAGCCAGGACTACCGCTAATCCCGATGGCCACCATTCTTGAGACGGCTGCCTCGGCCGGTTTGTTCAACACCCTGCTGGCGGCCGTGGAGGCCGGTGGTCTGCGGGGTGCCCTGGAGGGGCCTGGCCCCTTCACCGTGTTTGCCCCGGTGGACGATGCCTTTGCGGCGCTGCCCCCCGGCACGGTGCAAACCCTGGTGGATAACCCGCCCCAATTGGCGCGGATCCTGAAATATCACGTGTTGGCCGGCGCCCACTCCCGCGCGGCGCTGGTGGCTCAGCCGGAATGGGAAAGCCTGGAGGGGGCATCGGTGCCGATCCGGCGCGCTGAGCCGTTTGAGGTGAAAAACGCCACCGTGGTGAGCGCCGACATTGTGTGCGACAACGGCGTGGTGCACGTGATTGATCGGGTGATCCTGCCGGGTTAGATCACCCGTCGCCTGCCATCAGGCCGCCCGCTGATTCTTGTCGTCGAGGTAGTGATCCCAGCTGGGGCGCGTGGCGCCTTTGCTGCCTAAACGGCGCATGCGATGGGCCCGCTGGCGCTCGAGGTTGCGGTAGTGCTCAATCGAGCGTTGTTTGGTGCGGGAGTCGTCAAACAGGATGGCCGTGGCCAGGGCCACGGAGGTGCCGATGATGCCGATGGCCAGAAACAGGGCGAAGGTATCCGGCATGGCGAAAACTCCTGTGCTTGAACGCTTTTGTACCGAATCGCAGCCTCCCGTCAAGCAACATCAAGGCAAGTCAGATGAATCGTGACGGCTGTTGATCAAGGGCCATGTGCTGGTGATCAATAGCAGTCGTTGTTGTACGTGCGCCAACTGTCTTGATCGTTGCGGCGCACGATGCGAACCATTGTGGGTTGCTGGGGGCGCAGTGGTGTGCCCTGGCGGTGCTCCTCCACGATCTCGCCCGCGGTTGGCTCGGTTGTGGCCAGGGCATCCTGTTGCATCAGGCTCCGGCCCCCAGAAGGCTGTACCCCTGGTCGCTGTGCACCTCATCCGGCGTCCAGCCGTGCAGGATCAGGTGGGTGCTGAACCGGCGGGCCTCCAGGGCATTGGGGAGCTGGCGCTGCTCCACCACCTGGAGCGATTGCCCCTGCTCGCACAGCTCATGGCAGGCGGCGTAGCTGTCGGCCTGGCCGGCGGCGTAGATCACCCAGTGGCCCCGGTAGGGGGCGCCGTGGTCGCTGAAGCTCAGCAGGCGTGGGTTGCTGAAGGCGGTGGCCATGGCAAGCCGAGTGTTGTGCAGCCAGGCTCCATAACGGCCGTCTCTGGGCGTGTCTTAGATGCGACAACTACACGCTTCTTATTGCTGGAGCTGCCCCAGGGCGGCCTCCAGGGCCTCGTAGCAGCGCTGCAGTTGGGCTTCGCTGATGCCCAGCGGCGGCAGCAGATACACCACGTGGCCCAGGGGCCGCAGGAACACCCCCTGCTCCAGGCAGAGCCGCTGGATCTGGCGCCCCACCGGATTGAGGTAGCTGGCGGCGCCGGCTTCCACCTCGAAGGCCGCCATGGTGCCCAGGCAGCGCACCCGCTTCACCAGGGGATGGGTGCTGAGCTGCTCGAGGCCAGGCCGGTGCCGGGCTTCGAACTGCTGGAAGCGCTCCGGGTTCCGCTGCAGCAGATCGAGGCTGGCCAGGGCCGCGGCGCAGCCCAGGGGGTTGGCGGTGAAGCTGTGGCCGTGGAAGAAGGTGTGGGCCGGGGTGTCGCTGATGAAGCCGCGGTAGAGCCGTTCGCTGGCCAGGGTGACCCCCATGGGTAGGAAGCCGCCGGTGAGCCCCTTGGAGAGGGCCACCAGATCCGGCTGCAGCTGGGCCCGCTGGCTGGCGAACAGGGCCCCCGTGCGGCCGAAGCCGGTCATCACCTCATCGGCGATCAGCAGGGCGCCGCTGGCCCGCAGCCGCTCCTGCACCGCCCGCAGGAAGCCGGCCCGCACCAGGCGCATGCCGGAGGCCCCCTGGATCAGGGGCTCCACGATCAGGGCCGCCGTGGGGGTTTGCAGGGCCCGATCCAGCTGGGCCAGGGCCTCCGCTTCCCGCTGCTCAAGCCCCCCATCCCCCCAGTGGGTGTGGGGCCAGGGGATGCGGGCCACGTCGAACAGGAGGTCGTCGTAGGGGGCGGTGAAGATGGAGCGATCCCCCAGGGCCATGGCTCCGAAGGTGTCGCCGTGGTACGCCCCCTCAAAGGCGATCAGTTGGCGCCGTTCGCTGCCCTGGTTGCGCCACCACTGCCAGGCGATCTTGAGGGCCACCTCCACGGCGGTGGAGCCGTTGTCGGAAAAGAAGAGCCGCTCCAGGCCCGTGAGGGCGCTGAGCCGTGTGGCCAGCTGCTCCGCCGGGCGGTGGCTGAAGTTGGCGAAGATCACCTGCTCCAGCTGCTGCGCCTGGCGGCCGATGGCCGCGGCGATGCTGGGCTCGGCGTGGCCATGCAGGGTGACCCACCAGCTGCTGATGGCATCGATCAGCTGGCGGCCGTCCTCCAGCTCCAGCAGGCTGCCCCGGCTACCCACCACCCGCAGGGGCTCTGGGGCCACCGCCACCTGGGTGGTGGGGTGCCAGAGGTGGGGATGCCAGCTCATGGGGTGCCGCTCAGCCGGCGGGGCTGCACTGGGCCGTCCAGTAGCGCACCCGTTTCATAGCGGGAAAGTAACTCACGCGCTGCAGTTGGCAGCGCTGCTCGGGTCGATCACCGCCGCTGAGGCGCAGCTCTCCAGCCAGGCAGGTGTAAACCGGCGTGCGGTAAGGGGAGTGGCGGGTGGTTTGATCCAGGCACTGGGCCAGGCCGCTGAACTGCAGCCGCTGGCCATGGGGCCAGTTGCGCTGGCCGTTGAGCCAACTTTGGAAGGCGGCGGGGGCCGGTGCAAAGGGCAGGGTGGGGGCGGCCTGGGCGGCCGACCAGCCGAGGATCAGGCCGCTCACCAAGGCTGGCAAGGCGAGATGTCGCGCGGCTTGCAGTTGACGTTGTTGCATCGCTTCACGCCTCCAGATAGTCGATCACGTGGGGGGAGCGATCGCGGATGGCGGCGTTGGCGCGCCGCTCGATGCCCCGGGCGGTGTCGCGGGTGACCCCCATGCTGCGGGCCACGGCGCTCAGGGGCATGGGCGCCTCCAGGTTGATCCCGTAGCGGAGCCGCAGCAGCTCCGCCTCCTGGTTGGGGAGTTCAGCCAGCACCTGCTCCAGGTCCTCCACCAGATGGTGGCGGGTCACCTGTTCGGCCGGGGCGGTGGCACCACAGGCGATGCGCTCCAGAAGGTTGGCGTCGTCATCCCCGGCGGGGGTGCCATCCAGGCTCAGGGGTTGCTGGGCGCGGAACAGGGTTTCGCGAATGTCCAGTGGTTTGAGGCCGGTGTGGTCGGCCAGCTCATCGATGCTGGGGGTGCGGCCCAGCTCCTGCCAGAGCTGCTGCTGGGCGCGGCGCAGCTTGTTGAGGCATTCGCCCACGTGCACCGGCAGGCGCACGGTGCGGCTTTTATCGGCGATGGCGCGGGTGATGCCCTCGCGGATCCACCAATAGGCATAGGTGGAGAACTTGTAACCGCGGCTGGGGTCAAAGCGCTCCACCGCCTTGATCAGCCCCAGGTTGCCCTCCTGGATCACATCCTCCAGTTCCAGCTGGCGGTTGGCGTATTTACGGGCGATGGTCACCACCAGGCGCAGGTTGGCGGCCACCATGCGGTTTTTGGCCCGCTGCCCGCCCCGCACGCGCCGTTGCAGGGTTTTGAGGGTGAGGCCGGCCTCGGCGGCCCAGATCTCGAGGCTGGGGGTGCGGCCATCGGCACGGATGGTGAGCTCCTCGTGGATCTCCTCCAGGTGGCGCAGGGTTTGCACACGGCGGCCCAGGGTGATCTCCTCCTCATGGGTGAGCAAGGGGATCCGGCCAATGGCACGCAGGTGCTGGCTGAGAGCGTCGCAGCTGCTGCGGTTGAGCGTCTGTGGCGCAGGCATCGGGGGGATGTCTGAATTTGGGTTCGCGAGAGATTACTGATCAAAAACAGCGGATAGGCGGGTTGTCGGCGTTGACCAAGCAATCGCAATCCTATCGATCAGTTGGGCTAATCATTGCTGGGATCCTCTGGGGCTTAGGCGATCCCAGGGGATGAGGCGTTGCATTGCGGCTGCGCCCTGTTGGCAACTGGCAGCCAATCGCGGTTCGATCTGCCGCTTAACCGATATCGGTTCCATTTGGGCACTGGGGGTAGAAGATTGGCTGCTGCTGTTGATCACCAAGCCTGATCAATCCCAGGCGTCGTTTGTGAACATTGCACACCCATGGCTTCAGGGTGACCTGCCAGGGGCACCCATGCAGAATTGCCGCAGTGACGCCCGTGTTCATGCCCTTCGCCCTCAGTGCGTTCCAAATCGTGGCGGGGATCCTGCTGCTGTTCGGCGGTGGGGAGCTGTTTGTGGCGGGCTCCGTGACCCTGTCGTTGCTGCTGGGGATCCCCCAGATCGTGATTGGCCTCACGGTGGTGTCGCTTGGCACCAGCGCCCCGGAGCTGTTTGTGAGCCTGCTCTCCACCATTCAGGGGGGGAGCGCTGGCGATGCCATCGCGGTGAGCAATGTTGTGGGCTCCAACATCTTCAATGTGCTGGTGGTGTTGGGGGCCAGCGCAGCCGTGATGCCGCTGCGGGTGAAGAGCCGCCTGGTGCGCCGGGATGTGCCGCTGCTGCTGGGGGTGTCGATGGCCACCTGGGGCATGGCCTCCGGCGGCCGCATCACCTGGGTGGCGGGCCTGGCCCTGATCACCGGCACGGTGATCAACCTGCTCTGGGAAATTCGAAGTGCCAAGGAGGAACCCGCCGAAGCCGCTGACGACCTCGACACGCAGGAAGCGTCCACCCTGCCCGTTGCCCTCGGCAAGCTGGCCGGAGGGTTGGTGCTGCTGGTGGCAGGCTCCCAGGTGCTGGTGAAGGGGGCCATCGCCGCCGCCCAGGGCTTGGGGGTGAGCGAAACGGTGATCGGACTCACCATCGTTTCGGCCGGCACCTCGATGCCGGAGCTGGTCACCTCCCTGGTGGCGGCTTATCGCGGCAAGGCGGATCTGGCCATCGGCAACGTGGTGGGCAGCAACCTGCTCAACCAGTTGGTGATTCTGGGGCTCTGTGCGCTTGTCTCCGGGGGCCGCGGCCTGGGGGTGGATCCGGTGATGCTGGCCCGCGATTTCCCGATCATGGTGGCCACCACACTGGCCTGCTTGCCGATCTTCTGGAGTGGTGGCGTGATCACGCGATTGGAGGGCTGGATCCTGATGGGGCTCTACGTGCTTTATGCGGTGGAGCAGATCCTCAGCAGCAGCGCCTCAACCGTGGCCGATGAATTCCGCCTGCTGGTGCTGGTGGTGGCCCTGCCCGCCCTGATGGTGTTTCTGATCTGGAGCACCCTGCGCTGGCGCCAGCAGCGGCTGCGGGGCGCCTGATGCCCCACAGCCTCTTTCAGAGGGAGGGGATGGCCGGGATGCTGCACAGCTGCAGGCCTGCCTGGTGGGCATCGGTCTGCAGGCTGCGGCACGACTCAGCCGTGAGCCGCACCTTGCCACCGCAAATCAGATCCCAGGTGCTGCTTTCGAAGTGGGTCTGCAGCCAGAGCATCCCGTGCACCGACTCGGGCTTGATGCGGTAGCTGTCGCCCAGGGGGGTGAGGGTGATGTCCGTGGGGAGGCTCATCGCCTGGATCCCGCCATAAAAAACCTCCCCCCATTGGAGGGGGGAGGTGCTGGCGTGTGGCGTAGCAGTCGCCACCGTTTGGCTGATTGGGCTGGCTGGCGATCAGCCGTTGTTCACCTGCTGGGCCGCTTCGGCCTGCTGGTGGTGGTAGTGCTGGCCGCGGTACTGCAGTTCCACCTCGGTGTTCACCGCGGCGGCTTCGTGGCGCGGGGCGGAGGTGTAGTGCTGGCCGCGGTAGGCGTGGTCCACGGGCTCGTTGCTGAGCTGTTCGTGCTGGGCGTTGTCGTAGCCGACGCCGCGGTATTGGAGTTTGGTCATGGGTTGGGCCTCGAAGGGTTGGGTGAGGGCCTGCGGTGGGCAGGCGGTCCGCTTCGGAGGAAGGAGCGTTGCTTCGCCTTGCGGTGGGCTACTTCCGGTAAGCCTGGGCCCTGGGGCGGCTCACCCAACGTTTTGTCCTTCAGCACCGTTTTAGCGAGAACAAAAAGTTCATAGTGAACAAAATGCCCGTTTCTTAGGAAAAGTACAGACTTTGCTGTATCTCAGCGAGCTTTTTACTGGCGGATCCATTGTCCCGGCTGCATCGGCTTGGCCCACTGATTTATGGATTTTGTTCAATCCGATACAACTTGCTGTTCCGTGAGCGCTAAAACGTGGCATGGCGGCTTTTATGCCGTCCAGTGGTCCAACAAAATTCCTTCAACATCTCACCCATGGTTGCTGCCACCCCAGGGCCGCGGCGTCCTCAGGTGCGGTCACTCCAGCAGGCCAGCCTGTTGGAAGCCCCCTCGCTCCTGATGCGCAAAGTCCGCGGCCTCTCCTCCAATCGCACGCTTACCTGGTTGGCCTGCGTGCCCATTGCCCTCATGGGTTTGGGCCTGTTCAACCTGGCGGCCCACGCCGCCGAGCTGCCCGAGCTGAATGCCGGGTTCCTCGCGAACAACATGTTCTTGTTCGTGTGCGCCGTCCTGGTGATCTTCATGAACGCCGGCTTCGCCATGGTGGAAGCAGGGATGTGCCGCCAGAAAAATGCGGTCAACATCCTGGCCAAGAACCTGATCGTGTTTGCCCTTGCGGTGACCGCCTATTGGTTCATTGGCTACAAGATCATGTACAACGCTGACTGGGTCATTCCCGGTTGGTTCAAATTTGGAGGCCTGTTCTTCGACGCCACGGTCACCCCTGAAATGGTGACCAATGCCTCTCTTGTGCCTAGCGTTGATTTTCTGTTCCAGGCCGCTTTTGCCGGTACTGCTGCAACAATTGTCTCAGGCCTTGTTGCTGAGCGAATCAAGTTCGGTGAGTTCGTTATTTTCTCACTGATTTTGGTTGGTATTCTCTATCCTATCGCTGGCTCCTGGCAGTGGAATTTTCCCGATGATGCCGGCGTTGGTGGTGGATGGTTAAACCGCCTTGGTTTTATCGATTTTGCCGGTTCCACCGTCGTTCACTCCTTTGGTGCCTGGGCCGGCTTGGTGGGTGCGATGCTGCTTGGCCCTCGCATCGGCAAGTTTGCTGACGGCAAGCCCCAGGCCATGCCTGGCCACAACCTTGCTATCGCAACTTTGGGCTGTCTGATCCTCTGGATCGGCTGGTATGGCTTCAACCCCGGCTCCTGGCTTTCGATGGCACCTGAAGTGCCTTACATCGCTGTCACCACCACCCTTGGCGCTGCCGGTGGCGGAATTGCCGCCACTCTGGTGAGCCAGTTCACCGGTGGTAAGCCCGACCTCACCATGACCATCAATGGCATTTTGGCCGGCCTGGTGGGCGTGACGGCTGGTTGTGATGGGTTCTCGATGCCTGCCGCCTGGGTCGTTGGGTTCATCGCTGGTGTGATCGTTGTGTTCTCGGTGAGCTTCATTGACTCCCTGAAGATTGACGATCCTGTGGGCGCCTTCTCCGTGCACGGCACCTGCGGCATTTGGGCCACCTTGGCTGTGGGCCTGTTCAACATGGACAAGGGCCTGCTGACCGGTCACGGTTTCAGCCAGCTGGGTGTTCAAGCCGTGGGAGTTATCGCTTACGCCATTTTCACGATTGTGACCACCTTCATTGTGTGGTCCATCATTGGCGTGATCTTCGGTGGCATCCGGGTGACTGAATCCGAAGAGAAGGAGGGCCTCGACATCGGCGAGCACGGCATGGAGGCCTATCCCGACTTCGCCTCTGCCAAATGAGTTGGCTTCGCCAACGTTCGCGTTCAGCCCGCCGCAAGGCGGGCTTTTTTATGCTCCGCGGCCCATCGGCAGGCCGCAGTCAGAACGGTTCAGATTGAACTGAAGCATGCCCCACCGCAGCCACAAAGTTGCTGCACACCTGCCTGGGGCCATGGCCTGCGGTTACTGCGGTTCTCGCCTGATCAGCAAGGGCAGCCAGGGGCTGGAGTGCTGCGGCTGCGGCAGGCCCATGGTCCACAGCCGGCTGGTGCCGAGCCAGCGACTCTCCTGGCGGCAGCAGCTGCTGGCGCTGTTGATCTGCCTCTGCTCTTTGCCCCTAGTGGGGGCCATCGCCGCCACCGATCAGCTGCGCACCGCCAGTGGCATTCCCACCGAGGAGCCAGCCCGTTAACTGTGGGCGTCGCCGCGGCGGCGCCACAGCCGCCACAGCTTTTCCAGCTCCAGATAAAGGAAGAACAGCAGGCTGAAGCCCACACAGATCAGCAGGTCGTGGCCGCTCAGAGGCGTGGTGCCGAAGAACCGCGACAGCCCTGGCACATAGAGCAGCAGCAGCTGCAGGCCGGAGGTGAGCAGCACCGCCCACAGCAGCCAGGGGTTGGAGAAGGGGGCCACCTGGATCAGCGGAAGATCGCTGCGGGCTGAGAGGGCATGGCCCATCTGGGCCAGGCAGAGGGTGGTGAACACCATGGTTTCCCAGGGGGCGTCGTGCCAGGCGGCATAGAGCATCAGGGCGATCACGATCACCGCGAACACCACGCCGATGCGCAGGATGTAGCGGCCGATGCCCCGGGCGAAGATCGATTCACCGGGTTCCGCCGGGGCCTTCTGCATCAGCCCGTCTTCCCCGGGCTCCAGGGCCAGGGCCAGGGCGGGCACCCCATCGGTGACCAGGTTCATCCACAGGATCTGCAGCGGGGTAAGTGGCACCCCCACCAGTCCCAGTAGTGGCGCCGAGGCGATGGTGATCAGCTCGCCCACATTGCTGCCCAGGATGTATTTCACGAAGCGGCGGATGTTGGCGTACACCAACCGCCCCTCCTCCACGGCGTTCACGATCGTGGCGAAGTTGTCGTCCAGCAGCACCATGTCGGCGGCCTCCTTGCTCACCTCCGTGCCGGTGATGCCCATGGCCACGCCGATGTGGGCCTGCTTGAGGGCGGGGGCGTCGTTGACGCCATCGCCGGTCATGGCCACCACCTGGCCGTTGGCCTGCAGGGCCTTCACGATGCGCAGCTTCTGCTCGGGTGGCACCCGGGCGTAGATGCTGCAGCGGGCCACCACCTGCCGCAGCTGGCCGTCATCACAGCGCTCCAGTTCCCGCCCCAGCACCACCTCCCCATCCGCCGGTGCCAGGCCGATGGCGGCGCCGATGGCGCGGGCGGTGAGCGGGTGGTCGCCGGTGATCATCACCGGCCGGATCCCGGCGCCGCGGCAGGTGGCCACCGCCGTGGCCACCTCGGGCCGGGCGGGATCCAGCTGGGCCATCAGCCCCAGCAGCACCTGGTCGTCGAGGTCGTGGTCGGGGCTGGGGTGGTGCGGCGCGCAGGCGAAGGCCAGCACCCGCAGGCCGGAGGCCGCCAGGTTGCGGGCCTGCTCCAGCCACCACTGGCGCTGCTCCTCGGCCAGGGTCACCACGCCGCTGCCATCGATCCAGCGGTCGCACAGGCCGATGATCACCTCAGGGGCACCCTTGCTGATCAGCAGCCGGCCTGAGCTGGTGGCGCAGCCCCCGAGCGGATCCTGCAGCTCGCACTGGGGATCGTCGATCCACACGGCCATCAGCTGCCGCTCGGAGCTGAAGGGGATTTCGGCCACCCGGCGGTAGCGGCTGCGCAAGGCAAAGCCATCGATGCCCGCCTTGGCGGCCACCACCACCAGGGCCCCCTCGGTGGGGTCGCCGAGGATGTCCCAGCTGCCATCGGCCTGGGTTTTGAGTTCGGCGTCGCTGCAGAGCACCCCCGCCTGCAGCAGCAGGGTGCGGGCCCCGGCGTAGGCGCCTGCCCTGGCGCCGGCCGGCGGCTCCAGGGTGCTGGGGTTGAGGCTGCCCGTGGGCTCGTAGCCCTGGCCGCCCACGGCAACCAGCTCGGTGCCCACCCGCAGCTCCTGCACCACCTGGCGGTTCTGGGTGAGGGTGCCGGTTTTGTCGGAGCAGATCACCGTGACCGACCCCAGACCCTCCACCGCCGGCAATCGCCGGATCAGGGCGGCGCGGCGCACCATGCGCTGGGTGCCGATGGCGAGGGTCACCGTGATCACCGCCGGCAGGCCCTCCGGCACGATCGCCACCGCCATCGACAGCGACACCTCCAGCAGGTTGAGCAGGGGCTGGCCCAGCAGCCAGCCCAGCACCACCACCACCGCCACCAGGGCCAGGGCGCTGCCCACCAGCACCTTGGCCAGGCCATCGAGCCGCTCCTGCAGCGGCGTGCTCTCGCCACCCGCGGTGTTGATCAGCTCGGCGATCTGCCCCAGTTCGGTGGCCATGCCGGTGGCGGTCACCACCGCCAGGCCCCGGCCCCGCACCACCTCGGTGCCCTGGAACAGGCAGTTTTGCCGCTCCAGCACGGGGGTGTCGGCTTCCAGCAGCAGGTCTGCTTGCTTGAACACCGCCTCCGCTTCGCCGGTGAGGGCGGCTTCGCGCACCCCCAGCTCGGCCACCTCCAGCAGGCGTGCATCGGCGGGCACGCGGTCGCCCGCCTCCAGGCGGATCAGGTCGCCCGGCACCAGCAGCTCACTGGAGAGGCGTTGCCACTCGCCATCGCGGCGCACCTGTACCAGGGGCTGGGCCATGTCCCGCAGGGCCAGCAGCGCCTGTTGGGCCTTGCTTTCCTGCAGGTAGCCCAGCAGGCCGTTGAGGATCACGATCACCAGGATGGCGATGGCATCCTTCGGGAATTCCTGCTGGTGGATCGACACCGCGGCGGACACCGCCGCCACCGCCAGCAGCATGATCAGCATCACGTTGCTGAATTGATCCCAGAGGATCTCCAGGGCGCTGCGGCCGGCGCTCAGCTCCAGTTTGTTGGGGCCAATGTCTGCCAGGCGTCGGGCGGAGGCCGCCGTGCTCAGCCCCTGATCGCTGCCCTCGAGCCGTTGCAGGCACTCCGGGCCAGAGAGGCTGTGCCAGGCGGTTTGTTGCAATCGCGACACAAGCGCAGTCCGGTTTTCACCTGTTCTGATTCAAGAGCAGCCTGTTGGGAGTGGCGTTTCTGCGGTTGCGCTCGGGAACAATCGATCGGTTGAGGTAGTCGTTGATACATCTGCGGCTGATGGCTGCAGGGAGTGTCCCCTCGCGAACGTTGAAGAGGTCTCTCCCTTCCATGGTTCATGTCCCCTTGGCCGGCGGTGGTCCCACCCCCCTGGCCGTCTTTGATCGATTCCGCACCAAGGCCCTGGCCAAGGTTCAGGAGCCCGAGCTGAAGCGCTATGCGGTGATGCTGCTGGCCTTCGGCGCTGGCCTGCTGCCTCTGATGGCCGGCTCCGCCCGGGCCGCCCTGGCCAAGGTGCCCACCGACGGTGCCGACACCCTGCTGATGCTGATGGGTTCAGCCCTGGTGCTGCTGATGACCCCCGGCCTGGCGTTCTTCTACGGCGGCTTCACCCGCGCCAAGAACGTGCTCAACACCATGATGATGAGCTTCTTCCTGATGGGGCTCATCGGTGTTCTCTGGGTGGTGGTGGGTTACTCCCTCGCCTTCGACACCGGCTTCAAGAGCCCCTTCATCGGTGGCCTCGGCCAGATGTGGCTCAACGGCGTGGGCGGTGAGCTGGGGGATGCCCCGCTGGCCGATGGCTTCGCCATCTCCGCCTCCTCCTTCGCCCTGTTCCAGGGCATGTTCGCGATCATCACCCCGGCCCTGATCTCCGGCGCCCTGGTGGAGCGCATCAACTTCAAGGCCTGGTTCTGGTTCTCTCTGCTCTGGAGCCTGTTCATTTACTGCCCGATGGCCAAGATGGTCTGGGGCGGTGGTTACCTGGGCCCCTTCGGTGAAATCGGCGCCATCGACTTCGCCGGTGGCACCGTGGTGCACATCGCCGCCGGTGTGGGTGCCCTGGTGGCCACGGCCATCGTGGGTCCCCGCAGTGGCTTCCCGGATAGCCGGCGCCCCCCCCACAACGTGCCATTCATCCTGCTGGGTGCCGGCCTGCTGTGGTTTGGCTGGTTTGGCTTCAACGGCGCCAGCTACTTCGCCGCCAAGGGCGCTGGCTTCTCCTTCCTCACCACCACGCTGTCCGCTTCGGCGGCCCTGCTCACCTGGTGCCTGATCGAGTGGTTCCGTGATGGCAAGCCCACCGCCGTGGGTGCCGCCACCGGCGCCGTGGCGGGCCTGGTGGGGATCACCCCCGCCGCCGGTTTCGTGTACATGCCTCAGGCGCTGATCATCGGCGTGGCCACGGCTTCCGCCTGCTACATCGCCGTGCAGGTGAAGGCTGCCATCCAGTTCGATGATTCCCTCGATGCCTATGCCGTGCACGGCGTGGGTGGCACCGTGGGGGCCCTGCTCACCGGTGCCCTGGCCGCTCCGGCCCTGGTGCCCGCCGATTACTTCCCCAAATCGGCTGAGATCCTGGCCGCCGGTGGCAATGGTGCCCTGTTCGTGGCCCACGTGAAGGCCGTGCTGATCAGCTACGGCTTCGTGGGTGTCGGCACGGCCGTGATCCTCTGGATCGTGGGCGCCGTGGTGGGCCTGCGGGCCACCCCGGAGGAGGAAGAGCGCGGGATGGACTTCGTCGCCCACGGCGAAGAGGCCTACGACCCGATGACCTACTGATAGGGCCCTGCCATGAAACAGATCACAGCAGTGGTGCGTCCCGGCAAGGTGGACGCCGTCAAGACGGCCCTCGTGGCCATCGACGTGGTGGGCATGACCATCAACGATGTGCGCGGTTTCGGCCGCCAGAAGGGGCAAGTGGAGATCTACCGGGGCAATGAGTTCACGGTGGATTTCCTCTCCAAGATGCGGATCACCGCCGTCGTCTCCGACGACAAGGTGGAAGCCGCCATCGCCGCCATTACCGAGGCCGCCCGCACCGGCGAGATCGGTGACGGCAAGATCTTCATCACCCCCGTGGATGAAGTGGTGCGGATCCGCACCGGCGACCGCGGCAACGCGGCCCTCTGAGGCCCGCTGCCGGAGATGTCCTCAACCCCCGGCGTTCGCGCCGGGGGTTTTTTCTTGACGTTGCAGCCGCCGCTCCAGCAGCAGCAGCCCCACCACCGTGGTGCTGCTCACCATCAGCACCAGGGCGGAGAACTGCACCGCCGTGATCACCCCCGCCGCCAGGGCGGTGCTGGCGAACACCAGCCCGGGCAGGCCCCGGGGCATCAGGCCGTAGATCACCTGCCAGCGGTCGATGCCGGCGCGGCGGTCGGCGGCGCTCACCCCCAGGCCGCAGAGCAGCTTCGAGGCCACCGCCAGCAGCAGCAACAGCAGAGCCAGTCCCCAGGCCTGGCTCTGCAGCAGCGTGCCCGCCTGAATGCGCATGCCCACGCTGATGAAATAGAGGGGCAGGAACACCTCCGAGAGCAGCGTCAGCAATCCCCCCAGCCGCTGTGGCTCCGGGTGGAGGCGGTTGAGCAACACCCCGCCCCACAGGGCCCCCAGCAGCGCGGTGAGGCCGCTCACCTCCCCCACCCAGGCGCAGCCGATCAGCAGGATCAGCACCGCCAGGGGGCTCTCCGGTGCTGCACCGCCGCGCTGCCGCCAGTGGTTGGCCGCCAGCAGGCTCAGGGCCGCCGCCGCTAGCCCCAGGGCCATGCCTCCCCAGCCCGGGCCGTTGTTCCAGTTGCTGCCCCCCAGGGCCACCGAGAGGCTGAGCAGGCCGATGGCGGGGAGGTCGTCGAGCACCGACACCCCCACCAGCAGCCGGCCGGAGGGGGTGCGCAGGGCCCCCCGCTGGGCCAGCAGCCGCAGGGTGACCCCCGTGCCGGTGGCCGCCACGCAGGCCAGGCAGAGCAGGGCCGTGGCCGGTGCCATGCCGAACAGCGCCACCAGGGGCCCGTAGCCCAGCAGCGGCGCCAGGCAGCTGAGGGCCACCAGCCGCAGGATCGTGCCGCGCCGGGAGGCCAGCAGATCGCCGCGCACCTCCAGGCCCACCTGGAAAAACAGCGTCAGCACCCCCAGTTCGGTGAGGCCGCTCACCGGCTGGATGGCGCTGAAGGGCAGCAGCGTGTTGCCCAGCAGGAAGCCGATCACCAGCTCCACCACGATGGCCGGCACCGCCCAGCGGGCCAGCTGGCCGGCGCTGAGCCGCGCCAGGGCCAATCCCACCAGCAGGATCAGCAGGGTGGTGAGCACGGTGGGGGATTGCAGGGAGCTCTCTCCTGGCGGTGTGGGGTTTAGGGCTCGGAATGCGACGCGTCTGCCGGTGCAGCGGCGGGCTCCATCCGGTCCCCCAGGGCCCTGCAGGCGCCGATCGGGTCCACGTCCAATGCCCCATCGGCGCGGGCAGCCTGAGTCGCCAAGGCAGCGGGGTGCAACGGCATCGGCAGAAGCCCGGTTCAACCCACCACGCTAGGGAGTTCCTCTGGCTGCGGAAAGCGTTGTGCAGCGGGGGTCTGCCCTGATCCGATGCGTTCCCTGTTGGTCGCCCCCCGCCATGATCGTCTTGGCGCTGGAGTCGCCAACCTTGGGCTCTGATCTTTGATCATGGGCTGACCTTGCGGCCCCTCCGCCCGCCTGATGCTGCCCTTCCACTGGCTCACCCAGACCATCGCCTTCGGCCTGGGGA
>VGQL01000014.1 GCA_016882415.1 Cyanobacteria bacterium M_DeepCast_200m_mx_001
ATCCAGGTCCACTGCTCTTTGTGAGTTCGAACAAGGATGGCGAGCGCCTCATGCCCGTGGTGCCACGCGCAGCATTTCGCATTGAAAGATTGTCTAAAGACGCCTGCTTCTGACACTGTTCTACGCCCTGCCCGCTCTTGTGCCGTCTGCATCACCTGCCAGCACTTCCGCTACGAGGTGGGCAAGCACTGCGTCACGGTGCTGACCTGTCCGATCCATCAAGGTTTGATCCCCCAGGGCGAGCATCTGACCAAACGGTGCGCTCAGTGGGTCGCACGGCGGGAGGTGGCGGTTGGGTGGTGTCCAGAGGCGGGGTGAGTCGGTGATTGGTCCGAAATGGCTTGAGTTGACTGAATTAGCGCAGTTAGCCACTCCCCTAGCCACTCCGCCCCGCTGAGTTCCTTCTCAGTCCCCTGCGATTTCCCGCCGCACCCCACTGCCGCAGCGCCTGCGGTTTGCCGCCAGCTTGCGAGCCAGTCGCCCGTTGATTCCCAGCTCCGCTCCCCGCCAGAGGCGATCCATCTCACGGGTGAAGTGCGCCGCCAGCAGCGGTGACTCGATCACCAGCAGCACCTCATCGTTCTGATGGGCGGCAGACGGGCTCCAGTTGAAGCTCCCTGTGATCACGGTGCGGTTGTCGATCACAGCGAACTTGTGATGCAGCTTGTCGCCCCCCGGCAGCCGCGGGATGCCCACCCCCTCTCCGGCGTGCGTCAGGGGTTGGTTGCCGGCCTCAAGCTTGCAATGGCGGTCCGCCAGGGCCACCCCCAGCAGATCCAGCACCTCCGAAAACGACCGGCTGGCGAAACCGGGGTCCGCCAACAGCCGTAATGGCACCCCCCTTCGCTGCAGTTCGGCGATCACCTGGGTGAGGGTTTGGGCTGAGAACACAAACAGGGCCAGGTCCACCCGCCGTTCAGCGCTGGCCAGGGCGTTGCCGATGAGCCGCAGGCCCCCGTTGGGATCCTGACGCCGATGCGGGGCAAACAGCACCGTCACCGGCGTGGCCCCCACCAGCACGGTGGTGGCGGCACCGGAGCCCTTGGCCAGGCCGAAGCGGCTGTCGCTGGCGCCTCCGGGACCGTCGCCCCACATCCGTTGGAATTCCGCTGCAAACAGCTCGGCCAGGGGCGAGCTGTCAAACCGCAGCAGATGGTTCACGTTGCCGCGGGTGCGGCGGTCATCCGGATCGCCATGGATGCAGCTGGGTGTGAAATTGGCGGAACCGGTCACCACCACCCGCCGGTCAGCCACCACAAATTTGCTGTGCATGAGGGCACTGCCGCGGCTGCCATCGGCGGTGTCATCCAGCAGCGGCACCCCACCGCGCTGCAGCAGCGCCACCGCATCCCCCTGTTCCCGTTCCTTGGCCGTGAGCTGGCCATCACGGTTGCGATCCGCCAGGGCCATCAGCTGGCGCCGCCGTTGGCGCAGATGGGGGCTCAGCTCCGCCTCGTGTTGGCTGCTCCAGGGTTGGCTGTAGGTGTTCTCCAGCACCACCTGCACCCGCAGGCCGCGCCGGTGTTGCTCCACCAGGGCCCGGGCCACCTGCGGCAGCGACAGCTCCTGCACCGCCACCAGCAGCTCCCGCTGTGCCCCCCGGATCGTCTCCAGCAGCAGGGCCTCGAGGTCGTCACCGCTGCGCTGCGCGCCGCTGATCGGGCTGCGGTAGTGGGCCTCAGCGCGGTGGTTGAACGCCACCGTGATGCCGGCCGGCAGCGGCAGGGGTGACGGAGCGGCCCCCTGCAGGCTGCCGGGCTGGCTGCAGCCCGGCACGACAACAGCGGTCATCAGCACCAGGCCCAAGGCTCGGGCCTTGGGAGAGCGCCAGCTCAACGGTCATCACCATGGCGGACCTGGCGAGTGTTCCCCTGGGGGGCCGCCGTTCAGCCGTGTTCGGGTAATTCGGAGGTGCGCAGCATGGCGGCAAACCAGAGGCTGCTCAGCACCACCGCCGCCAGTACCCCGGTGCCCACCCCCACGCGCACCATCAGCAGGGGCACCACCAGGGGCAGCGCCAGGGCCCCGGCGAGGGGCGTGAAGGCCACCACGGTTTTCAGGGTTGGCGATCCTGGGGGAGCAACGGCCTTGGACATGGGGGCCTCAGAACCACTCGGCCACAGCTTGGTCGAGGGGATTGCTGTTGTCTTCCGGGGTGGTGCGCTGGAATTCCAGGCGAATGTTGCGGCGTTGCTCCCCATCGGCCGCCACCGCTTCGATGGCGTACACCTGCTGGCCGTCGCGGAAGGGCACCTGGATGCGGAAGGTGCCGTCGCTGGAGAGGGGCACCTCCTCGCCGCCGATGCTCAGCTTGGCGGAGGGGTCGGTGGCGCCGTACACAATCAGCTCGGCATCGGCCACCAGCCAGAAGGCCCGCTGGCGCGGATTCACCACCCCCGATCCCGACTCATTGCGGCCGCTGGCCCACAGGCCGGCACCGGAGGCGTTGAGCCCCGCGCCGGCCGCGGAGTCGAGCTCGTGGAAGGCTTCGGAGCCGCGCCCCAGGCGGCGGCTGCCGAGGGTGGCGGCTTGGTAGAGCCGCTCGTGCAGGCCGTTGTCGCTGCTGGGCAGGGTTTGGGGGCTGATGGCGCCGGGGGGCGTATCCAGGGAGAAGGGCACGAACTGATCCAGGATCTGTTCGCTGGGGTGCAGTGCCGGCACCCGCGCCACCGAGGAGAAGGCCAGCGAGATCCATCCGCCGCCGCTGATGCGGTAGCCCAGCTCCACCCGGTAGTCGCGGTCGCTGAGGGGCACGGGCAGGTACCACTCGGTGGCGTGGCTATCCACCGGCACCTCCTGCAGGGTGTGGGGATGGCTGTCGCCGCTGTTCAGGCCGGTGACATCCGCCACCCGCAGGCACAGCTGGCTGGCTCCCGCTTTGAACGCCTGCTGACGATCCGCTTCACAGATCTCCCAGAACACATAGGCCCATTGGGGATCTCGAGGCAGAAACACCACCCGGCTGTCTTCAGGGCTGTGGCTGGAGGGGCGTCGCTCGGCCTCCACGCTGGTGAGATCCGCCTGGCGTTTGCCGATGGCGCTGAGCAACTCCTCCTTGGTTTTACGGCTGTAGAGGCTCACCCCCAGCTCGCTGGCCACCTGCCGCAATTGGCGCAGGGTCATCCGGGCCAGCGATGACAGGGCCTGACTCACAGCTCCTCCGGATTCTGTTTGGGATCAGTCTGACCAACTTTCCCGTACCCATCCCCCCCTGCGCCCGTGCGGTCATGGGATGGGCACAAAAAAAGCGGCGGGGAGACGCCCCGCCGCTGCTGCCTGATGGAGAAGGGCTTCAGCGGCCCAGGCTGCGGTAGGGCACCTTGGCCAGGTAGTCGATGTCGGCGCTGCCGGTGGGGTTGGCACCGCGCAGGGCGGGCAGGGTGGTCACCCAGGACATGTAGTCCTGCGGGTAGCCACCGCGGCGCTGCAGGGCGCGCTCCGGCAGCTTGCGGGCGATGCCGGTGTAGACGATTTGGGGGAACCCGAAGATGCCGCGGTAGTAGGCGTCGTAGCGGGGGCTGGTGATGTTGAAGGGGGTTTCGCCCAGGTCGCGGCTGCCCACCACACGGTTGCGGTGGTAGGGCACGGTGTCGTAACCGAAGGCTTCCAGGTATTCCTGGCTGTCGAGGATGTCATCCACCATCCCCTTCACGCCCCGGGTCATCAGCACCGCCGACCAGGCGATCTCTTCCGATTTGCCATGGGTGGGGCGGCCCAGCAGCTTCTCCACCAGGTGGCGGGCCACTTTGTAGTTGCTGTTGAGGGTGTAGAAGCTGCGGTTAAAAGTGTCGGACAGGCAGAGCGAGCGGATGAAGTCGCGCACGGTGATCTGACCGTTGCGCACCTGGCTCTCCAGGCTGAGGTCGCGGTCGGCCTTGAAAGCATGGAAGAAGATCTGGCGGTAGGCCGCTTCGATCACGAACTTCTGGCCTTCACGGTCCATGGCCTTGTCCATGGCCACCGCTTTCGGATCCTCATCCGAGCCCACACGCAGCGCGTTCACACGTGAATTCTGGGTGGTGGGGGCGTACTTCAGGAGAGGAAGGGCCACTCGAGCTTCAGCATCCGTCAGGGTCGATCGTAGAAGTGCAGCCAGGGCGGCACTGAAACGCCTCTGCCAGGACTCACAGTCCGTAACGTTCGGTCGTAGCCGCTACCAGCCCAGGGGGGAGAGGGCGGGAGCGGCAACGGTGTCCTGCAGGCCAGTGCTGGGTTTGTTGGGGGTGTCGTCGCAGCACCGGGTTTCGACGCAGAACGAGGCGTTGTTGGAGAGCCCCTCCACGGTGCTGGAGCGCAGCCGCACATTCGGCCCCGCGAAGGCGAAGCGCTCCCACACATTCATCGTTTCGTACTCCGTGCTCAGCAGCAGGCCATCGCGTTCATCCATGTGAAAGCTGGAGCTGGCCGGCGCTTTTTCGGCATAGCCCAGGTCGCGCAGCAGCAGGCCCTCGCGTCCCCGCTCGTCGGTGGGGATCAGCCCGAATACGCTCTCTCCCTGGTGGTCTTCACCGGCTCGGTCCCAGGCCATCGAGGCGCTCCAGCGCACCCAGCAGCCCCCCACCAGGCCGGCGGGATCCTGGCCGTGCAGTGCGGCGATCGCCAGCAGCCGCTGGTCCTGCGGTTCCAATTCCTCAACCACGATCAGGGAACCCCCCGCCTCGGCGCGGCGGTGCAGCAGGTGGTGCACGCTGCGCTGGGAGCGCCAGCGGCCGCAGCTCAGCCGAAAGAAGCTGAGGGCATCGGCGATGGTGAGGCTCCCACTGGCCTGGCTCACGCGGGTGCGGCAACTGCAGCGATGATCACACCCCAGACCACCGGCGTGCTGGCCGCCCTGGCGGCGGCCCTCTGCTGGACCCTCTCCAGCAGCCTCTGGCGTCAGCTGCCCACCTCCCTGACGGCGGGCCAGCTCAACCTGCTCAAGAACTGGCTGGCCCTGCTGTTGCTGGCGCCCGCCCTGCTGGCGACCCCCTGGGCCGCCCAGGCCCCGGTGCCCCCGCAGGCCTGGGTGCTGCTGGGCCTGAGCGGTGTGCTGGGCATCGCCCTGGGGGACAGCCTTTATTTCGCCGCCCTGCGGCGCCTCGGCACCCGCCGCACCCTCACCCTCGATGCCGGCGGCCCGGCGGTGACGGCCGTGGCGGGGCTGGTGTGGTTGGCGGAGGTGCCCTCCGTTCAGCAATGGTTGGGCCTGGGGCTGATCACGGCTGCCTTGGTGTTGGTGGCCCTGCAACAGCCCAGCGGGGTGGGAGCCCAGCCGCCGGCGGGCCAGCGGCTGGGGGTGGTGTTGGCACTCGGAGCCCTGTTGGCCGGCAGCGCCGGAGCCCTGCTGGCACGGGCGGCCCTGCGGGATGGGGGGCTCGATCCGTTGCAGGCGGCCCTAGTGCGCCTGCTGGTGGCGGCGGTGGTGCTGTTGCCCCTGGCGCGCCAGCTGCCCCGATGGCCGCCGCAGCCCAGGCCGCCCCAGCGCCGCTGGCCCCTCTGGCTGCTGGCCACCGTGCTGGGCACCAGTGCGGGCATCGCGCTGCAGCAAACGGCCCTGCAGCGCCTGCCCGGCGGCATGGCCGTGGCCCTGCTGGCCACGGCACCGTTGATGGCCCTGCCCCTGGCCCCCTTGGAGGGGGATCGCCCCGGTTGGCGCGGGCTGCTGGCGGCGCTGCTGGCGTTGGGGGGGCTTACGGCTCTGGTGGTGTGAGCGCCAGCCGTTGATCGGCCTGGCGCTGCCCCCAGCTCACCAGGTCGCTGATCCCGAGCTCCAGGGGGGCGCACCCCTGCTCCAGGGCGATCTGTTCGAGCTGCAGCGCCGCCTTGCCCAGCTGCTCCACCAGCACCGGGATGAAGCTGGGATCCACCGCCAGGTTGCTCTGGCGCTGGGCCCAGGCCAGCAACCGTTGCGGATTGGGCAGGGGTTCGCCGTCATCGGCGGCCTGCTGCAGGCAGCGCAGGCTGTGGGCCAGGAGCCGCAGGTGGTGGCGCTCCAGGGCAGGCAGCAGGGTGCTTTCGAGTTGCTCGAGATCCTGCGGGCTCAGCACGGCTGCAGCCGGAACCCGCAGGCCTGGCCACCCTCCAGCAGCCAGTGCACCCGCTCCACCTGGCAGTCGGGGAAGGTATGGCGGATCAGCTGCAGCTCCTGATCGCACACGCAGGGGAATTGCTCGGCGATCTTCATCACGGAGCAGTGGAATTCACTCATCACCCAGCCGCAGCCCTCGGGGTCCGGCCGCAGTTCGGCCACGTAGCCCTCATCGCGGCGCAGCTCCACGAGCCGCTCCAACCGCTGCTGCAGGGTGCCGGCGCCGATCCGCTGGCGGTAGGCGGTGGCCTTCTCCGCCGCCTGCCGTTGCAGCAGTTGATCCACCGTTCCCGAGGGCAGGCTGGCGGCCATGGAGCTCAGCAATCCCAGGGCGAAGTCATCGCTGCCGTCGGGGAACTGGCCGCGGCCCGCGGGGGTGAGGCGCCAGTGGTTGCTGGGGCGCCCGGGCCCTTCGGTGCAGGGGCTGGCCTCCACCAGCCCCTCCTCCTCCAGGGAGCGCAGGTGGCGTCGCATCACCTGCACCGACACCCCCAGCTCCTGGGCCAACTGCGACGCCGTCACTTCACCCTGACGCAGCATCAGGGTGAGGGCAGCTTCGCGGGTAGGGGCCTGGGTGGAGGCGCTCATGGGGCACTCTGACCTCCACACCATGCCACGGGCATTCCGGTGCTGACGAGTCGGGTCCGTTCAGGGCCACAATGGCTCCCAGCCCCGAGCGATCCCCGTCTGCTTTAGGGTCAACTTGCGAAACCCCTGGGTTTCGTAATGGATGGCGAGGACTTTCCGGTTCATGGACCTTTCCATTCCGTTGGCTTCCTTGGGCGGCCGGTTCCGGCCCAGTCCCTGCCCGCCTCACCCCTGCGCCCATGTCCGCTGACACCAGCTCCGCAGCATCCAGTCCCTCCAGTGGCGACAGCCTTGAGGTGATCCGCAAATTCGCGGAAACCTATGCCCAGCGCACGGGCACCTACTTCTGCAGCGAGCCCAGCGTGACCGCCGTGGTGCTCGAGGGCCTGGCCCGCCACAAGGACGAACTGGGCGGCGCCCTCTGCCCCTGCCGCCACTACGAGGACAAGGAGGCCGAGGTGGCTCAGGCCTTCTGGAACTGCCCCTGCGTGCCCATGCGCGAGCGCAAGGAATGCCACTGCATGCTCTTCCTCACCGAGGACAACCCCTTCCGCGGCGAGAAGCAGACCATCACGCTCGAGGAAGTGAAGGCCCACACCGCCGCTTGAGGAGAACGCGATGAGCAGTCCGCAGGCCGTTGGCGATCTGGTGAGTCAGCCGTACAAGTACGGCTTCGTCACCGACATCGAAACCGAAAAGATCGCCAAGGGCCTCAGCGAGGACGTGGTGCGCTTGATCTCCAGCAAGAAGGAGGAGCCCGCCTTCCTGCTGGAGTTCCGCCTGCGGGCCTACCGCCAGTGGCTGCAGATGCGAGAACCCGATTGGGCTGCCCTCGGCTATCCCCCGATCGACTACCAGGACGTTATCTATTACGCCGCCCCCAAGCAGCAGGCCAAGAAGGCCAGCCTCGATGAGGTGGACCCCAAGCTGCTGGAAACCTTCGACAAGCTCGGCATTCCCCTGAGCGAGCAAAAGCGGCTCTCGAACGTGGCGGTGGATGCCGTGTTCGACAGCGTCTCGATCGCCACCACCTACAAGGAGAAGCTGGCGGAGCACGGGGTGATCTTCTGCTCCATCAGCGAAGCGGTGAAGGAACACCCCGAGCTGATCGAGCGCTACCTGGGCACGGTGGTGCCCAGCAATGACAACTACTTCGCGGCGCTGAATTCCGCCGTGTTCAGCGATGGCTCGTTCGTGTTCATCCCCAAGGGGGTGGAATGCCCGATGGAGCTCTCCACCTACTTCCGCATCAACTCAGGCGACACCGGCCAGTTCGAGCGCACCCTGATCGTGGCGGAGGAGGGGGCGTCCGTGAGCTACCTCGAGGGCTGCACCGCCCCGATGTTCGACACCAACCAGCTGCATGCCGCCGTGGTGGAGCTGGTGGCCCTTGATGACGCCGCCATCAAGTACTCCACCGTTCAGAACTGGTATGCCGGCGACGAGCACGGCGTGGGCGGCATCTACAACTTCGTGACCAAGCGCGGCCAGTGCCGCGGCGACCGCAGCAAGATCAGCTGGACCCAGGTGGAAACCGGCTCGGCGATCACTTGGAAATACCCGAGCTGTGTGCTCCAGGGCGCCGATTCGGTGGGGGAGTTCTATTCGGTGGCCCTCACCAACAACCGCCAGCAGGCGGACACCGGCACCAAGATGATCCATGTGGGGCCCCGCAGCCGCTCCACGATCGTGAGCAAGGGCATCAGCGCCGGCCATTCCGCCAACAGCTATCGGGGGTTGGTGCAGATCGGCCCCAAGGCCGTGGGGGCCCGCAACTACAGCCAGTGCGATTCGATGCTGATCGGCGACCAGGCCGCCGCCAACACCTACCCCTACATCCGCTCCCAGCAGCCCCAGGCCTCCGTGGAGCATGAGGCCAGCACCTGCCGCATCTCCGAAGACCAGCTCTTCTATCTGCAGAGCCGCGGCATTGGCTTTGAGGAGGCGGTTTCGATGATGGTGAGCGGTTTCTGCCGCGACGTGTTCAACCAGCTGCCGATGGAATTCGCCGCCGAGGCCGACAAACTGCTGGCCCTCAAACTGGAGGGTTCGGTGGGTTGATCCTGCCCTCGCCCATCCGGCCCCTGTCTGCGTTCGTTCTTTCGCTTCCCCCCACCGCTCCGCTGTGATTCGCCCCGACGCCCCCGTATTGCTTGAGATCCGCGACCTGGAGGCGCGGGTGGAGGACAAGGCGATCCTCAAGGGGGTGAACCTGACGGTGCGCGCCGGGGAGATCCACGCGGTGATGGGCCGCAATGGCAGCGGCAAGAGCACCCTCTCCAAGGTGTTGGCGGGCCACCCGGCTTACACCGTCACCGCCGGCTCGGTGACCTACCGCGGCGACAACCTGCTGGAGCTCGACCCGGAGCAGCGCGCCCGCATCGGCGTGTTCCTGGGGTTCCAGTACCCGGTGGAGATTCCCGGGGTGAGCAACCTCGAATTCCTGCGGGTGGCCACCAACGCCCGCCGCGCCGAGCAGGGCCACGAGGAGCTCGACACTTTCGCCTTCGAGGATCTGGTGCGCGAGCGCCTGCAGGTGGTGCAGATGGATCCGGCCTTCCTGGAGCGCTCGGTGAATGAGGGCTTCAGCGGCGGCGAGAAAAAGCGCAACGAGATCCTGCAGATGGCACTGCTGGATCCCCTGGTGGCGATCCTCGATGAAACCGATTCCGGCCTGGATATCGACGCCCTGCGCATCGTGGCCGGTGGGGTGAACCAGCTGGCCAACGCCGACAACGCCACCCTGTTGATCACCCACTACCAGCGGCTGCTGGATGCGATCACCCCCGACTATGTGCACGTGATGGCGGCGGGCCGCATCCTGCGCACCGGCGGCAAGGAGCTGGCCCTGGAGCTGGAGCAGCGCGGCTACGACTGGGTGGATCAGGAGCTGGCGGCCCTGGAGGCGGCCCAGACCCGCACCCCCGCGGAGGTGGCCTGAATGGGTGCCAGCCTCGCCGCACCGGCCGGCCGCGCCAGCGCCTGGTTAACCCCCTGGCTGGCCCAGTTGCCGCCCCCCGCCGGTGAGCTGGCGGCGGTGCAGCAGCGGGGGCGCCGTGCCCTGGCGGAGCAACCGCTGCCCAGTGCCCGCGAGGAGGCCTGGCGCTTCACCGATCTGTCGCTGCTGGCCCAGCTGCCCCTGCAGCTGGCCAGCTCCGCCGCGCCCCTCCCCACGCTGCCGCCCGCCGAGCCGGATGTGCTGCGGCTGCATCTGGATGGTTGCGGCGATCCCCTGGCGGGCCTTGATTTGCCCGATGGCCTGCAGCCCCTCAGCGCCGCTGAACTGGCCCAGGGTCTGGGCCACACCCTGGCGGCCACCGGCTGTGAACACCACTGGCCGGTGGAGTTGAACCACGCCACGGCGGGCCGGGTGTTGGCCCTGCGGGTGGCCAGCCGCGCCCGGGTGCGTCTGGAGCTGGTGAGCACCCAACCGGCGGCCCTGTTGCCGTTGCGGGTGTTGCTGGTGCTGGAGGAGAAGGCCCAACTGGAATTGAGCCAGGTGCTGCTGGCCCAGCAGGCCGGCCTCACCAGCCTGGTGCTGGAGGCCCATCTGGCCCGCAGCGCCCGCTTGGAGCATGGCCTGGTGGCCCTGGGCCATCCCGATGCGGCCCTGCTGGGCCAGATCGCCCTGGAGCAGGAGCCCGAGAGCGCCGTGGCCCTCACCAGCGTGAGTGCCGGTTGGGGTCTGGCGCGGCTGGAGCCGCGGCTGCTGCAGGTGGATGGCCAGGCCCAGAGCACCCTGCGGGGGCTGCAGCTGGTGGACGACCACCAGATCGCCGACACCCATAGCCACGTGCAGTTCGGCGGCCCTGAGGGGCAGCTGGATCAATTGCACAAGGCCGTGGCCGCAGGCCAGGGCCGCAGCGTGTTCAACGGGGCTGTGCGGGTGCCCCGCGCCGCCCAGCGCACCAACGCCGCCCAGTTGAGCCGCAACCTGCTGCTCTCGGATCGGGCCCGCATCGACACCAAGCCCGAGCTGGAAATCGTGGCGGACGACGTGAAGTGTGCCCACGGCGCCACCGTGAGCAGCCTGCAGACCGATGAGCTCTTCTATCTGCAGAGCCGCGGCATCGATGCCGATCAGGCCGCCGGTCTGCTGAAGCGCGCCTTCTGTGAGGAGGTGCTGCGCCAGCTTCCCACCCCGGCCCGTTCCAGTTGCCCCCTGGAGCGTCTGCTGCTGGAGGCCCGATGACCAGCACCCTCCCCAGCGCCGCGCCCACCCCGGCCGCATCCTTCTCCCAGGCGGGGGCCACCGACCTGGCGGCCCTCACGCGGCCGGATTTCCCGCTGCTGGCTCAGACCGCCTGCCTCGGCCAGCCGTTGATCTACCTGGATCACGCCGCCACCAGCCAGAAGCCCCGTCAGGTGCTGGAGGCCCTGCAGCACTACTACGACCACGACAACGCCAACGTGCACCGCGGCGCCCACCAGCTCAGCGCCCGTGCCACCGAGGGCTTTGAAGGGGCCCGTGCCAAGGCGGCGGCCTTCATCGGGGCCAGCTCCCCCAATGAAATCGTGTTCACCCGCAACGCCAGTGAGGCCATCAACCTGGTGGCCCGCAGCTGGGGGGAGGCCAACCTGCGCCCCGGGGATGAGGTGCTGCTCACGGTGATGGAGCACCACAGCAACCTGGTGCCCTGGCAGTTGCTGGCCCAGCGCACCGGCTGCGTGTTGCGCCATGCCGGCGTGACCGCCGAGGGCAGCCTGGATCTCGACGACCTGCGCAGCCAGCTCAGTGAACGCACCCGCCTGGTGAGCCTGGTGCAGGTGAGCAACACCCTCGGTTGCCTCAACCCCATCGCCGAGGTGGCGCAGCTGGCCCATGGGGTGGGGGCGCTGCTGCTGGTGGACGCCTGCCAGAGCCTTCCCCACCTGCCGGTGGATGTGGCGGCCCTGGGGGCCGATTTCCTGGTGGGCAGCTCCCACAAGCTGTGCGGCCCCACGGGGATGGGCTTCCTCTGGGGCCGCGAGGCCCTGCTGGAGGCGATGCCGCCCTTCCTGGGGGGCGGCGAAATGATTCAGGACGTCTACCTCGACCACAGCAGCTGGGCCGGCCTGCCCCACAAATTTGAGGCGGGCACCCCGGCCATTGGCGAGGCCATCGGCATGGGCGCCGCCCTCGATTACCTCAACGCCATCGGCCTGGAGCGCATCCACGCCTGGGAGCAGCAGCTCACCGCCCGGTTGTTTGCCCGCCTGCAGGCGGTGGAGGGCCTCACCGTGTTGGGTCCCACCCCGGAGCAGCAGCCCCACCGCGGCGCCCTGGCGGCCTTCCATGTGGAGGGGGTGCATGCCCACGACATCGCCGCCCTGCTGGATTCCGCCGGCATCTGCATCCGCAGCGGCCACCACTGCACCCAGCCCCTGCATCGCCACTACGGCCTGAGCGCTTCAGCCCGGGCCAGCCTCAGCTTCACCACCACCCCCGAGGAGATCGACCGCTTCACCGAGGAGCTGCAGGGGGCGATCACGTTCCTGCGGGAGCACAGCTAACGGTTCAGGCCGGGGTGAGCAGGGCCAGCGCCTCGGCCCCATGGGAGCCCTGCCAGCCCCAGCGCCAGTGCCAGCCGGCCTGGGCGGCAGCCGTCTCGATCTCCCCCCGCTCCGCCGGCAGGTCGTACTGCCCCACATGGCTCTGCACCAGCTGGCGCTGCTCGGGGCTGAGCACCGACCAGCCCTGTTCCACCCGCCCCAGGTAGCGCTGCAGATAGGCCTCCCGGGTCTCGCCGGCGGGGCGGAACACATCCGCCCAGAGCAGCAGGCCATCGGGCCGGATCCGGCGCCGGCAACCCTCAAGCCAGCTGCGCTTGTCGGTGTCGTTGAGGTGATGCACGGCGAAGCTGCTGTGGATCAGATCCACCGGTTGGGGGTTGGGGTCGTCCGCCAAGGCCCCCTGGGCCCAAGCCAGCAGGTCGGCGCAGCGCCACTGGCAGGCAAACGGCGCCCCCTGCAGCTGGGCCGCCGCCAGGGGCAGCACCGCTGCGGTGAGATCCAGGCCGCTGTAACTGGCCAGCGGCAGGCTGCGCAGCAGGGGGCCCAACTGGGCCAGGTCGCCGCAGCCCAGATCCACCAGCGCCGGAGCCGGGGCCTGGGGGCCTCGGGCCGCCAACCAGGAGCTCAGGGCCGCTTGGATCGCTGCGCTGAGGCCGCGGTGCTCCATCAGGTCGTGGTCCACCACCGCGCGGTAGGTGCTCCACTGCTGGGCGAAAAAGTCCATGGGATGGGCCTGGGGCTGTGCCCGGCCAGGGGCCGAGCGGCACCACTCTGGGCCCGCTGCCAGGCTGGCCCCACGGCCGTTCGCTGCCTGTGTCGTCTGCCCCTGCGCCGGCCCCTGGGCCGCTGTTGTTTCTGGTGGTGCTCGGCGGCCGCACCGCCACCAGCCTGATCGAGCTGCACGATGTGCGCTTCGTGGCGGGCCGCAGCATCGAGGAGACGCTGCCGGAGCTGCGGCGCCAGTGGTTTGGACGGCGGGAGGGCCTCCATCTCGATGCCTTCATGGCGGTGCGGGCCATCGACGGCTGGTTGGTGAACCTGGGGCGCGAACCGGGCCCGCCCCGGCCGGAGCGGCTCTGGTTTGTGAACCTGGGGGCCTACCGCCCCGATTCCCTGGCGGAGCTGCACCACTTCGGGCTGGTGGTGGCCCGCTCCGCGGCGGCGGCCAAGGCCCAGGCCAAGGGCCAGTGGCTGGCGGGGCAGCTGCAGCGCCACAAGGACGACCTCTGCGCCGTGGATGATTGCCTTGCCCTGGAGCAGCTGGAGCTGTTGGGGGGTGAGCGCTGGCACGTGCAGCTCAGCCCGGATCCCCAGGGCCGTAGTCAGCCCCAGGTGCCGGATTGGTTTGGGTACCGCCCGATCTGAGCGAAGGCCCCCGGGTCGCCGCCAGGGATGATCGGGAGGATCCCTCAGCGGTGCCCCAGCGGCCATGAACATCGACGGCAAGGCCTGGCGCACGATCTGGTTGGAGCCGGACGGCCGCTCCATCGGCGTGATCGACCAGACCCTGCTGCCCCATCGCTTCACCACCCGCAGCCTGGGCACCGTGGCGGAGGCGGCCGAGGCGATCCGCACGATGGTGGTGCGCGGTGCGCCGTTGATCGGTGTCACCGGCGCCTACGGCCTGATGCTGGCCCTGCAGGTGGATGCGTCGGACGCCTCCCTGGCCGCGGCCTTTGAGCAGCTCAATGCCACCCGGCCCACGGCGGTGAATTTGCGCTGGGCCCTGGAGCGGGTGCGGGATCACGTGCAGCCGTTGCCGCCCCCGCAACGGGCCGCGGCGGCCCAGGCGGAAGCGGCGGCGATCGCCGAGGAGGACGTGGCCATGTGCGAGGCCATCGGCGAGCACGGGTTGCGGATCTTCCAGCAGCTGGCGGCGGCGCGGCCCCCCGAGCGCCAAGGCCAGCCCTTCAACGTGCTCACCCACTGCAATGCCGGCTGGCTGGCCACCGTGGACTGGGGCACGGCCCTGGCCCCCATCTACAAGGCCCACCGCGCTGGCTTGAACATCCATGTGTGGGTGGATGAGACCCGCCCCCGCAACCAGGGGGCCTCGCTCACCGCCTTTGAGCTGGGGCGCGAGGGGGTGCCCCATACGGTGATCGTGGACAACGCCGGCGGCCATCTGATGCAGCACGGCCAGGTGGATGTGGTGATCGTGGGCACCGACCGCACCACCCGCCGCGGCGATGTGTGCAACAAGATCGGCACCTACCTCAAGGCCCTGGCGGCCCACGACAACGGCGTGCCCTTCTATGTGGCCCTGCCCGCCTCCACCATCGATTGGAGCCTCGATGACGGTGTGGCGGAGATCCCGATCGAGGCCCGCAGCCCCGAGGAGGTGACCGCCATCCAGGGCCGGGTGCTGGCGGGGCCCGCCGCCGGGCAGCTGGCCAGCGTGCAGCTGACGCCCGATGGCAGCGCCGGTTTCAACCCCGGCTTTGACGTGACCCCCGCCCGCCTGGTCACGGGCCTGATCACCGAGCGTGGCGTGGCGGCCGCCACCGAGGCGGGGCTGCGGGGGCTCTACGGCCATGGCTGAGGCGCTTCTGCGGCAGCAGCTGGTGGCGGTGGCGCGGCGCATGAACGCCAGCGGCATCAACCAGGGCACCTCCGGCAACCTCTCGGTGCGCATCCCCGGCGGCCTGCTGATCACCCCCAGCTCGCTGCCCTACGACCAGATGCAGCCCGAGGATCTGGTGGCCCTGGATCTGGCGGGCGAGCCCCTGGCGGCTGCCCTGGCCAGCGCCCCTGGAGCCCCCGCCCGTCGCCCCTCCTCGGAGTGGCGTCTGCATGCCGACATCCTCGCCAGCCGCCCGGAGATCGAGGCGGTGCTGCACTGCCATTCGATCCATGCCACCGCCCTGGCCTGCCATGGCCGCGACATCCCCCCCTTCCACTACATGACCGCCGTGGCCGGCGGCAACCGCATCCACTGCGCCCCCTACGCCACCTTCGGCACGGCTGAGCTGTCCCAGCTGGCGGTGGCGGCCTTGGGGGATCGGCTGGCCTGTCTGCTGGCCCAGCACGGCCAGGTGGCCCTGGGCCGCAGCCTCGAGCAGGCGCTGCGCATTGCCATCGAGGTGGAAACCCTGGCGCAGATGTACCTGCAGGCCCTGCAGCTGGGGGAGCCGCCCCTGCTCAGCGAGGAGCAGATGGCCGCCGTGCATCACCAATTCCGCACCCTGCTTTACGGGGCGCCACCGGCCCCGCCGGCCGGCTGAAGCCGCGCCAGCAGCAGGCCGGCCCCGCCGGCCACCACCACCACCGCCAGGCAGGCCCCCGTCCAGGCGGCCAGGCCCCAGCCCGCCACCGCCAGGGGGGCCACCACGGTGACCACCCCCCCCGCCACGAAGGGCTGCAGCAGAAGCTGCTTGATCGAGAAGGCCGGCAGGGCTGCGCTGCGGTCCTCCGGGTCGGCCATGCGCAGCAGCAGCAGGCCTGAGGCCGCCACGCCGGTGGCCTGGCCGAATTCGATCACCGCCCGTTCAAACCAATCGGCCGGCAGCAGCCGCGGCCCCAGCAGCAGCACCACCGCCAGGTTCCAGGCCAGGCCCGCCAGGGCCAGCACCGTGAGCGGTAGCCAATCGGCCTGCAGCAGCTTGAGGTTGAGCCCGGCGGTGGCCGCGGTGATCAGCAGATCGGCCGAGAGGGTGCCCACCTGGCTCTGGATCGGGGCCGAGGCCCAGTGGCTGCGACCGCTTCGCTCCAGCAGCCAGCGCAGCAGCAGCGATCCAATGATCGCCAGGGGGAACACCGGCAGGCTGTCCACCACCGTGGCCACAGCGCCCCCGAGGGGGGCGGTGGCGGCCCGCAGGGCCAGCAGCAGCACGTCGCCGATGGCCACGGCGATGCCCACCAGGCCCAGGTTCACCGCCCAGGCGGCAGCCCCCGTTGCAGCAGCGCCGCTGGGGGCGGTGGCGGCGGTGGGGCTGGTCTGCTCCGCCGTGGCGTCGGCCTGCAGCAGCCAGCCCCGGCGCCTTGCCAGCACCACCACCAGACCCCCCACCAGGGTGGAGCTCAGCAGCCCCACCGTGGCCATGGCCAGCCCCAGGTCCTGGCCGCCGGGGAACCCCAGGGCCGCATAGCTGGGGCCCATGGCGGCGGCGGAGCCGTGGCCCCCTTCAAAGGCCACTTCGATCAGGCAGGCCATGATCGGGCTCACCCCCAGCAGGGGCTGCAGCACCAGCAGCACCGCCAGGCCCCCCACCACGTATTGGCCGAAGGCCAGCATCAGCGCCAGGGACACCTGGCCCGACACTGGCCGCCACAGGGCCTGCAGCCGCGGCAACGGTTTGCCCAGCAGCAGCGAGCCGAACACCAGGGTGAGCAGCACCAGCGGCAGATCGGCCCACAGCTGCATCACCGGCGGGGGCAGCAGCGGCAGGGGCCCCGAGGGGGCCAGCAGCAACCCCAGCAGGCCGGCCACCAGGGCCTCCGGGATGCCCCATAGCCGCAGCTGCAGGGCACTGCCGATGCGGCGCCCCAGGGTGAGGATCAGGCTCAGGGCCCCCATGGCCAGCACCAACCAGCCCAGGGGTTGCAGCAGCTGTTGGTTCAGCGCTCCGCCGCTGAAGAGCTCACTCACAGCTGGAAGTGCCGGCGGAAGAAGGCTTCCGTGGCCTCCAGCACCTGCACCTGGGTGGCGCCGTTGCGGAAACCGTGGCCTTCGTTGGCGAAGCGGTGCACCTCCACGGGGATGCCATTGCGGCTGAGGGCCTCCGCCATGCGATCGGTTTGCTCCGGTGGCACCACCACATCCTCCAGGCCCTGGAAAAAGATCACCGGGCAGCGAATCCGCTCCGCATGCTGCAGCGGCGAGCGCTCCGCGTATGTCGCCGCCGCTGCCGGCCAGGGCCCCACCAGACCATCGAGGTAGCGGGCTTCAAAACGGTGGGTGTCCGCCGCCAGGGCGCTGAGGTCGGCCACGCCGTAGCGGCTGGCGCCGGCCCGGAAGCGATCGGTGAAACAGAGGGCCGCCAGGGTGGTGAAGCCGCCGGCGCTGCCCCCCTCGATGGCGATGCGTGTGACGCTGGCCAGCCCCCGCTGCACCAGCGCCGTGGCCGCGGCGGCACAGTCCGCCACATCCACCACCCCCCACAGGCCGTTCAGCCGTTCCCGGTAGGCGCGGCCAAACCCGGTCGAGCCGCCGTAGTTCACATCCACCACCCCCCAGCCGCGGCTGGTCCAGTACTGGATCCCCAGGCTGAGGCCGGTGCGCGCCATGCCGGTGGGGCCGCTGTGGCCCTTCACCAGCAGCGGCGCCTGGGGGTGCCCACCGCCCTGCGGGGGGTAGTACCAGGCCTGGGTGGGCTGGTTGCCATGGCCTGCAAACCACAGCTCCTCGGGTTGGCTGATGGCTTCCGCCGGCAGGGGGCAGGGGGCGGCTGGGGTATGGGTCCAGGGCCCCTGCGGCAGCTCCAGCTCCAGCAGCCCGGAGGGCTGCTGGGGGCCGCTGGCCACGCAGGCGATCCGGCCCGCCTCGGCGGTGAGGCCCGCCAGGTCGCAGAAGGGCTGCTCCAGGGGGATCCAGCGGCTGGGGTCGCCGTTCTCCCCCGGGCGCCGCAGCTCCCCCAGCTGCCAGCGGCCGTTGCGGCAGGCGATGGCCAGCAGCCGCTCCCCATCCCAGGCGCTGGTGGCCATGCCGAACACCCACTGGGGCATGGCGAATTCCGCCTCCATGGGCAGCAGCGCCTGCCACTGGGGTGAGGCGTCGGCAGCGGTGTGGGCGGCTCCCGGCCAGCACTCCAGGTTCCAGAAGCCGCTGCGGTCGTTGGCCACCACCAGATCTGCCCCGGCCCAAAGGGGCTGAAACACCGAGCAGTCGGCGGGGGTGTGGGCCGCCAGGCTGCCGCTGCCCGCCACCGGCCGCGGATCCTGCAGCTGGCCCCGGTCGTTGATGGTGGCCAGCCACAGCTGGCTGCGCTCCCAGGGCATGTGGGGTTGCTGCCACTCCACCCAGGCCAGCCGCCGGCCGTCCGGGCTGAGGGCTGGATAGCCGCAGAAATCCACGGCTGTGTGCAGCGGCTGGGGGGCGCCCCCCTCCAGGCTCACCGCCACCAGTTGATCCCGGCCCTCCGCCTCCAGCACGCCGATCCAGCGGTGCCGGTGGGGGTCGATCAGCCCTCCCCCCAGGGCGCCGTTGAACCGACCCTCCGCGGCGCCGGGGATGAGCGGTTGTGGTTCGGCTCCGGGCCGCTCGAGATCCAGGCGCCACAGGCGGCGGTCGCCGTCGTGCACAAACACCGCCACGGCGGCCCCGGAACGGGTGCGGCCGATGGCGCAGGCGCCGCCGCCGTATTCATGCACCCGGCAGCGCAGATTCCAGGGGCCCGGGGTGAGCTCCTCGGGGATGCCCCCCGGGCGGCGGGCCATCAGGGTGGTGCGGCCCTGCTGCTGGGGCCGTTGCTCCAGCCACAGGAGAACACCCCCCAGCAGTTGCGGTTCCTTGAGGGCCGGCGTGCGGCCCAGCACCAGTTCGGCGGACAGGGGTGCGGCGCTGGCGCTCAACGGAGGCCTCCGGGGATGGCTCCTAGAATCGCCCCTACGAAACCGCCCCAGAGGAGAGGCCTTGGCCAGCAGCTTCGCCAAGTTGGCCCGTTCGGCCGAGCGGGCCGGTCGTCTGCAGGTGTCCAAGGAGCCTGTGGACCAGCCGCCCTACGACATCCACAAGCTGGGGGACCAGGTGCTGCGCACCCCCGCCCGCCGCGTCGGCAAGGTGGACGATGCCATCCGCAAGCTCGCCACCGACATGCTGGTGAGCATGTACGCGGCCCGGGGCATCGGCCTGGCGGCCCCCCAGATCGGCGAGCCCCTGCAGCTGCTGGTGATTGATCTGGAGCTGGAGGATCCCGCCAGCCCGCCCCTGGTGTTGATCAACCCTGAGATCAGTGCCGTGGGCGGCAGCCTCTGCACCTATGAGGAGGGCTGCCTCAGCATCCCCGGGGTGTATCTGGATGTGGTGCGCCCCAGTGTGGTGGAGGTGAGCTACCGCGATGCCTTCGGTCGCCCCAAGCGCACCAAGGCCGACGGCCTGCTGGCCCGTTGCATCCAGCACGAGATGGATCACCTCAATGGGGTGCTGTTTGTGGACCGCGTTACCGACCACGACAAGCTGCGGGAGGGGCTCGATGAACAGGGCTTCAACCCCGCCGACGTGCGCTCCATCGGCTGAGCCGCCGCCCGCGCTCAGCCGCACCCTGAACCCCTGAGGACCCCGAGGACCCCTGCATGCCGATGAAACCCCTGGCGGGCCTGTTCCTGGCCCTGGCCTGTCTGCTGGGGATCGCCGCCACCGGCTCGGTGTTCGAGCTGGCCTATGGCGACCCGGATCTGGGCGTGGGCACCACCCGGTTGATCCTGGGGCTGGCCCTTCCGGGCACCGTGCTCAGCCTGTTGGCGGCGATCCGGATCAACAAGCCGCTGTAGGGGGCTGGCGCCCCCGGCTGGCACTTCTACGATCCACCCGCTGCCCGCCTGCTCTGTGATCCAAACGGTCCGTCCCCTGGCTGCCCTGGCGCCCCTGCTGGCCTGCATGGGCTGGGTGGCCGCTGCGGAGCCCGCCGCCGCCCAGGCCCTGTTCCAGGCGGTGGACGTGGACCAGAGCACATTCGTGATCGTGGCGGCGCCCATCGGCGACGGCAGCCGCGCCCAGCTGAACATCTACGAGCAGCGCAGTGCGTCGCGCCCCTGCTTCAGCGTGCAGGGCAGTGCCCCGGCGGTGGTGAACCCGTTGCTGGCCACCTTTGATTTCACGGGCATCTGCAACCGCTTCATCGATGGCAATGGCTATTCGGTGCGGGTGGGCAACAGCGATCTGGGCACCGTGTACCGGCTCAGCGTGGTGAAGCAGGCCAATGACACCCTGCTGATGGCTCTGCCCACCAAGGCCGGCACGGGCCCGGAGATGGTGGTGGCACGCAGCGCAGGCCCCGGCAGCACCTTTTTGCTGCTGGTGCCGGAGCCCGGCTGGAAGCTGATGCGCCGCCAGTTCGGTGGCCGTGTGCTCGGCCACGTGTATGTGTACCGCGACAGCTGGCCTGAGGTGAGCCCGTCGGGCGGGCCCGGCTCCGGCCCCGGTGCTGCCCCCACCCAACCCCCGGCCGTTCCGGTGCGCGGTCTGTGGTGAGGGGAGGGGCGGTTGCTACCATCGGCAAACTGCTCAAATTTTTGACGGCTTCATGACCCAGGTCACCGTTGGCGAGAACGAAGGCATCGAATCGGCCCTGCGCCGCTTCAAGCGCCAGGTGTCCAAGGCCGGGATCTTCGCTGACCTGAAGCGTCTGCGCCACCACGAGACCCCCGTGGAGAAGTACAAGCGCAAGGCCCAGCAGCGCCGCCGTCGCCGCTGATCACCGGCAGGGCCCCCACGGGCCGCACCTGCAGCAAACGATCGTGATAGCCCTGGCGGGAACCGGTGTTTCTACCGGTTCCCGCTTTTTGTTGGCGGGTCAATGATTGGGATATCCCCGCTGCGGAGTCCCATGAGGCGTTTGATTGAGGCGTTGAACCGCTGGTTTGGCAGCAGCGTGGGCAATGCCTTCGGCAATCCGTTGGAGGAGCGGCTGCATCAGCCCCCCAGCGTTGGGGTGCAGCCCTACCGCGACCACCCTCACAAGCCCTGATCGGGCTGATCAAAGCTGCGGTAACTCAGGGCCTCCGCCAGGGCTGAGGCCTCCACGTCGGCGCGGTCGTCCAGGTCGGCGATGGTGCGGGCCACCCGCAGCAGCCGCTCGGCGGCCCTGGCACTCAGGCACCGCTGCTCCACGGCCCCTTGCCAGAGGTTGAGGGCGGCGGCATTGAGGCGGCCGCACTGCCCCAGTTGGTGGCTGCTCAGGGCCCCGTTCGCCAGGCCGCCCGGGTTGCGCTGCAGCATGCGCTCGCGGGCTGCGGCGATGCGTTGGGCCACGGCGCCGCTGCTTTCCGCCGCAGGGGTGGGGCGATCGAGCCCCGGCCGCAGCTGACTCGCCGATGGCCGCCGCATCACCACCTGCAGGTCGATGCGATCCAGCAGGGGGCCCGCCAGGCGACCCCAGTACCGCAGCCGCTGGGCGGTGCCGCAGCGGCAGGGGTGGTCCGGATCGCCGGCCCAGCCGCAGGGGCAGGGGTTGGTGGCCGCCACCAGGGTGACGGCGCAGGGGAAGCGCAACCGCTGGCGGGCCCGGCTCAGCCACAGCTCCCCCTGCTCCAACGGCTGCCGCAGCTGGTTGAGCACGTCACGCCGAAATTCCGCCAGCTCATCGAGGAACAGCACCCCCCGATGGGCCAGCGTCAGCTCCCCCGGCCGCAGGCTGCTGCCCCCGCCGGCCAGGGCGGCGGCCGAACAGCTGTGGTGGGGGCTGCGGAAGGGGCGCTGGCGGATCAGACCATGGGCCGGCGGCAGCAGCCCCGCCACCGAATAGAGCTGGGTGAGCTCCAGCTGCTCCTGCGGCAACAGCGGTGGCAGCAGGCCTGGCAAGCAGCGGGCCAGCAGGGTTTTGCCGCTGCCGGGGGGACCCACCAGCAGCAGGTGATGCTGGCCCGTGGCGGCGATTTCCAGGGCCCGCCGGCCATGGGCCTGCCCCTGCACCTCGGCGAGATCTCGGCTGCCCTCGCTGCCGGCCGGGGGGCTGTCCTCCTCGGCCCCGCCAGCGGCCGGTTGCAGCGCACTGCCCCGGGGTGGACGCCCCAGCAGGGCCAGGGCCTCCTGCAGCCGTGCCGCGGGCCACACCGGCAGCCCCTCCACAAGTGCCGCCTCGGCCCCGTTGGCCGCCGGCAGCAGCAGGGCCCGGGCCCCGTGGCGTTGGGCCGCCAGGGCCAGGGAGAGGGCGCCACGCACCGGCCGCAGGGCCCCGCCCAGCCCCAATTCACCGGCGCACCAGATCCCCTCCAGGAGGGCCGGATTCAACTGACCACTGGCCGCCAGCACCGCCAGGGCGATGGGTAGATCGAAGGCGGGCCCCTGCTTGCGCAGGTCCGCCGGCGCCAGGCTCACCACCACCCGCGTCAGCGGTGGCCGCAGCCCGCTGTTGCGCAGGGCCGCCCGCACCCGCTCTCGGGATTCCTGCACCGCCGCATCCGCCAGCCCCACGATCTGCAGCCCCGGCAGCCCCGGGGCGATGTCCACCTCCACGGCCACCTCCACCGCCTCCAACCCCACCAGGGCAGCCCCACTGCAGCGTGCCAACATCGGCCCCATCGCGATCCACAGAGGTGAAATGCCACCGCTGTTGCATCGCCCCTGCCGGCGCAGTCTGCGCCGGTGTCCCCAGCGCCCGCACCGATGGCTGATCCCGCCGCCGACAGCCCCGAACTGGCTGCCGATCTGGCGGCCAATGACACGATCTTTGGCCGCATCCTGCGGGGGGAGATCCCCTGTGATCCGGTGCATGCCGATGGGCGTTGCCTGGCCTTCCGGGATGTGGCGCCCCAGGCGCCGGTGCACATCCTGGTGATTCCCCGGCGCCGGCTGGTGAATCTGGCGGAGGCGCAACCCGAGGATGCGGATCTGCTGGGCCATCTGCTGCTGGTGGCGGCCCAGGTGGCCCGTGGCCAGGGGCTCACGGCATTCCGCACGGTGATCAACAGTGGTGCTGACGCCGGGCAGACGGTGTTCCACCTGCATGTGCATGTGATCGGGGGCCGTCCCCTGGCCTGGCCGCCCGGCTAAACGGCCACAATGACGGCATCTGAATGCCGCCATGACCCCCCTGCAGGCCTTCCGCAGTCAGCTCGGCAAGCTGAGGCGCCTGGCGCAGCCCTACTTCCTGCCGGTTGAGGACACCAGCGGTTGGCAGTTTCTGCTGCTGATCGCGGCGTTGTTGGCGGTGGTGGTGGGCAGCACCCTGCTGCTGCTCACGGCGGTGGTGGCCCTGAGTGGATCGCTGATTCCGGCGCTCCAGGCCCGCTTCCTGCCGGGGGTGCCCCAGCAGGTGGCCGCCATCTGGGCCAGCCCCGTGGGGGTGGTGCTGATGGTGCTCTTTGCGCTGGGCCTGGGCTGTTTCGGGGCCCTGCGCAGCAAGTTGCGCCAGGGCCGCTGGTTGCCCTGGGTGCTGATGGGGGTGATCACGCTGCTGATCCTGGTGATCAACGGCATCAACGTGGGCATCAGCTACATCGCCCGCAATGTCGACAACACCCTGGTGGCTTACCAGGCCGACGAGTTCTGGCAGGTGGTGGCGATCTATGCCTTCTGCCTGGTGTTGGCGTTGCCCATCCGTGCCCTGCAGAGCTACCTGATCCCCAAGCTGGGGCTGCTGTGGCGTGAATGGTTGAGCGGTCGTCTGCTCAACCGCTACCTCGATAACCGTGCCTATTACGTTCTCAACCCCAATGACGAAAGCGCCGAGGAGATTGATAACCCCGACCAGCGCATCTCCCAGGACACCGCCAGCTTCACCAGCACCAGCCTGAGTGTCACCGTTGAGATTGTCTCGGCCCTGCTCACCTTCGTGAGTTTCATCTTGGTGCTGTGGAGCATCAGCACCAAGCTCGCTCTGTGGCTGTTGATCTATTCCGTGGCGGGCACGGCGGTGATCGTGTTCGCCAGCCGCAAGCTGGTGGCCCTCAACTACGACCAGCTGCGCCTGGAGGCCGACTTCCGCTACGGCCTGGTGCACATCCGCGATAACGCCGAATCGATCGCCTTCTACAGGGGTGAGCAACAGGAGGGCCGTGAGGCGGAGCGGCGGCTGGGGGGCGCGATCCGCAACTACAACAAGCTGATCGTGTGGGAAGCGCTGATCAGCGTGATTCAGCGCTCCTATGACTACTTCTCCCGTTTCCTGCCCTGGCTGGTGATCGCGCCGATCTACTTCGCCAAAGAGGTGGATTTCGGGGTGTTTGGCCAGGCCAGCATCGCCTTCTCCCAGGTGTTGTTCTCGGTCAGCTACATCGTGAACAACATCGATCGGTTGGCGGCCTTCTCCGCCTCCATCAGCCGCCTGGAGGGCTTCCAGGGCACGGTGGAGGCCATCGGTCAACAGGATGCCGCCGCCCTGCAGGCCGCCGCCGTGGCCGAAGGGCCCTCCAATGCGCTGCTGGTGAGCCATGTGGATCTGGTGCCGCCCCAGGGGGGGCGCCGCCTGATCCACGACCTCAGCCTCGAGGTGGCCCCCCACCAGCGCGTGTTGGTGGTGGGGCCCAGCGGTTGCGGGAAGACCTCCTTCCTGCGCCTGGTGAGCGGCCTCTGGCCCGCCGCCGCCGGTTCGGTGCAGCGCCCCCCCCAGAGCGAGCTGCTGTTCATCCCCCAGAAGCCCTACATGATCCTGGGCAGCCTGCGGGAGCAGCTCTGCTATCCCCTCGATCCGCAGCGCTTCAGCGATCAACACCTGCGCAGCGTTCTCGAGGAGGTGCGGCTCAGCGAATTGGTGCAGCGCTACCCCGATTTCGACATCAAGCAGGACTGGCCGCGGCTGCTCTCCCTGGGGGAACAGCAGCGCCTGGCCTTTGCGCGCCTGTTGCTCAACTCACCGCGGTTTGTGGTGCTGGATGAGGCCACCAGCGCCCTGGATGTGGGCACCGAGAAGCACCTCTACCAGCTGCTGGTGCAGCGGGAGATGGCCTTCGTGAGCGTGGGGCATCGGCCCACCCTCACCGCCTTCCACGACACGGTGCTGGAGCTCGACGGCCAGGGCGGCTGGAAGCTGCAGCCCGCCGCCAGCTATACCTTCAACGCCGGAGCCTGAATCTGCGATGTCCTCCACCCCGCCAAGCCCTTCGGCTCCAGCCACCAGTGCCACCACGGGCGATGTGCCGGCCTTCGGCTGGAGCGCCTATGCGGAGCGGGTGAACGGCCGCTTCGCCATGGTGGGCTTTGTGGCGATCCTGGTGGTGGAGGCCATCAGTGGCACCACCTTCCTGCGCTGGGCCGGGTTTGTGGGCTGAGCGGGCCTGAGGGCTAGGGCAGTTCCAGCAGGTCGATCTGCCACAGCCCGCCGCGGCTCACCTCCACCGCCAGCACTCGCCCATCGGTGCTGAGGCTTACCCGCCGCGGCACCCCCGCCGGTTCGATGGCGATGGGCTGCACCGCCATCAGGGAGCGCCGGTAGAGCACCAGCTCGGTGCGGTCGTCCCGTTGCCGCACCACCGCCAGGTGCTCCCCGCGGCCATCGACGCTCACCTGAATCGGCAGGCTGTCGGCCCGGTTCAGCCCCGGCAGGGGCACCGGCAGTTGCCGCTGGCCGTCGATCAGCTGCACCTGGGGGCGCCCCCCATCGCGGCTGGCGATCAGGGCCAACCAGCCTTCCCCCAGGCTGGGGCTTTGGCCGCTGCCCAGCCGGGCCAGCTGTTGATTGAGCCCGGGGAGGGGCCGCAGGCCCCCCTGGCAGCCCTGCAGCAGCAGGCCCAGGCCGAGGGCCCCCGCCGCCAGTTGGACGCTGCGGGTTCGAGGGGTGCTCATGGCGCAGGCGGCTCCCCGCCCCCGCTCTGGCGTTGGCCCGGCGCCAGGTCCGGCTCCAGCAGGCCGCTGAGGTCGAACACGTCGATCCGCTGGCCGCCACCGGCGATCACCTCCAGGGCCAGCCGCTGGCCGTCCGGGGCCAGGCTCAGCCGTTGGGGTTCCAGGCCCATGGGCAGCATCAGGGGTTGCAGCCGCCCCGTGGCCCGATCCTCAATCACCGCCTGGCGCCGGCCCCCCTGCTGCACCAGCAGGGCCAGATAACGGCCATTCCAGCTCAGGGCCGGTGAACTGTGGGGTTGGTGATCGCGCAGGTGCCGCAAGGGCAGCACCCGGCCGCTGCGGCGCTCCTGCAGCAACACGGTGGTGCGGCCGCCCCGCTCCACCAGGGAGGCCAGCAGGCGCCCATCGCCGCTGAGGGCCGGCTGCTGGCGGGTTTCCTGGCCCAGCCCCACGGGTGGGGCCGGCTGGCGGCGCCACGGCAGCAGGGAGCAGCCCCCCAGGCCTGTGGCCAGCAGCAACAGGCTGAGGGGGCGGATCAGTCGTCGAAGCGCGAGCTGTTATCCCGCGCGCTGGGGCCTTCGCTGCGGGGCGCCGGGGCTGGGGGCACGGGCCGGAATTCAGCGTCGCTCACGGCCGCATCGCTGTCGCCAGGCGTCCCGGGGCCCGCGGCCCGGTAGGGGGAACCCTGGGGCACCCCGGCTGGCCCGCTGGCGGCGATGGGATCAGCGCCCGGTGCCGCCGCGGGCCGCCGGCTGGAGCGGGGCATGCCGTCGGCCGGGGCGCCGGGGCGGCTGCCGCGCCGTTGCTCGTCCCGGCCCTGGCGGCGGGCACCGAAATCCTGGGGTGCCGAGGGGCCGGGGCCAGCGGCCCGGTAGCGGCTGCCGGCGGGGGCTGCACCCCGGTCGGTGGGGCGCTCGGTGGGCCGTTCGGCACCGCGCTCGCCGCGGCTGCGTTGGCCGTCCCAGTCGTCGCGGGAGGCGGCCCGCTCCGGGATGGCCGCCCGGGCGGCGGGGCGGCGGGGGCGATAGAAATCCTCCTCATCCCGTTGGCCGTAGCCCTCCTCGCGGGAGCGGATGCGGCGGCGCAGGGGTTGGGGTTCGTCGAAGCGATCCACGTCATCACCCCAGTCGCGGCCGCCGCCCACGCGGGGCCGGGCGGGGGGCTCGTCGTCATCGAAGTAGGAGGAGCGCCGTGCCTGCTCGGTGGTCACGCCCCGGAGCCGCACGCTCTCGTAGGCAAAGAACACCGTGGTGCCCGCCAACAGGAACTGGCCGAACTGCAGGATCGGATCCAGGCGCCAGCCCTGAAAAAAGAGAATGCCGCCGCAGAGCAGGCCCACGGCGGCGAAGAACACGTCGTAATCGCGAGCCAGCGCCGGTTTGAAGCTGCGCATGAAGTAGAGCAGCGCGCCGCCGACGGCCAGCACGATCCCCACGATGCTGGCCCAGTTCAGACTGGCGTTGACCACGGATCGAAAGCCTTTTCAGGCCGTACCTTCGGCCACTTTAGGCCGGCCGTCGATGGTGGATCAGAGCTTGCGGTCGACCCGATCGTTCTGGCTGATCAGGATCACGGCTGCGGCCACGGGGATGACCACGATCACCGCGCCCCACACGAGGCTGCTGAGGAAGTTGGCGAGGGAGGGGGTCATGGCAAGGACGAATCCGCCCGCGATCTTAGGCAGTGGAGCCGACTTCCTACGATCAGGCCATTGCTGCTTAGGGCTTTGTGACGGGAGCGGACAGCTCAGCGGCGCTGCCGCCGGAGGCCCTGGCCCTGCTGCGTCAGCTGCTGCCACCCCTCCACCTGGGGCTGGGGCTCGCCCTGTCCGCCTGGACGCTGCTGTTCCTGTTCCGCATCGTGCTCACCTGGTATCCCCAGGTGGATCTGGGCCAAGGGCCCTGGCGGTTGGTGGGTGCCCC
>VGQL01000015.1 GCA_016882415.1 Cyanobacteria bacterium M_DeepCast_200m_mx_001
CTCTGGGGCGAAGGCTTTGGACTCTCCACCCAGAAGCTGCAGTACCTGCCCATCCAGAGCACCGACTTCATCTTCGCGGTGTTCGCCGAAGAGTTCGGCTACGTGGGCTCGGTGGTGCTGCTGCTGTTCCTGCTGCTGTTCGGCTTTGTGGGGCTGCGGGTAGCCCTGAGCTGCCGCAGCAACCAGCAGCGGCTGGTGGCCCTGGGTTGCACCACCCTGCTGGTGGGGCAATCGATCCTCAACATCGCCGTGGCCTGCGGGGCGATGCCCACCACCGGGCTGCCCCTGCCGATGATCAGTTACGGCGGCAACTCGCTGCTCTCCAGCCTGCTCACCGCCGGCCTGCTGCTGCGCTGCTCCCTTGAGGGGGCCGGCCTGGAGCCGGGTCGCCCCCGGCGCCAGCAGCGCCAGCGCGCCGGCCGTGAAAGCATGTCGATAGGCTGACCGCCGGCGCTGCGCAAACCCCTCGATGGTGGCTACGGCCCTGGCGGACTGGGCCCGCAGCGGCGAACAGATCCTGCAGAGCTCCCTCGCCCACCCGGGCGCCCTCACCCTGGGGCTGGTGTTCGCCGGCGGCCTGGTCACCAGCCTGGGCCCCTGCTCGCTCTCGTTGCTGCCCGTGACCCTGGCCTACCTGGCGGGCTTCGACAGCGACCGCCAGCGCCCCTGGCTGCGCAGCCTCAGCTTTTGCGCCGGCATCGCCGGTTCCCTCGTGCTGCTTGGGCTCGTGAGCGGCGGCCTGGGGCGCATCTACGGGCAGGTGCCGGGGCTGGTGCCCACCCTGGTGGCGCTGCTGGCGGTGCTGATGGGGCTCAACCTGCTGGGGCTGTTACCCCTGCAGCTGCCGGCGGGGCCCGATCCCGAGCAATGGCGGCGGAGCGTGCCGCCGGCCCTGGCGCCGGTGGCAGCTGGCCTGGCCTTCGGCCTGGCGGCATCCCCCTGCACCACCCCCGTGCTGGCGGTGCTGTTGGGCTGGATTTCCCAGGCGGGGCGCCCCCTGGCGGGGGCCCTGCTGCTAAGCGCCTTCGCCGCCGGGCAGGTGATGCCATTGCTGCTGGCGGGGGCGGCGGCGGCCTCCCTGCCGCGGCTGTTGGCCCTGCGGGCCGTGGGCCAATGGTTGCCCCCCGTGAGCGGCGTGGTGCTGCTGGTGAGCGGCGCCCTCACCCTGCTGGCCCGCTGGAGCTGAGCACACACCGATGAAACGCCTGATCGCCTGGATCTCCGACCTTCGGCTGGCCATCGGCCTGCTGATCCTGATCGCCATCGCCAGTGGCCTGGGCACCCTGGTGCCCCAGAAGGAGAGCGCGGAGCTCTACCACCGCGTCTACGACCCCCAGCCCTGGTTGGGGCTGTTCAACGGCGATGCGCTGCTGCGGCTGCAGCTCGACCACGTGTATTCCAGCGGCTGGTTTCTGGCGCTGCTGGCCTGGCTGGGGCTGGCCCTGATCCTGTGCAGCTGGCGCCGCCAATGGCCCGCCCTGCGGGCGGCCCTGCGCTGGATCGACTACAGCGCGCCCCGTCAGCTCAGCAAGCTCACCCTGGCGGAAACCATCCCCTGCACCGACCCCGGCGCCAGCCTGCAACAGCTCCAGCAGCTGCTCAGCCAGCGGGGCTGGCAGGTGCAACCCCACCCCAACCGGCTGGCGGCCCGCCGCGGCGTCAGCGGCCGGGTGGGGCCACTGCTGGTGCACACCGGCCTGGTGGTGCTGATGGTGGGTGCCGCCTGGGGGGCCCTGGGGGGGCAGCGGCTGGAGCGCTTCCTGGCGCCCGGCAACGTGCTGGAGTTGCTCAACCGCCGCGGCGACACGCAGCTCAGCGTGACCCTGGAGCAGTTCGGCATCGAACGGGACCCCGCCGGCCGGCCGGAGCAGTTCCGCTCCCGGCTGAAGCTGGAGCCCGGTGGTTCAGAGCCCACCGAACGGGCCATCAGCGTCAACCACCCCCTGCGCTTCCAGGGGATGACCGTGTACCAGGCGGACTGGGCCCTGGCGGCGGTGCAGCTGCAGCTGGGGCAGAGCCCGATCCTGGAGCTACCCCTGCAGAGCTTCCCCCAGCTGGGGGAGCAGGTGTGGGGGATCGTGCTGCCCACCCGCCCCGATGGCAGCAATCCGGTGCTGCTGGCCCTCTCCAGTGAGCAGGGGCCGGTGACCGCCTACTCCGCCGATGCGGAGGTGCTGGGCACCCTGGCCCCCGGCGGGGACCCCGTGGAGATCCAGGGGATTCCCCTGCGCATCGCCGCGGTGGTGCCCGCCAGCGGCCTGCTGCTGAAGCGGGACCCCGGGGTGCCCCTGGTGTACGCCGGCTTTGCCATCGCCCTGGCGGGGGGTGGCCTCAGCCTGATCGCCACCCGCCAGCTCTGGGCCATCGCTGAACCGGAGCAGGGGAAACTCCACCTGGCGGGCCTGTGCAACCGCAACCTCACCGCCCTGGCCCAGGAGCTGCCGGCCCTGGTGGCGGATCTGCGGGGGGCTGAGCCTCAGCAGGGCTGACGGCTGCCGTGGCTGGCCCGGATCACCGTGTGCACGTTGCCGCGGGGGTTGAAGTCCGCCTCCAGCTGCATCCACACCGGGGCGCAGGCGGCCACGAAATCATCCAGGATCCGGTTGGTCACCTCCTCGTGGGAGATGCTGCGCTCGCGGTAGCTGTTCACGTAGAGCTTGATGGCCTTGAGCTCCATCACCCGCGGCCCCGGTTGATAGAGCAGCCGCAGGGTGGCGAAGTCCGGATAGCCCGAAAAGGGGCACTTGCAGGTGAACTCCGGCAGGGTGATGGCGATCTCGTAGGCCCGCCCCGGCCGGGGGTTCTCAAAACAGATCAGCTCCGCCTCGGCGATGGCCCGCTCGCCGTAGAGGGGGGTGCGGGTCTGGTCGGCGCTCATGGCACGGGATCGGCTCGGCCTCGGATGCTACGCAGCACGGCAGCGGTAGCAATCGCCACATCCAGCCCCGATCAGCTGTTGCCTAATACACCCGTCCCCGGCGGCACCCCCGGCGGTGGCTTCCCGATGCTGGAGTCCCCTGACAGACTTCAGCCCTGACAGACTTCCCCGAGCCCGCTGCAGCAGCCATGAAAAAAGTCGAGGCCATCATCCGCCCCTTCAAATTGGAAGACGTGAAGCTGGCGCTGGTGAACGCCGGCATCGTGGGCATGACCGTGAGCGAGGTGCGGGGCTTCGGCCGCCAGAAGGGCCAAGTGGAGCGCTACCGCGGCTCGGAATTCACCGTGGAATTCCTGCAGAAGCTGAAGCTGGAGATCGTGGTGGACGACGACCGCGTCGACACCGTGGTGAGCGCCATTCAGGATGCGGCCCGCACCGGCGAGATCGGCGACGGCAAGATCTTCATCAGCCCGATTGATGCGGTGATCCGGATCCGCACCGGCGACCGCGACAGCAGCGCCATCTGAGGCCGGGCCCCAGGCCTGAAGCCACCCTCAGCGGGCCGCCTCAAGTGGCCAGGGTGGCCGCCACCAGCCGCCGGATCGCCTCCTCTGACGGGGGTGCTTCGGCGGCTGTGTCGTGGTCGGGCCACTCCCCCTGCCGCAACCACAGCAGGTATTCATGGTTGCCGGCGGGGCCGGTGATCGGCGAGGCCACCACGCCACAGGGGCGCCAGCCCTCCGCCACCGCCGCCGCCATCACCGCCGTGATCGCATCCCCATGGGCGGCGGGCTCCCGCACCACCCCGCCCTTCCCCACCCGGGCCTTACCCACCTCGAACTGGGGCTTCACCAGCAACAGCGCCTCCCGCTTCGCTGCCTGCAGCAGCCGCCCCAGGGCTGGCAGCACCAGGGCCAGGCTGATGAACGACACATCCGCCACCGCCAGATCAGGCCAGGGATCGGCGTCGCCGTAGAGGTCCTCCGGTTGTAGATGGCGCAGGTTGGTGCGCTCCTTGAGCACCAGGCGGGGGTCGGTACGCAGGCTCCAGGCGGTCTGGCCATAGCCCACATCCACCCCGTACACCCGGGCGGCCCCGTGCTGCAGCAGGCAATCGCTGAAGCCGCCGGTGGAGATGCCCCCATCGAGACACACCCGCTGCTGCAGGGCGATCGGGAAGGCCTCCAGGGCCGCCAGCAACTTCTCCCCACCGCGGGAGACAAACCGCGGCGGTTGTTCCACCTGCAGGGCAATCTCCGGGGCCACCTCCAGGCCGGGCTTGTCGAGCACCCTGTCGCCGCTGCGCACGCGGCCGGCCCGGATCAGCTGCTGGGCCTGCTGGCGACTGCTGGCCAGACCCTGCTCCACCAGGTGCAGATCGAGTCGGAGCTTGCGGGCCATCGGGCGGGCAGGTCAGGGATGGAACTCACGTTCGTCACAAAAGCACAGAGGAAACGGAACAAATCCGGGCGGTGGGGGCCCCGCACGGGGAACACTCCAGAGGATGGCCCCACAGCACGCTGACCGCCATGGCGCGCCGCCCCCACAGCTCCACCACCACCCACCTGCCCGTGCCCTCCAACGTGATCGAACTGCTGCAGCCGGGCAGCTTCGTGAAGCTGCGCAACCAGCCCAAGGACCTGCCGCCGTTCCAGCTGATCCAGTGCCGCGGTGGCCGCTGCTGGGTGCGTCAACAGGCCTGGGGGCCGCTGGTGCAGTGGGAAGTGGAGCACCGCAAGCTCACCGCCGTGGCCTGAGGGCCGGGCCCCTCAGGGCCGTTCCATACATTGGTCTGGATGTGAGCCCGCGGCGGCCTTGATCGAGCGTTACACCCTGCCCGAGATGGGCGCCATCTGGAGCGAGCAGGCCAAATTCCAGAGCTGGCTCGATGTGGAGATCGCCGCCACGGAGGCCAATTGCGAGCTGGGCCGGGTGCCGGCCGAGGCCGTGGCCGCCATCAAGGAGAAGGCCAGCTTCAGCGTGGAGCGCATCCTCGAGATCGAGGCGGAGGTGCGCCACGACGTGATCGCCTTCCTCACCAACGTGAATGAGCACGTGGGCGATGCGGGCCGCTTCATCCACGTGGGCATGACCAGCTCGGATGTGCTGGATACCGGCGTGGCCCTGCAGATGAAGGCCTCGGTGCAGCTGCTGCGCACGGAGCTCGACAAGCTGGCCGATGCCCTGCGGGAGCTGGCGCGCGTCCACAAGGGCACGGTGATGATCGGCCGCTCCCACGCCATCCATGGCGAGCCGATCACCTTCGGCTTCAAGGTGGCCGGCTGGCTGGCGGAGGTGGTGCGCAACCAGGAGCGGCTGGAGCGCCTGGAGCGGGTGGTGAGCGTGGGCCAGATCTCCGGTGCCATGGGCACCTACGCCAACACCGACCCCCGCGTGGAGGAGCTCACCTGCCGCAAGCTCGGGCTGGAGCCCGACACCGCCAGCACCCAGGTGATCTCCCGCGATCGCCACGCCGAGTACATCCAGACCCTGGCCCTGGTGGGGGCCGCCCTGGAGCGCTTCTCCACGGAGATCCGCAACCTGCAGCGCACGGATGTGCTCGAGGTGGAGGAGAACTTCGCCAAGGGCCAGAAGGGCAGCTCCGCCATGCCCCACAAGCGCAACCCCATCCGCAGCGAGCGGATCGGCGGCCTGGCGCGGGTGCTGCGCAGCTACGTGGTGGCGGCCCTCGAAAACTGCGCCCTCTGGCACGAGCGCGACATCAGCCACAGCTCCGTGGAGCGCATGATGCTGCCGGACTGCTCCGTCACCCTGCACTTCATGCTGCGGGAGATGACCGAGGTGGTGAAGGGCCTGGGGGTCTATCCCGACAACATGGCCCGCAACATGAACGTCTACGGCGGCGTGGTGTTCAGCCAGCGGGTGCTGCTGGCCCTGGTGGAGAGCGGCATCAGCCGCGAAGACGCCTACCGGATCGTGCAGCGCAACGCCCACAGCGCCTGGAACACCGACGGCGGCGACTTCCGGGCCAACCTCGAGGCCGATGCGGAGGTGAGCGCCCGGCTCAGCTCCGCCCAGCTGGCGGATTGCTTCTCCACCGACCTGCACCAGGCCAACCTGGACGTGATCTGGCGGCGGCTGGGCATCTAGGCCCGCTGAATGGTTTGGGCACCCCACAGGGGGGGTGCCCGCGCCCGCTACTTTCCCGGCCTGGAAAGGGTGTCGCCAATTCCCGGCCTAGCGGACCCCACTGTTAGCGCCGCTGCGCCGCGGCGCCAGCCGTGCAGATGTACTGCTCTGCAGCTCAGGCCCGGTGGTAGGGCCCGCCCTGCTGGATCGACTGGGCCCGATAGAGCTGCTCCAGCAGCAGCAGCCGGGCCAATTCGTGGGGGAAGGTCATCGGTGAGAGGCTGAGGCGCCAGCCGGCGGCCGCCTTGAGGGCCGGATCCAGGCCATCGGCACCGCCGATCACGAAGGCCAGCCGCTGGGAGCCCGACCCCTGCAAGCGTTCGGCGAAGGCCATCGAATCAAATCCCTGCCCCTCCTCGGTGAGCACCACCAGCTGCTCCTCGGGCCGCAGGGCTGCGCGGATCGCCTCCGCCTCGCGCACCATGCCGCCATCGCGCAGCTCCAGCACCTGCAGGCCCGGCAATCGCTTCAGGTAGAGCGCCACCCCCTCCTGCACCCAGCCCTTGCGCAGCCGGCCCACCACCAGCAGACGAATCCGGGAGGGGTTGATCACCGCGCCATGCCCGCCGCCTGGCACGCTACCGGCAGCCGGCCCGCCTCCATGCCCCTGGATCCGCCCCTGGCCCTGTTCTGGACGCCCTACGCCGACTGGATCTACACGGTGGTGAGCACCGGCGGACTGCTGCTGGTGGTGTGGCTGGTGCTCAGGCCGCGGCCGTGACCGCGGGGTTGCGCTCGGTGGCGGGGTTGGCCCCGCCACCGCCCGCCAGCAGGTCGATGGGTTCGCACACCGGGAAGCGGTTGATCGCCTTGAGGGCCGCGCGGGCATGGCTGCGCAGCTGCTCGCTGATGGCCTCGCAGTAGGGGATCTGGGCCAGCAGATCCACGGTGCGGCGCATGATCCGCACCACATCCCCCTCATCAAGGGAGGTGTTGGCGATCAGATCGTTCCAGCTCACCCCCTTGGCCCAGGCGTACACCAGCCCCATCAGCTCCGCCTCAAACCACACGGGCATCACCACCGAGGCCCGCTCCTGCTGACGCTGCAGCTCGCGGCGGATGCCGCGCAGGTCGTGCAGGGCCTCCTCGGCGGCCGCTGGGATCGGGAAGCCACTCCAGAGGTCGGGGCGGTTCACCTCCGTGGAGAGGGCTTCGAGCACCGCCGCCAGGTCCGGCGGCTCCAGCTCATCGAGGTGGCCGCTCATCAGCGCCAGCCCCAGCCAGAGTTCGTTGTCGCCCCGCAGGGCCGCCACGGTGCGGCCGATCTCGGTGGGATCCAGGCCCTCCTCACCGGCCAGGCAGCCGAAGTGGCGCAGGATGTCGATCAGGGCCAGGAAGGTCTCCCAGTGGCGGTTGGCGCGGAAGTGCAGAATCCGCTGCCGCTCGGCGATCTCCGCCTCCAGCTCCTCGATGCGGAAGCGCTGTTTGCGCAGCTTCTTGCGGTCGCCGGCCTGGTGGGCCGGATGCAGCTCCAGGGCCAGCTCCAGCTCCCGCACCAGGTGCGCCTGGGCCTGCACTTCACCGGCCAGGTCGTACTGGGGGGTGGTCATGTCGTGGCGGCGGGCCATGTGGGCCACCGCCAGGGCCAGCCCACCGCTGGATTGATCCCCATGGCGGATCTCCCCCGAGCGGTGCAGCTCCGGCACCGGCAGCTCCTTCACCTGCAGGCAGCTGAGCTCGGCGTGCAGGCTCACCACGGCGCTGCAGGGCAGCAGCACCCACACGTTGTCATCGGTGAGGCAGCACAGCAGCGGGAACTGCCCCGGCCCCTCCACCTTCTCCACGATCACCGCCGGGGTCACGCGGCCCCGAAGCACCGGCGCCTTCAGGCTCACCAGGGTGCCCTCGCTGGCGAAGCGCAGCGCCAGGGTGAGTTCATGGGCCAGGGTTTCCTCGGCCTGCTGCTGCAGGATCCGCAGCAGGCGGCGCTCCTCCCGCAGGCGTCCGCGCTGCTTTTCGTAGTCCTCGAAGTCGTCCCAGGCCACCTCCTGCACGCCGCTGCTGAGCAGATTGAGCTGCTGGCGCAGCTCGGCGATGCGGGCCTCGTCCTCCGCCAGATCCAGGGTGGCCAGGTAACGGCCGAAGCTGCGCTCCACCAGCTCCTGGGCCTTGGCCAGGTCGTAGCGCTGCAGCAGGTTGAGCACCATGCCGTAGCTGGGGGTGAACTGGCTCACCAGCGGGTCGGCGGGGCTGGTGGCCAGCTGGCCCGCCTCGCGCACCCCCTCGAAGCGGCTCTGCACCGTCACCACATAGCCCTGGGAATCGAGCCCGCGCCGGCCGGCCCGGCCCGCCATCTGCAGGAATTCGCTGCCCATCAGGGGGCGATGGCCCCGCTCGGTGCGTTTGGAGAGCGCCGAGATCACGGTGCTGCGGGCGGGCATGTTGATGCCGGCCGCCAGGGTTTCGGTGGCGAACACCACCTTCACCAGCCCCTGCTGAAACAGCTCCTCGATCAGCTCCTTCCAGGCGGGCAGCACCCCGGCGTGGTGGGCGGCGATGCCCCGCAGCAGGGCGTCATCGTGGCCGCCATCGCGCACGGCCTCCGGCGTCGCCGCCACGAACGCCTCCAGGCGGGCGCGGATGCGCGCCTGCTCCTGGGGATTCACCAGGCACACCTTGCCCAGATCCCGCACCGCCTTGTCACAGCCGCGGCGGCTGAAGATGAAATAGATGGCCGGCAGCATCTCCCGCTCCGCCATCTGGGCCACCACGAACCCCAGGGGCGGCGCCTCCGGCTGGGGCGGTTTGGGGGTTTTGGGCCCCTTGCGCTTGTTGCCCTTGGGGGCGCGCCACACCTTGCAGTTGGGGTGCAGGCCCGTGCCCTCGTCGTTGAGCAGGGGATGGAGCCCCTTGGCGCTGCAGAAGCTGAACTGCAGCGGCACCGGCCGGAAATCGCTCAGCACCAGCCGGGTGGGGCCGTGCACCCGCTCGATCCAGTCGGTGAGCTGCCCGGCGTTGGCCACCGTGGCCGACAGGGCCACCAGCTGCACCGGCGGCGGGCAGTGAATGATCGATTCCTCCCACACGGTGCCCCGCTGGGAGTCGTTCATGTAGTGGCACTCATCGAGCACCACCGCCTCCACATCCGCCAGCGGGTCGTCGCCGGCGTCGGCCTCCGCATAGAGCATGTTGCGGAAGATCTCGGTGGTCATCACCACGATCGAGGCCTCCCGGTTCACCGTGAGGTCGCCGGTCATCAGCCCCACCCGCTCGGCACCGAACTGCTCGCGGAAATCGCGCAGTTTCTGGTTGGAGAGTGCCTTCAGGGGCGTTGTGTAGAACACCTTCTGGCCATGGGCCAGGGCGCGGTGGATGGCGTACTCACCCACCAGGGTCTTGCCGGAGCCGGTGGGGGCACTCACCACCACCGAGTGCCCCTGGTTGAGCGCATCGATGGCCTCCAACTGGAAGCCGTCGAGCGGGAAGGGGAACAGCTGGTCAAGCGGCGGCACGCTGCCACCGCTGGCGGGGGCACCGGGCACCGTTGCACTGCTGCTGGGCATCAGCCGATCCTATGGGCTGCAGCCCGGCGGCAGACTGGCGGGAGAACCCCTGCGCACGGCAGGGGCCAGGCGGGGCGAGGCGGTGGCAACGGCGGGTGAGGGAACCGAGCGCGACGCAACGGTGGGCCCGGGGCAGCCGGAGCCGGCCCCATGGGCCGCACCCCTGGCGGCGGAGCTGGAGGCCCTGGCCCCCGAGCGGCGGCGGCGGCTGCGCAGCCTCGCGCCCTGCGGCAGCGCCGGCCTGCGGCCGGTGGATGGGGCCGGCGGCCCGCCGCTGCTGGATCTGGCCAGCAACGACTACCTGGGCCTGGCCCACCATCCATCGCTGCAGCAGGCCGCCAGCGCCGCCATGGCACGGGATGGCCTGGGGGCCGGGGCCTCCCGGCTGGTGAGCGGCAGCCGGCCGGTGCATGGGGAGCTGGAGCAGGCCCTCGGGGCCTGGCTGGGGCGCCCCAGGGTGCTGCTCTTCCCCAGCGGCTTCCAGGCCAACCTGGCGGCGGTGCAGGCCCTGGCGGATCGCCACAGCCTGGTGCTGGCGGACCGCCTGATCCACCACTCCCTGCTGACGGGGGTGAAGGCCAGCGGCGCCCGGCTGCGGCGCTTCCCCCACAACAACCTGGAGGCCCTGGCCCAGCAGCTGGAGCGGGCCCAGAGGGAGGTGCCCGGCCGCCGGCTGCTGGTGCTCAGCGAAAGCCTGTTCTCCATGGAGGGCACCAGCCCCGATGTGCCGGCGCTGGCGGAGCTTTGCCGCCGCCACGGGGCCGCGCTGCTGCTGGATGAGGCCCATGCCCTGGGGGTGCTGGGGCCGGGGGGGCGCGGCCTGGGCCTGGGGCAAGCGGGGGTGAGCCTGATCAGCGGCACCTTCGGCAAGGCCTTCGGCGGCGGCGGCGCCTTCCTGGCCGCCGATGAACTGCTGGGGGAGTGGCTGCTGCAGCACTCGGGGCCCTTCCGCTACACCACCGCCCTGGCCCCGCCCCTGGCGGCGGCCGCCCTGGCGGCCCTGCGGGGGATCCAGGCCGAGCCGCAGCGGGGCGCCGCCCTGCTGCAGAGGGCGCAACGCTGGCGGGATCAGCTCGAGGCCGCCGGCTGGCCGCGCCCCCCCGGCCAGGGGCCGATCCTGCCGCTGCTGGTGGGGGAGGACGCCCGTGCCCTGGAGCTGCAACGGCGGCTGGAGGCCGCCGGCCTGCTCAGCGTGGCGATCCGCCCCCCCACCGTGCCGGAGGGCAGCGCCAGACTGCGGCTGGTGCTGCGCCACGATCTGCCGGCCGGCAGCCTTGAGCGCCTGCTGGCGGCCCTGGGGTCGCCATGACCGTGCAGCTGCTCGCCATGCACGGCTGGGGCGGTGACAGCCGCGCCTGGGCCCCCTGGGCCGGGCAGGCCGAACGGCGCGGCTGGGGCCTGGTGGCGGGCGAGCGGGGCTATGGCGCCCTGCCGCCCCAGCAGCCCAGCTGGGATGGGCGCAGCCGCCACCGCGTTCTGCTGGGCCATTCCCTCGGGCCCCACCTGCTGGAGCCCCAGCTCTGGGGCGAAGCCACGGCGGTGGTCCTGCTGGCCAGTTTTGCGGCCTTCGTGCCGGAGGGGCGCGCCGGCCGCCCCCTGCGGGCGGCCCTGGCCACCATGGCCGCCCAACTGCGGGAGGGGGAGGGGGAAGCCATGTTGCGCCGCTTCCTGGAGCGGGTGGCGGCCCCCTTCCCCGGCGACCACTTGCCCCCCGGGCCACTGCAGCCGGGGCTCTCCCCCCAGGGCAGCGCCCGGCTGCTCACCGACCTGGAGCGTCTGGCGGCCACGGAAGGCCTGCCGGAGGGGCTTGCCGCGGCGGCGGCCCGGCGGGTGCCGGTGTTGATCGTGGAGGCCGAGGATGATCAGATCGTCTGCCCCGCCAGCCGCGAGCAACTCAAGGCCCTGCTGCCGGAGGCCACGGTGATGCCGTTGCCACGGGGGGGCCACGGCCTGCTGGGGGCGGGGGTGACCACGGCGGTGCTGAACTGGATTGCGGATGGTCTTGCTTGAACCCACCGCCGCCGGCGCGCCGTTCAGTCAACGGGTGCAGCGCTGCTTTGGCCGCAGCGCCGCGGCCTACCCCAGCCAGGCGCGGCTGCAGGCGGCGGTGGCCGAGCGCCTGGCCCGCTGGCTGACCCGCCTCACCCCGGCACCCCCGGCGGGGATTCGGGCCGACCTGGGGGCCGGCAGCGGGCTGCTGGCCCGCGCCATCGAACGGCGCCTGGGGGGGCCGCCGCTGCTGCGGCTGGACAGCTGCCCGGAACTGCTGCAGCTGGAGACCGCAGCCGCGCCACCCCAACGGCTCTGGGACCTGAACCACGGCCTGCCGCCGGAGCTGCAGGGGGCCGCCCTGCTGGGCTCCAGCTTTGCGCTGCAGTGGCTGGAGCAGCCGCAGCGGCAGCTGGAGCAGTGGTGTGCAGCCCTGGCCCCGGGGGGCGTGCTGGCCCTGGCGGTGCCCTGCGCCGGCAGCTTCGGGCTCTGGCACCAGGCCTGCCGGCGGGCCGGGGTGCCCTTCACAGGGCTGGAGCTGCCGGAGGCCGAGCCGCTGATCCAGGCGGTGACGGCCCGGCTGGTGCCACTGCGGACCCAACGGCTGCGCTTCAGCCGGCCCAACCACGGCGCCCTGCCCTTTCTGCGGCAGTTCAAGGCCATCGGTGCCCAGGCCAGCCGCGGCCCCCGGCTGAGCCGCGGCCAGCTGCGGCAGCTGGAGCAGCACTGGCCCAGCGACGGCCCCAACCTGGGCTGGGAGGTGCTGGTGTTGGTGGCACGCCAATCCCCGTGAGCGCGGCCCCATGACCCCCCTGCAACTGGTGGTGTGCGGCACCGACACAGACGTGGGCAAGACCGTGGTGAGTGCCCTGCTGGTGCAGGGGCTGGGGGCCCACTACTGGAAACCGGTGCAATGCGGCCTCGAGCCCGGTCCGGAGGGGGGCGGCGACCGCGAGCGGGTGCAGCGCTGGCTGCAGCTGCCGGCCGAGCGGGTGCTGCCGGAGGCTTACCGCCTCGGGGCCCCGGTGTCGCCCCACTGGGCCTCCGCCCTGGAGGGCGGCGATCCCAGGCGGCCCGGCCCGCCGCTGGATCCCGAGCGACTGGCCCTGCCGGCGGTGCAGGGCCCCCTGGTGGTGGAAACCGCTGGCGGGCTGCTGGTGCCCCTGCGGCTGGACCTGCTGCAGATCGAGCAGATCCAACGCTGGGGGCTACCGGTGCTGCTGGTGGCCCGCAGCGGCCTGGGCACGCTCAACCACACGCTGCTGTCGCTGGAGGCCCTGCGGCGGCGGCAGATTCCCGTGCTGGGGGTGCTGCTCAACGGCGAGCCCCACCCCAACAACGCCGCCACCCTGGAGGAACTGGGCGGCGTGCCCCTGCTGGGCTGCCTGCCGCCCCTGCCGCAGCTGGATGGGCCGACCCTGGCTGAGCAGTGGCAACGCATGGATCTCTCCCATAGGCTCGGCGTAGACGCCTGAGCTGCATGGGCCGCTCCCACCTGCTGGTCAGCGCCGCCGTGGCCGCCCTGTGTGCGGGCATCCTGGTGCTGTTCACCGACCTGGAGGTGTCGGTGGTGCGCTGGTTCAGCTGCGGGCCGCTCTCCACCGCCGGCGAAGACCGCAGCGAGCTGTGTGAGCGCAAGCTCTAAGGATTGCCCTCAACCGCCGCGCTTGGCCCTGAGCGGGCAATGGCCGGTGATCACCGCCACATTGTTCTCCGCCAGCTCCAGGGGCCAGCCCTGGCGCAGCTGGTCGTGGATCTGCTCAATCTGCAGGGCGTTCCAACCGCGGGCCTCCAGGTGGACCCGCACCGATTGCCACTGCCCCTCGGCGAACACCTCCGTGGCGCCCCAGGCCCGGCCGGGCCTGGCGGCCATCAGCTGCTCCGGCCGCAGGAAGCGATTCGAGCGCGGCGGCTGCGGGCGCTGGCTGGGGTAGTCGAGGAAACGGGACACGGGGGCGGAGGGCCATGGCGTCATGTCCATGATGACCACAACCACGGCCGGCGTCAGGGTCCCGCCAGGATCGCCGCCTCCACATCGGCGCGGCTGAAGCCGTAGGGGAACTGGCGCTGCACATCGCCCCCGGCGGCACTCCAGCGCACGCTCAGCTCCTCCACCTCCAATTGCAGGGTGGCGGTCCAGCCGGAGCGCTGCAGCTGCCAAAGGCAGGAATGGGGGGCCGCCTGCCGGGCCCCCAACTCAACCAGCCAGCGCTCCAGGGCCGGCAGCGGGTGGTTGTAAAGCGGCGTCTGGGGGGGCGGCAGGGCGGTCATCCGCAGACGGCAGGTCGAGCACCACGGCAGTCTGCTCGGCGGTGTTCCACCAGCTGGGGGCCGTGAACAGGGCCGCACCGCGGGCCCAGGCCAGCCCCACCCCCAGCACCAGGCTGAACACCACCGCCAGCGCCAGCAGCAGCAGGGCAAACCACTCCCCTCCGGAGAGGGCGCGGCGAACGGGCACGGGCTGGGGGGCGCGGGGCGGCGGCGACGGCCTGGCGGTGGCGGCCCCCCGCTGGGCCTGCAGACCGGCGTCGTAGAGGCGCCGGCGCGCCGGATCCCCCAGGGTGAGATAGGCCTGCTGCAGCTGCCGGAAGGCCTCCTGGGCCTGGGGCTGCGGCAGGGCGGTGGTGTCGGGGTGGTAGCGCTTGCTGAGGCGCCGGAAGGCCTGGCGTAAGTCCTGGGCACTGGCCTCGGGCCCGATCTCAAGCAGCTCGTAGTAGCTGGGCTGATCGGTGACGGCCACCGGCGCTGCGCCTGGTCTGCGGGATCCTAGAGACTGCGAGCCAGTCGCCCAAGGGGATGTCCGCCGCCACACCTGATGCCGCCCTGTGGAGGGAGCTGGGCTGGCGGCCGAGCCCGCCGCAGCTGGAGCTGCTGCTGGCGCTGCAGGAGCAGCTGCGCCAGTGGAACGGCCGCGTCAACCTCACCCGGCTGGTGGAGGGTGATGACTACTGGATCGCCCAGGTGTTCGACAGCCTCTGGCCCCTGCGGGACCTGCTGGAGCGCCAGCCGCAGGCGCCGCTGCGCTGCATCGACGTGGGCACCGGCGGCGGCTTCCCAGGGCTGGCGGTGGCCATCGCCCTGCCCCAGGCCCAGCTCACCCTGGTGGATTCCGTGGGGCGCAAAACCCAGGCGGTGCAGGCCATGGCCCAGGCCCTGGGGCTGGCGGATCGGGTCACACTGCGCTGCGAGCGGGTGGAGCTCACCGGCCGTGATCGCCGGTGCCGCGGCGGCTTCCACCTGGCCATGGCCCGGGCGGTGGCGGCGGCGCCGGTGGTGGCGGAATACCTGGTGCCCCTGCTCAATGGCCAGGGCCAGGCCCTGCTCTACCGGGGCCAGTGGAACGCCGGCGACCAAGGGGAGCTGGAGCGGGCCCTGCAGCCGCTGCAGGCTCGCCTGGGCCGCCAGGAGCAGCGGGAGCTGCCGGGCGGCCGCGGCCAGCGCACGGCCCTATGGCTGGAAGCCACCGCCCCCTGCCCGGCGGCCTACCCGCGGGCGGTGGGGCTGCCCAGCAAGTTTCCGCTGGGACAGGCCCCAGCAGCCGGCTGATCAGCCCCCCTGGCTGAGCCGCTGCTGCGGTGCTCCCCCCACCACCTGCCGCAGCTGCCGCAGTAGGGCCGGGATGCGCTCCGCCCAGGGGCTCGCCGCCAGGGCCCGGCGCAGGTCCGCCTCGCTCACCCCGTGGTCGAGGGCGTCGGCGTTAGCCCCCGGGAACCAATGGCTGCCGGCCCCCAGCAGGCCATAGCGGGCCCGGGCATAGCTCTGCAGATCCCAGGCCTGCAGGAGGTTGTGCAGCCACAGCAGCACCGGCAGGTTGATCTGGCCCGGGGTGTCCTGCCAGTCGGGCAGCCCCCGCTCCCAGCTGCCCAGCCAGTCGGCCCCCAGGGCCTCCAGCCGAGCCTGCTCCAGGCGCCCCTGGATCGGCGGCAACAGGGCCCCGGCCTCCGGCAGCAGCGCCACGGCCTGCATGTGCCGGTCCAGGTCCTCCGCTCGGGCAGCTCCCACGCTGATGGTGTGCACCCCTGGAGCCGTGAGGCAGAACAGGTCGTTGAACAGAATCGGGTGCAGGGGCGTGCACAGCTCCAGCAGGCGGGCCGAGGGGCTGTGCAGATGGCCGCCCTTGTCGGTGGGGCTGATCACGAACACCCCCATGTCGTGGGCCGTGGCCGCCTCGACGGCCGGCCGGTTGTCCTGGCGGATGTAATACCAATGCAGATTCACATAATCGAAGGCGTCGCTCTCGATCGCTTCGAGGATCAGGGGCAGGGGCCCATGGGTGGAGAAACCCACCGACCCCACCCGGCCCTCCGCCTGCCAACGGCGCACCACCTCCAGGCAGCCGCCGGGGCGCAGGGTGTGCTCCAGGTGCTCCGGCAGGTTGAGGCCGTGGATCGCCAGCAGGTCGACCCGATCCACCCCCAGGCGCTCCAGGCTGGTGGCCAGCTCCGCCTCGAACGCCGCCGCATCCGCCTGGGGGGGCACCTTGGTCTGCAGGATGCGCTGGGGATCGCGCACCTGCTGCAGCAGGGCCCCGAGCTGCCGTTCGGAGCTGCCGTAGTGGCGGGCCGTTTCCACGTGGTGGAACCCCAGCGCCACGGCGTGCTCAAGGATGCGGCGCAGGTTGGCCTGGCTCTCGGCGCTGATGCGATCCGCCGGCAGATCACTCCAGCTCTGCTGGAAACGCATGCCCCCCAGGGAGAGCACGGGCATGGGCAGTTCGGTGCGGCCGAAGCGCCGCACGGGCACGGGCGCCATCAGGGGGTGGCGGCGCCGCCGGCGCTGCGGGGCAGGGTGCGGCGCGGCCGGGCCGGGCTCGGCAGCCCCAGGGGCAGCAACTCCTGCTCACGGCTCTGCTGCTCCAGCTCCGGCAGCTGCTCGTAGCTCACCCAATGGATGCAATCCACGGGGCAGGTGTCGATCGCCTCCTGGATCCGTTCGGTGCTGTCGCCGTCCTGGCGGATGGCCCGGGAGCGGCCCCAGTCGGGCTCCACCACAAAGGTGTTGGCGGCCACGTTGGCGCAATAGCGACAACCGATGCACACCGCCTCATCCACCCACACCGCCTGTTGGCGCAGGGCACCCCCCAGTACCGGTTCACGGCCACTGGGCTCAGGGCCGGTGGCGGCCGGAGCCCGGAAGGCGACCGACGGATCCATCACCATGGCCGCAGCCGGGGGATCAGCCGTCCCAGCGGCTCACCACCAGTTCGATCGAGCCGTCGGTGGCCTGGCGCTGCTCGGTCACCTGGAAGCCCTCCTCCAGGGAGGCCGCCAGGATGCTGCGCAGGGCGTACTGCTGGGTGAGCTTGGCCAGGAAACGCTCCACGGGGATGGGCTGCTTCCAGAGGTCGAGGTCGGTCACCAGCTCATAGCTGCCGCTCGTGGGGTTCCAGCGGAAGCCGAGCTCGCTGCCCTCCGGGGAGGCCACCGCCAGGTCGGCGAGTACCGTCTGACCGCGGTAGCCGCGCACCGGTTGCTCGCCATCGCTGGGGTTGTGGCCCAGGTCGCGCAGGGCCGCCACGAGGGCTTCGCGATCACGCAATTCCGTCTTGACGGTGCTGAAGTGCGACATCAGGTGACCGGGGTGGAGAGGGTCTGCTCGGGGTTCACCGTGGCGGCCTGGCCCTGGTAGGCCTCGGCGGTGGGCTGGCGCTGTTGAACGTTGCCGAGCCGGGCTTCGATCCGCTCGGTGAGCTGCTCACAGCCAGCGCCGCTGATGCCGCTCACCAGCTCCTCCACGCGGCCATCCGGACGGATCCGAAAGCTGATGGTGTGCTGGGGCATCCCGGCAGTGGACGGGTTGCTGGATGCTAACCGCGCCGCGCGGAGGTTGGCGGTTCAGGCCAGCAGGCCCTCGTCCACCAGGGTCTGCAGGCGCTCCAGCACCAGGGGATCCTCCAGTTGTTCCAGGGCCAGGCGCGCCTCATCCCGCACCGCCAGGTCGCCGTCCTGCAGCATCGCCGCCAGCAGCGCCTCCACCACCTCCCGCTGGCGGGGCTCCACCAGGTCGCCGTAGAGGCGCCCGAGCGACCAGGCGCTGTTGCTGCGCACCGCCGCCTCGCTGTCGATGCGCAGGGCGAGCAGCAGCTGCCCGGCCGCCTGGTCCGCCTTAGCCAGGCCCGTGGAGCCGGCATCCGCCAGGGCGCTGGCGGCCCAGAGGCGCACGGCGGCGATGTCGGTTTCCAGGGCGCGGATCAGGGGGTTCATCACCGGCGCGTCCGGGTAGCTGCTCAGGCTCCAGGCCACCGCCTTGCGCACGTAGCCGTTGCTGTCGTTCTGGAGCAGGGCCAACAGCGGGGTGATGGCCTGCAGATCGGGGTTGCGCCCCAGGGCATACACGGCGCTCATGCGCAGGATCGGGCAGCTGGCCTCCAGCAGGGGCAGCAGCAGCGCCGGAGCGCGGGGGTCGCGGTGTTCACAGAAGATGCGCAGCCCCTGCATGCACTCCTCGTGGTTGCCCTGCAGCAGCTGCAAACCGAGATCGCATTCCGCCGCCACATCCGCGGCGGCCGCCTCCGCCCCCTCCAGCTCGTCGAGGGGGTCCCCCAGCAGCTCCTGGGCCAGCTCCCGGGCGAGCATCTCCGGATCGAGCGCCAACTCGGCCGGGCTCTGGGAAAACTCTGGGTACGGGCCAGTCATCGGCCGATCGTAAAAGCCGGCAGCGGATTCAACCCCGAATCAGCGGGCTGGGTCTGAATCAGGAGATCGGTGCCGGGGCCGCCATGTCCCCCGGCAGCCAGATGCGGGCGCTCACGGCGAACAGGGCCAGGCCGAACAGCAGCACGATGGCGGCCGGCAACAGGGTGGAGCGGAAAAACTGCACGGGCCTCAGCGGCGGAATCCCCAGTTTGACGCGCCTAGCCTGCGGCCGTTCCTGAATCGCCCCCGCGGCGCCGCGCCCATGGCTCCACCGCAGCGCCCCGCCGGGCACCAGGCCCGGAACCGTTGGCGGCGCCTGGGGGCCATCAGCGCCGAGGGTTTCGCCAGCGGCGCCCCCAACAGCGGCCTGGGGGAGGTGCTGCCGATCTGGCTGGCCACCCATGGGGTGCCGGTGGAGCTGATCGGACTGCTGCCCCTGGCGGGGTTGCCCTATGCCATCAAGGTGCTATGGGCGCCGCTGCTGGACCGCTGGCCGATCCCCTGGCCCGACCGGCGGCGGGGCTGGATCGCCCTGCTGCAGCTGCTGCTGGGGCTGAGCATCGCCAGCCTGGCCCTGCTGCGCCCCAGCACCGACCCCCACACCCTGACGGCCATCGGCCTGGTGGCCCTGCTGGTGGCGGTGCTCAGCGCCACCCAGGACATCGTGATCGACGCCTACCGCACCGACCTGCTGCCCCAGGGGGAACGGGGGGCCGGGGCAGCCGCCAACTCCCTGGGATTCCGGGGCGGCACCCTGATCCTGGGCTCCGGTGCCCTGCTGATCGCCGGCAGCGCCGGCTATCCCCTGGCCTTCGCCTTCGCCGGGGGGCTGATGCTGCTGATGATTCCCTGCACCCTGGCGGCGCCGCGCCTGCCGCCCCTGGCCCAGCCCGTGGGCAACCTGCGCCAGGCGGTGGTGGGGCCCATCCGCGAATTTCTGGCCCGCACCGGCGGCCGCCGGGGCCTGCAGATCCTGGCCCTGGTGCTGCTGTATCGCCTGCCCGATGGCCTGCTGGCCCCCATGGGGGGGCCATTCCTGGTGGCCGCCGGGCTGAGCGAAGGGCAGATCGGCCTGCTGAAATCCGCCCTAGGGGTGCTGGCCACCATGGCCGGTGTGGTGCTGGGGGGTGTGCTGTTCGGCCGGCTGGGCATGAACCGCAGCCTGTGGCTGTTCGGCATCGCCGGGGCCGCCGGCAACCTGGCCTACTGGCTGGTGGCCCGCACCGGGGTGAGCTCCCTGGAGCAGGTGGCGGGGGCGGTGCTGCTGGAGAACCTCTCCAGCGGCCTGGTGGGCACCGCCTTTGTGGCGCTGCTGATGAGCCTGTGCAACCCGCGCTTCTCCGCCACCCAGTACGCCCTGCTCTCCGGGGTGTATGCCGTCAGCAGCAAGGTGCTGGCGGCCCCCTCCGGGCTGCTGGTGAAGCTGCTGGGCTGGGAGCACTTCTTCCTGATCTCCGCCGCCGCCGCGGTGCCGGCCTTCCTGCTGATGGTGCTGGTGACCCCCTGGGATGAGGCCCAGGCCCGCGGCGCCTACCCCGGCGACTGAGCGGGCTGCAGGCTCCCCTCCAGGCGACGGCGCAGCTGGCCGCAGGCGGCATCGGCATCGAGCCCGCGGCTGGCCCGCACGCTCACGGCCACGTGCTGGTCCTGCAGGCTGCGGCGGAAGGCCTCCACCGCCGCTGGGGTGGGGCGCTGGAATTCCTCCTCGGCGATGGGGTTGTAGGGGATCAGGTTCACGTGGCTCTGGAACCCACGCAGCAGCTGGGCCAGGGCCTTGGCGTGGCGGGGGTGGTCATTGAGCCCCCCCAGCAGGATGTATTCGAAGCTGACGCGGCGGCCGGTGATCGCCACGTAACGGCGGCAGTCCTCCAGCAGGGCCTCGATCGGGTAGGCGTGGGCGGTGGGGATCAACTGCTCCCGCAGGGCCTGATCCGGGGCGTGCAGGCTCACCGCCAGGGTGAACTGGGCGCGCCCCAAGCGCTGCAGGGCCAGCTCCGCCAGCTGCGGCAGGGTGCGGGCCACCCCCACGGTGCTCACGGTGATCTGCCGCTGGGCCATGCCCAGGTCGGTGCAGAGGCAATCGATCGCCGCCAACACCGCGTCGATATTGAGCAACGGCTCCCCCATGCCCATGAACACCACGTGGCTGGGGCGCTGCCCCATCACCTCGCGCACGCTGAGCACCTGGTCGACGATCTCGTGCACCGCCAGGGAGCGCTGCAGCCCCCCCTTGCCGGTGGCGCAGAAGCGGCAGGCCATGGGACAGCCAACCTGGGAGCTCACGCACACCGTGAGCCGGCCGTCGGCGGGAATGCCCACGGTCTCGAGGCTGAGGCCGTCGTGGGTGCCCAGCAGCAGCTTGGTGGTGCCATCGCGGGCCACGCTGCGGTGCAGCTCGCGGGAGCGGCCGATCCAGTCGGCGGCCCCCGCCGGCGGGGCGGCGGCCAGCTGCTCCCGGAAGGCCTTGGGCAGCACCGACACCTGCTCGAGGCTGCGGGCCCCCTTGGCGTAGAGCCAATCGTGCAGTTGCCGACCGCGGAAGGCGGCCTGGCCGTGCTGTTCAGCCCACTGTTCCAGGGCCGTGCGGCCCATCCCCAGCAGGGGAGTGGCCATCAGGGCCAGACCAGCAGGCCATGGCCCAGCTGCACCTCCACCACCAGCAGGGCGATGAAGCCGAGCATGGCCACCCGGCCATTGAGGCGTTCGGTGTGGGTGTGGAAGCCGTAGCGGGGCAGACGCCGCTGCGGCACGAGCTTGGGCTGGATCATGGCCGAGGGCGGCGGCTGGGGATGGGGATCACGGAAAGAATGGCGGATCCGCTCACTCGTCGGTGAGCAGACCCTCCTCCTGCAGACCCTCGAGGGCCCCCGGATCGGCGATCAGCTCCTCCTCCATCACCTCATCGAGGCTGGGGCGGGTGAAAGCCGCCAGGTTGCTGGCGGCCGCCTCGATGCCGTGGCGGCTGCGGGTGGCCTCCAGGTCGGCGTCGGAGGGATCATCGAGCAGGGCACCGGCGCTGGTGGCCGACGGGGCGGCCGGCATGTCCACGGTGTAATCCGGGCGCAGGTTCTGCATGCGGCGGTAGCCGCCGCCGTCCTCATCGAGGATGTCCGGGTGGGGACCCGCCTCGGCCCGCAGCTCCTCTTCGAAGCCGCTGAAGCCGGTGCCGGCGGGGATCAGGCGGCCGATGATCACGTTCTCCTTGAGACCGCGCAGCCAGTCGCTCTTGCCTTCGATGGCCGCCTCGGTGAGCACACGGGTGGTCTCCTGGAAGGAGGCGGCGGAGATGAAGCTGTCGGTGTTGAGCGACGCCTTGGTGATACCCAGCAGCACCGGGGTGAACTCGGCGGGTGCACCGCCGGTGATCGCCATGGCGCTGTTCACCTGCTCCACCTGGCGCAGCTCGATCAGCTCGCCGGGCAGCAGGGTGGTGTCGCCCGCATCCTCGATGCGCACCTTGCTGGTCATCTGCCGCACGATCACTTCGATGTGCTTGTCATCGATGGTGACGCCCTGGGACTTGTAGACGTTCTGCACTTCCTGCACCAGGCGGAACTGCAGCTTGGAGATGGCCTCCTGGGCCGCCTCCAGGGTGGGCTTGCGGCTGCGCAGGTCTTCGAAGAAGCACTCCAGCAACTCGTGGGGGTTGATGGGACCGTCGGTGAGCAGTTCACCGGCGCTCACCTGCTGGGCGTCGCTCACCATCACGTTGCGACCCAACAGGATCGGATACTCGCTGATGGCATCGTCGGCTTCGATCACCGTTACGGCGGTGGAATCGTCGTCCTCGCCCTGCTTGATCTCCACGGTGCCGCTCTTGCGGCAGAGCACCGCCGATTCCCGCGGGCGGCGGGCCTCCAGGAGCTCTTCGATGCGGGGCAGACCCTGCACGATGTCACCGGTCTTCTGGCGCTCGAACACCAGCAGGGCCAGGGAATCACCACGCTGCACCAGCTCGCCGTCGCGCACGTGCAACACCGAATCGGGCGACACCATGTAGGGGCGGCCCATGCGGATGGTGATCGTGTTGCCCGTCACGGTTTCCACCTGGCCGCAGCAGGGGGCATCCACCCCCTTGGCCAGCGGGTCGCCATCGACGATGCGCTGCCCTTCCGTCACGGTGGGCTTGGCGGAGCCCAGGTCGATGCTGCGGGTGTCGCTGGCGCGCTCCACGATCAGGCGGCGAATCGGCTCACCCTCCACACCATCGGGCAGGGCCAGCACGCCGTCCTCCTTGCAGAGGATCTGGGTGGTGGCCACCACATCACCGGCCTTGACGCTGTCGCCGTCGTTGACGGACAGCTCCGTATGGGTGGAGCCGTGGCTGGCGTCGGAGAGGGTGTCGCGGCGCACCAGCAGGCTCTCGAGGATCACCAGCTGCAGACGATCGATGGTCTTGGCACGCTTGTCGGGCACCGACTCCACATCCACGGTCATCTGCGGGGTGGTGTCGTGGGTTTCGAGGATCAGCTGCGTCTTGAGCAACTCCACCCCCTCTACGCTCTTGATCAGCTCACCGTCCTTGAAGGCCAGGCGCTGGGTGGCCTTGAGGCTGAGGCTGGGGCCATTCGACTGCTTGACGCTGCCGAGCTCGGGCAGGTGGGCCTCATCGGGGATGCGGTACTCCTCCACGGGGCGCAGCAACAGGGCTCCGCCATCGGAGGTGTCCACCGCCTCCACAAACACCATGGCCTCGGCCTTGAGACCCTTGGCGATCTCCTCGCCGGGGTTGACCATCTTGCCGTCGCTGTAGCGGGCAACGGTCTTGGCGTCGGAGACGTGGTGGAGCTTGCCGGAGCGAACGATGATCTCCCGCAGGATGTCGTTCTTCTGGGTCACCGTCACGATGCCGGCGGTCTGGCTGAAGATGTCCTTCACCACCTCGGTGCCGGCCTCGATCCACTGGCCGTCCTCGATCATCAACAGGGAGATGTCCTTGTTGATCTCGTGGGTTTCCTGCGGGATCCAGAGCAGGGTGCCGCCCTTGCTCACCTCGTAGCCGTTCTTGGCGCTGCGGGCCTTCTTGATGGCCAGGCCGGGGGCGTACTTCACGGTGCCACCGGTCTGGGTGCGGAAGCGGTCGTCCGCCAGCTCGGCGATCACCTCGCCGTTGCTGATCTTGGTGCCCGGGTGGGTGTTGAGGCGGTAGCGGATGTTGTCCTTGCCCTCCAGGTGCCACAGCTCACCGGAGTGGGTGGATTCACCCACGAGCTTGCAGTCCTTGAGGGTGAGGCTGGTGGTGACGATCTGCACCTCACGGGAATCGCCGGCGCTTTCGCGCAGACGCACGGCACCGCCGTACTCGCTCACCAGGCGGCTCTCCGCCAGCACCTCACCGGTGGTCACCTTCCTGTTGCCCTTCACCACCGGCTGGGCGTTGGGGGGGAGGTTGTAGACGTCGCCGCTGTACACCCACAGGCGACCGAGGCGTTGGGCCTTGAGGGTGATGTTGCCCTGGCGGTCAGTGACCTCCTTGGGCTGGATCACATCCTCGTAGCGCACCTGGCCGGCCAGGTCGCAGATCACGTCCTTGGTGGCCTTCTCCACACTCTTCTTCACGGCGGCGCCGGAAGAGATCTGAGCCAGCATCACGTCGGCGGGGGTCTCCGAGCCGGCATCCACGAACAGGATCGAACCGGAGGTGATCGCCAGCTTCTGGGCCTTGCCGCTGCCGCTGGGCTTCACGGTGAGGGTGAAATCGGTTTCAGCGATCTGGGCCTCCACACCGTGGGGGGTGCGGAAGGGGCGCACGCGGGCCTTGCTGTCGAAGTCGATGGTGCCGGCCACCTGGGAGCGCACCACGCCGGTTTCGGCCGTGGACACACCACCGGTGTGGAAGGTGCGCATGGTGAGCTGGGTGCCCGGCTCACCGATGGACTGGGCGGCCACGATGCCCACGGCTTCGCCGAGGTCGACCAGTTCGTTGTGGGCCAGGGCCCAGCCGTAGCACTTGCGGCACACGGAGCGGGCGGCCTCGCAGGTGAGCGGCGAGCGCACCACCACGGTTTTGACACCGGCGGCTTCGATGCGGGCGGTGGTGGGGGCGTCGATCTCACCGTCGCGGTCGACGATCACGGAGCCATCGGCGTCGAGCACGGGCTCGGCCGCCAGGCGGCCCACCAGCTTGGCGGCGAAACGGCCCTTGTCATCGGCGTCGATGGGGATGCCACGGGTGGTGCCGCAGTCGTCCTCGCGCACGATCACGTCCTGGGCCACGTCCACCAGACGGCGGGTGAGGTAGCCGGAGTCGGCGGTGCGCAGGGCGGTGTCCACCAGACCCTTGCGGGCGCCGTAGGAGGAGATCACGTATTCGGTGACCGTCAGCCCCTCGCGGAAGTTGGTGCGGATCGGAAGGTCGATGATCTCGCCCTGGGGGTTGGCCATCAGGCCGCGCATCCCCACCAGCTGACGCACCTGGGACATGTTCCCCCGGGCGCCGGAGTTGGCCATCATCCAGACCGAGTTGAGCGGGTCGTTGTCGTTGAAGTTCTTCTTGACCTCCTCAACCAGACGCTCGTTGGTTTCCGTCCAGGTGTCGATCACCTTGGTGTGACGTTCCACCTCGGTGATTTCGCCGAGGCGGTAGCGCTCCTCGGTGTCGGTGATCTGCTGCTCGGCCTCCTCCAGCAGACGGGCCTTCTCCCCGGGGATGCGCAGGTCGTCCACGGAGATCGACACGGCGGCCTGGGTGGCGTAGTGGAAGCCCAGGTCCTTGAGCTCATCCGCCATGGAGGCGGTGGCGGCGGTGCCGTGGTTCTTGTAGGCCCACGCCATCAGGTTCCGCAGCTGCTTCTTGTCGATCGTGCGGTTACGGAACGGCGGTGCCGCCTTGCTCAGGGGAGCGGAGGCGCCGAGCACCGGTGCGGCGGCTTCCTCAGCAGCGGCCTTCTTGCTGCTCTTCTTGCTGGTTTTCTTGGCGGGAGTGGCGGTCATGGCTGCGCGCGAACAGGGATGGGATTAGGGGGTACGAGTTCGGGATCTCAGGCGGCTGCCACCGCGTCGATGATCGTGCTGTTCATCACCACACGGCCCACGGTGGTGAGCAGATAGCGGCTGATCAGGGCTCCGTCCTCATCGAGGCGATCGCGGCGGTAGCTCCACTGCTCAATGCGGGTGCCATCGCTGAGGGTTTCGCTCTTCAGCGGCTCCTTGCCCTCGTCCTCGCTGTCCACGTCGCCGTTGAAGCGCACCCACACCCAGTCGTGCATGGTGAGGTGCTTCTCATCGAAGGCGCTGAGCACATCGCGCAGGCCGGCGAAGGTGCGGCTGCGGTCGCCGAACTCCGGCTTGGCGCTGCCGGGCTGCACGGCGGTCAGGTAGTAGGCACCGAGCACCATGTCCTGGGACGGGGTGATGATCGGCTCGCCGGTGGCCGGCGACAGGATGTTGTTGCTGGCCAGCATCAGCATGCGGGCCTCGGTCTGGGCCTCGATCGCCAGGGGCACGTGCACGGCCATCTGGTCACCGTCGAAGTCGGCGTTGAAGGCGGGGCACACCAGGGGGTGCAGCTGGATGGCGCGGCCATCCACCAGCTTGGGCTCGAAGGCCTGAATGCCGAGGCGGTGCAGCGTCGGGGCGCGGTTCAGCAGGATCGGGTGCCCTTCGATCACCTCCTGCAGCACCTGCATCACCTCATCGTCGGCGCGCTGAATCAGTTTCTTGGCGGCCTTGATGTTGTTGACGATGTTCTGGCGGATCAGGCGGTGGATCACGAACGGCTGGAACAGCTCGATCGCCATCTCCTTGGGCAGACCGCACTGGTGCATCTTCAGCTTCGGACCCACCACGATCACGGAGCGGCCGGAGTAGTCGACGCGCTTACCCAGGAGGTTCTGACGGAAGCGGCCCTGCTTGCCCTCGATGATGTCGCTGAGGGACTTCAGGGGGCGGTTGTTGGCGCCCACCACGGTGCGGCCGCGGCGGCCGTTGTCGATCAGGGCATCGACGGCCTCCTGCAGCATCCGCTTCTCATTGCGGACGATGATTTCCGGAGCCAGGATCTCCTGCAACCGCGCCAGGCGGTTGTTGCGGTTGATCACCCGCCGGTAGAGATCGTTGAGGTCGGAGGTGGCGAAGCGGCCGCCATCGAGCTGCACCATCGGGCGCAGGTCCGGCGGGATCACGGGGATCACATCCAGCACCATCCACTCGGGGCGGGCGCTGGTGGCGATGAAGTTGTCGATCACGCGCAGGCGCTTGATCAACTTGGCCCGCTTCTGGCCCTTGGAGCCGGCGATCTCCTCGCGCAGCTGTTCCGCCACCACCGGCAGGTCGAGGTCCTCGAGCAGCTGCTTGAGGGCTTCAGCGCCGATGCCCACGGTGGGCTCGTTCTCAATCTCCGAATCTTCGGCGTAGATCTCGTCTTCGATCTCCAGCCACTCGTCTTCAGTGAGCAGCTGCTTGTAGGTGAGGTCCTTGTGGTCGCCCGGATCGAGCACCACGTAGCAGTTGAAGTAGACGATCTGCTCCACATCCCGCAGGGGCATGTCCAGCAGGATGGCCACGTAGCTGGGGATCCCCTTCAGGTACCAGACGTGGGACACGGGGGCCGCCAGCTTGATGAAGCCCATGCGGTGCCGGCGCACCCGGCTCTCGGTGACCTCCACGCCGCAGCGCTCGCAGACGATGCCGCGGTGCCGCACCCGCTTGTACTTACCGCAGTGGCACTCCCAGTCCTTGGAGGGACCGAAGATCTTTTCGCAGAAGAGCCCGTCCATTTCGGGCTTCAGCGTGCGGTAGTTGATGGTTTCGGGTTTGGTGACCTCACCCACCACCTGACCGTTGGGCAGCGTGCGCTGCCCCCACTGCATGATCCGCTCGGGCGAAGCCAGCGTGATCTTGACGTAGTCGAAGTGGTTCTCGGTGCGGAGATTGCTGTTGGTCATGGCCGTGGAGCGCGCGGATTGAGATCGAAGGGAACGGAACGGAGTCAGTCGTCGTCGTAATCCGCGACGCCGAGGGATTCATAGGTGGGCCGGTTGGGCGTGCTGCGGCGGGGGTTGACGTCCTGCATCAGGTCGACCTCTTCACCGGCGTCGGTGTACACCGCGATGTCGAGACCCAGGGACTGGAGCTCGCGCATCAGCACCTTGAACGACTCGGGGGTGCCGGGGCGGGGGATGGGCTTGCCCTTCACGATGGCGTTGAGCGCCTCGTTGCGGCCCTGCATGTCGTCGGACTTGACGGTGAGCAGTTCCTGCAGGGTGTAGGCGGCGCCATAGGCCTCCAGGGCCCACACCTCCATCTCACCCAGGCGCTG